>NZ_JASNVZ010000010.1:0-143144 GCF_049311085.1 Sphingomonas sp. 3-13AW | reverse complement strand
ATCCCCGCCAGGCGCCCCCGCCGCCTCCGCCCGCGCTGGCCGAGACCGCCGCGATTGCCGCCCGCAAGGCGGAAGAGCAGGCCGAGCGCCAGCATGCCCGCAACGTGACGATGGCGACCATTGCCGGCGTCGGCATCGGCGCGGTTGCGGTCGGCGCCTTGCTGCTCCTTTCCCGCGACAGCGAAGCGCCCAAGACGGCGGCCAAGACGAAGAAGGCCGGCAAGAAAGCATAATCGCCGCGGCGGTGCCGCAGCACCCATCTGGTAAAGGGAGCCCGAACCGCCTATGCGGCGGGCTTCACCTTCACCAACGGGATCGAAGAACCGGACATGGGTTTCCGCTGCGGCATCGTCGGGCTTCCGAACGTCGGCAAGTCCACTCTTTTCAACGCGCTGACCCAGACGGCAGCGGCGCAGGCGGCGAATTATCCGTTCTGCACGATCGAGCCCAATGTCGGCAACGTCGCCGTCCCTGACGAGCGGCTGGAAAAGCTCGCGTCCATCGCGAGTTCGCAAAAGATCATCGAGACCCAGCTGGGCTTCGTGGACATCGCGGGACTGGTGCGTGGCGCCAGCAAGGGCGAGGGCCTGGGCAACCAGTTCCTGGGCAACATCCGCGAGGTGGACGCCATCGTCCATGTCCTGCGCTGCTTCGAGAACGACGACATCCAGCACGTCGACAACAAGGTCGACCCGATCGCCGACGCCGAGACGGTCGAGACCGAGCTGATGCTGTCGGACCTGGAAAGCCTGGAAAAGCGCGTCCCCAACCTCATCAAAAAGGGCCAGCAGGGCGACAAGGAGGCCAAGATCGGCGCCTCCGTGCTCGGCCAGGCGCTGGAACTGCTGCGCGAAGGCAAGCCCGCGCGCCTCACCCAGCCCAAGGACGAGGAAGAAGCGCGCGTCTTTGCCCAGGCGCAGCTGCTCACCGCCAAGCCCGTCCTCTACGTCTGCAACGTGAATGAGGAAGACGCCGCCGAGGGCAATGCGCTTTCCGCCAAGGTGTTCGAGAAGGCGGCAGCCGAAGGCGCGCAGGCCGTCGTCGTCTCCGCCGCGATCGAGGCCGAAATCGCGACGATGGAGCCTGCCGATCGCCAGGAGTTCCTGAACGACCTGGGTCTGACGGAAACCGGCCTCGCCCGCGTGATCCGCGCCGGCTACAAGCTGCTCAACCTGCTGACCTTCTTCACGGTCGGTCCCAAGGAGGCGCGTGCCTGGACCGTGGAAGCGGGCGCCAAGGCCCCGCAGGCGGCAGGCGAGATTCACACCGACTTCGAGCGCGGCTTCATCCGTGCCGAGACCATCGCCTTTGACGACTATATCGCCTGCAACGGTGAAGCCGGCGCGCGCGAGGCCGGCAAGCTGCGTCAGGAGGGCAAGGAATATGTCGTCCACGACGGCGACGTGATGCTGTTCCGCTTCAACGTCTGAGCCGTTCGCCGGCCGAAAGGCCGGCGAACCGTTGCCGCTGTCATAATCCTGCCTCTGACCGGAGCGAAGGGGGGGGCATGTTCAAGCCCCTCCTGGCCGCGTTCCTGGCCGCCGCGTCGCTCACCGCCTGCACCACCACATCTGCATCGACCGCGCCCGTTGCGCCCCCGATCCCGATCGCGGCGCCCGCGGAGGTCCGCGCGCCGGTCACGATCCTGATCTCGATCGACGGCTTCCATCCCGATTATCTGAAGCGGGGCGTGACGCCGGTGCTCTCCCGGTTGGCGGCAGAGGGGGTCACCGGGCCGATGCGTCCGTCCTTCCCGTCGAAGACCTTCCCCAACCACTGGACTTTGGTCACCGGGCTACGCCCCGACCGCCACGGCATTGTCGGCAACCGGATGGAGGATCCGGCCGACCCGAAGACCGTCTTCACCATGGCGAGCGACAATCCGGCGTGGTGGAGCGCTGCCGAACCGATCTGGGTCGCGGCCGAGAAGGCGGGCGTGCGGACGGCGACGCAGTTCTGGCCGGGCTCGAACGTGCCGCTTGGCGACGGGGTGCGCCCGTCCGACTGGCAGCAGTACAACCAGGCGATCACCACGACGCAGCGCGTCAACGGCATCCTCGACTGGCTCCGCCGCCCGGCCGAGATCCGCCCGAAGCTGCTGACGCTCTATTTCGAGGCGGTGGACAGCGCCGGCCACGCCTATGGTCCGGACTCGCCGCAAGTGAACGCGGCCGCAGCCGATGTGGACGCTGCCGTCGGTGCGCTGGTGGAGGGCCTGACGGCGTTGGGGCAGCCCGCCAATCTCGTCGTCGTGGCGGATCATGGCATGGCCGCCACCAGCACCAGCCGCGTTGTCGCGCTCGACAAGCTGGTCGACGCGAGCTTTTACCGCGTGGTGGAAGCCGGGCCCTATGCCAGCCTCACCCCCCTTCCCGGCCGCGAAGCCGCCGTGGAGAAGGCGCTGATCGCGCCGCACGAGCACATGCAGTGCTGGCGCAAGGGCGAACTCCCGGCCCGCCTCCATTATGGCAGGAACGCGCGGGTTCCCGCGATCCTGTGCCTGGCCGAAACCGGCTGGCAGGTGCTGCCGACCACCCCCGCAGAGCCGCGGAGGGGTGGCGCCCACGGCTATGACAATATGGCGCCCGAAATGGAGGCGCTGTTCATCGCCAACGGGCCCGCCTTTGCCCGCGGCGGCACCGTCCCGGCGTTCGACAATGTCGATGTCTATCCGCTGCTGCGGGACCTCATCGGCCTGCCGCAGGCGCCGGGCGTCGACGGCAGCGACACCGTGTTTCGATCCGCGCGCGCCCGCTAAGCGGCCTTGCCAGCTTTGCAGGCGCGGCTAAGGGGTCCGGATGCGCTATTTCGAAGACATTGTTGAGGGCGAAACCGCCCGCTTCGGCCGCTATGAAGTGACGCGCGAGGAAGTGCTCGACTTCGCACGCCGCTACGATCCCCAGCCCTTCCACCTGTCGGACGAGGGCGCGGCCGAAACCCACTTCGGCCGGCTCGCCGCCAGCGGCTGGCACAGCTGCGCGATGGCGATGGCGATGCTGGTCGAGGAGATGAAGGTCCACCCGCAGGCGAGCCTGGGCGCGGCCGGAGTCGATGAACTGCGCTGGCTGCGGCCGGTCCATCCCGGCGACACGCTGCGCTGCGAGACCGAAGTGCTCGAGAAGCGCGCCTCGGCCAGCCGCCCGGAGATGGGCATCCTGCGCACGCGCGTCACGCTGTTCAACCAGGACGACGTCGCGGTGCTGCGCTTCATCGCCTCCGCGCTGCTGCGGACGCGGCAGGCGCCGGCTGACTAGGGAATCGCGAATGAGGCTCCGACGGTCGCCGGAGCCTCAGATCGCCTAGCGGTTCTGGGGGCGCGGTCCGCCACCGCGATTGCCGCCGCCGTACCGCGTGCCGCCCGGCCGGCCCTGCCCGCCCCAGCGCTGCCCGCCCGGACGGCTTCCGGGCGTGTACTGGCCACCGCCACGAGGACGGGTAGCGCCGGCGTCAGGACGCGGCGGCCGCGGGGAGCCGGCCCCGGGAGTTCCCTGCCCGGGCGTGGGTCGCACCCCGTCCGGACGACCCGGGCGATCGGGCCTGCCATAGCCGGGCCGACCGTCACCGGGGCGGCCGGGACGAACGCCGGGGCGCCCGTCGCCATCGGGACGACCATAGCCCGGACGACCATAGCCGGGACGCCCATCGCCCGGACGACCGGGTCGGACCCCGGGACGGTTATTCCCAGGGCGGAAGTCGTTCCAGTTGTTGCGCGGGCGGTCCCTGCCGCGCCAGCTCTGCCGGCGCTGTTCCCAATAGCGACGCTGGTCGTTGTTCCAGCGATGCGGGCGCCGGTAGCGGTCGTAGACGTAATATCCGGTGCCCGGATAATAATAGTCGCCGTACCAGCCGAAGTAGGACGAGCCCAGGCCGGGCCCATATCCATAACCGTCATAATAGGGATCGTAATAGCCGCCCGAGCCATAGCCCAGCGACACGCCGGAGTAGCCGTAGCCACCATCGCCATAGGTGCAGGCACTGACGCCGAGGCCCGCGGCTGCCACCAGCGCGAGGGTGCGGATGCGCTTCAGAAACATGGGAATTCTCCCGAACAGATATGACCGCAACGATCGCACCAGGCGGTTGAACGGAGCGTGAACTATTCGGAACAACGTGGCCGATACTTGGCCGGTTCCAGCCGAAGGCCGATCCGGCTGATCTTGCCCAAATACTGCCGAACCTCCTCCCGGACACCGCGTCCGGGAGGAAGCGATATGCCCTTACTCGGCGGCTTCGGCGGCGGGCTGCGGCGCCCTCCAGCGCAGCACCGGCTTGCGCGCAGCCAAGGTCTCATCGAGTCGGCGACGCGGCGCGAAGTGCGGGGCGCCCTTCAACGACTGATCCCCCGCCTTGGCCCGTTCCGCCACCGAACGCAGCGCGCCGATGAACTGGTCGAGCGCCGCCTTGCTTTCGGTCTCGGTCGGCTCGATCAGCATCGCGCCATGGACGACCAGCGGGAAGTACATCGTCATCGGGTGATACCCCTCGTCGATGAGCCCCTTGGCAACGTCCAGTGTGGTAAAGCCCTCGGCAAGCCCCGCGTCCGAGAACAGCGCCTCGTGCATGCAGGGGCCGCTGCCGCCGAACGGCGCATCGAGCACGTCCTCAAGCTGGCGCAGCACATAGTTGGCGTTGAGCACCGCATCGCCCGACACCTGGTGCAGGCCGTCCGCACCGTGGCTGAGGATATAGCTCAGCGCGCGGGTGAACATGCCCATCTGGCCGTGGAAGGCGACCATGCGGCCGAAGCTGCTGGCATGATGCTCGCCCGCCGTCTCTTCCTCGACCAGGACGAAGCGATCGCCCTGCTTGTCGACGAAGGGGAGCGGCGCGAACGGCGTCAGCGCCGCCGAGAACACCACCGGCCCGGAACCCGGCCCGCCGCCGCCATGCGGGGTCGAGAAGGTCTTGTGGAGGTTGATGTGCATCGCGTCGACGCCAAGGTCACCCGGCCGCACGCGCCCGACGATGGCGTTGAAGTTCGCGCCGTCGCAATAGACATAGCCGCCCGCCGCGTGCACGGCGTCGCCGATCGCACGCATGTCGCGCTCGAACAGTCCGCAGGTGTTCGGGTTCGTGATCATCACGCCCGCCACGTCCGGCCCCAGCCGCGCCTTCAGCGCCGCCAGGTCCACGCGCCCTTCGGCAGTGGCGGGGATGTCCTCGACCTTGAAGCCGGCGAATGCAGCGGTCGCGGGGTTCGTGCCATGGGCGCTCTCAGGCACCAGGATGACCTTGCGGTTCCCCTCGCCCTTGGCCTCCAGCGCCGCCCGGATCGCAAGGATGCCGCACAGTTCGCCATGCGCCCCGGCCTTGGGGCTCATCGCCACCGAGTCCATGCCGGTCAGCGTCACCAGCCAGTGCGCGAGCTGGTGGATCACCTCCAGCGCCCCCTGCACCGTGTCGACCGGCTGTAGCGGGTGCACGTCGGCAAAGCCCGGCAAGCGGGCCATGCGCTCGTTCAGCCGCGGATTGTGCTTCATCGTGCACGAGCCGAGCGGGAACAGGCCCAGGTCGATCGCGTAGTTCTGACGGCTCAGGCGCGTATAGTGGCGCACCGCCTCCGGCTCCGACAGGCCCGGCAGGCCGATCGGCGCAGTCCGCTCCATGCCGCCCAGCCGCGACGAGGCCTGCGGCGCTTCGTCGAAGTCGACGCCGGTCACGTGGGTCGAACCGATCTCGAACAGCAACGGCTCTTCGAGCATCAGCGCGCGGTTGCCCGTGAAGGTCGCCTGCACCGCATCTTCGCCGCCGCCCATCTCCGGGCGCCAGCCGCTCTGATTGATCGTCATGCCAGCACCTCTTCGAGCTCGGTTGCGAGTGTCTCGATATCCTCGGCGGTCACCGTCTCGGTCACCGCCACCACCAGGCCGTTGGCGAGTTCCGCCGCGTCCGGATAGAGCCGGCCGAGCGACACGCCCGCCAGCACGCCGCGCTCTGCCAGGGTGCGGACCACTGGGCGCGCCTCCTTCGACAGCTTCAGCGTGAACTCGTTGAAGAAGCTGGTGTTCACCAGCTCGACGCCCGGCACCTTCGCCAGCCGGTCGGCGGCAGCCGAGGCGCGGGCGTGGTTGCTCAACGCAAGCTGGCGCAGCCCCTTCTCACCGAGCAACGTCATGTGGATCGAGAACGCCAGCGCGCACAGGCCGGAGTTGGTGCAGATGTTCGACGTCGCCTTCTCGCGGCGGATGTGCTGCTCGCGGGTCGACAGCGTCAGGACGAAGCCGCGCTTGCCCTCGGCATCCACGGTCTCGCCACACAGGCGGCCCGGCATCTGGCGCACCAGCTTGTCGGAACAGGCGAACAGGCCGACGTAGGGCCCGCCGAACTGCAGGCCGACGCCCAGCGACTGGCCCTCGCCCACGACGATGTCCGCGCCGAGATCACCGGGCGCGGCGATCGCGCCCAGCGCCACCGGCTCGGTCACCACCGCGATCAGCAGCGCCTTGTTGGCGTGCGCTGCCTCGGCGATCGGGCGCAGGTCCGGGATGCGGCCAAGGATATCGGGATACTGGACGACCACGCAGGACGTATCGCCATCGATCGCCGCGATCAGCGCGTCGCTGTCGGTTTCCGCGGTCAGCGTGGGCGCGGACGATTCCAGCACGTCGCCGGTGAACTTCGCCATGGTCTGCGCGACCGAGACATAGTGCGGGTGGAGCCCCGACGAGAGGATCGCCTTGCCGCGGCGAGTGACCCGGCGCGCCATGGTGATCGCTTCCCAGCAGGCGGTCGAGCCGTCGTACATCGACGCGTTCGCGACGTCGCAGCCGAGCAGCGTCGCTACCTGCGTCTGGAACTCGAACAGCATCTGCAGCGTGCCCTGCGCGATTTCCGGCTGATAGGGCGTGTAGGCGGTGAGATACTCGCCACGCTGGATCAGATGGTCGACGCTTGCCGGGACATGATGGCGGTAGGCGCCACAGCCCAGGAAGAACGGCGCCGCCCCCGCTGCCAGGTTCTTGGCGGCGAGCTTGGTGAGGTGGCGTTCCACGGCGAGCTCGCTCGCGTGGTTGGGGAGGCCCGGCACGGGGCCGTCGAGCCGAGCGCCCTCGGGCACATCAGCGAACAGCGCATCGACGGAGGGCGCGCCAACCGCGGCGAGCATCGCTTCGCGGTCGGGCTGAGTCAAAGGCAGGTAGCGCATGGCATTCCTTCGGGAGGTCATCCCCGGCCACCGCCGGAGCCTCACGCCGCGAGCGCGTCCCCAGGGGAAGCGCCCGCGGCCCGAGATGCCAGCCTTGGGCTGGCAGGACGTTGGGTTAGAGCTTGGCGATGAAAGCCGCGTACTTGGTCGAGTCCATCAGCCCTTCGAGCTCCGACGGATCGGACAGCGTCAGGCGGAAGAACCAGCCGTCGCCTTCCGGATCCTCGTTGACGAGCGCGGGGCTGTCCTCAAGATCGGCGTTGCCCTCAAGGACGGTGCCTGAGGCCGGCGTGTATACGTCGGACGCGGCCTTGACCGACTCAACGACCGCCGCCTCGTCACCCTTGGTCAGCTCACGGCCTTCCTCGGGAACTTCGACGAACACGATGTCGCCCAGCTGGCTCTGGGCATATTCGGTGATGCCGACCGTTGCGACGTCGCCGTCGACTTCGATCCACTCATGGTCTTCGGTGAAAAAACGGCTCATCGAGGGCGCTCCTTAGCGGACGTAGTTGTGGGCAATGAACGGCATGGGCACGACTTCGGCGCTGTGCGCCTTGCCGCGCTGGGACAGGGTGACATCGGTGCCGGGCACCGCAAGCGCGGCCGGCACATAGGCCATGGCGATCGGCGCACCGACGCTCGGGGCGAAGCCGCCGGAGGTCACACGGCCGATCGCCTTGCCGGATCCGTCGACCACGGTCGCACCCTCGCGCACCGGCTGGCGTCCATCGACCCGCAGGCCGACGCGCTTCATCTTCGGCCCCTCGGCCCGCTCTGCCAGGATGCGCTCGGCACCGGGGAAGCCCCCCTCCTCGCGGCGGCGCTTCGAAAGCGCGAAGCCCAGGTCGGCGGTCACGGGCGTGGTCTCTTCGTCCAGGTCGTGGCCGTACAGCGGCAGCCCCGCCTCCAGGCGCAGCGAGTCGCGCGCACCCAGGCCGATCGGCTTGACGCCCGGCTCGGCAGTCAGCGCATCGGCGAACGCCTCGGCAGCCTCGGCCGGCAGCGAAATCTCGCAGCCGTCCTCGCCGGTGTAGCCGGAGCGGCTGATCCACAAGGCGTGGCCCTGCCATTCGAACGCACCGGCCGTCATGAAGCGCAGCGCATCCACGCCCGGGATGAGGCGCGTGAGCGTCGCGACCGCTTCCGGTCCTTGCAGCGCCAGCAGCGCGCGGTCTTCCAGATGGTTGATGGTGATCGAGTCGGCCAGCGCCTCGCGCAGATGGCCTAGGTCCTCGTATTTGGTGGCGCCGTTCACGACCATGTAAAAGGCTTCGCCCGCCGGAGCCGGCTCACCCGCCTCGCCGAACGGATGCGATTCCGGCAAGCGCGTTACCATCAGGTCGTCGAGGATGCCGCCGTTCTCCGCGAGCAGCAACGAATAGCGCATACGGTTGGGCGCGAGCACCTGCAGGTCGCCCGGCAGCAATGCCTCAAGCGCCTGGGTCACGCCTTCACCGGTGAAAAGGAGCTGGCCCATGTGGCTGACATCGAAGAGGCCGGCGTGCTGGCGAGTCCAAAGATGCTCCGCCATGATGCCCTCGTACTGCACCGGCATCTCATAGCCGGCGAACGGCACCATCCGGCCGCCGTGGGCACGATGCCACGCGTCGAGCGGTAGCAGGGAAGGCGGCAGCACCTCGGCATCGTCCGAGTGCGCGTCGTGATTGGGTACGAGGTCGCTCATTGCGCAGTCTCCGGCAGGTCGGGCACGACGAAGACGCGGGCCTCCCCGCTGCATCGCCGCCCCCTCTGTCACGGAACCTGAGAGCTTTCGCACGCGGTTGCCGTGCTTACCCCTTCGGTGGCGCCAGTCATGCCGACGCGCTTTCCAGAGTGTCGTTGACGCGCGCGGTCCCGTTTGCCTGAGAGATTCCGGGGCGGTTGCTCCTTCGGCGGCCGCATGCGGCCTCGAAGGCCTGCGGCGCTCTCCCGCGCGTGCTCATGGCCGTTCCCGACCATCGACGTACTTGCTGTGGCTTGCACGCGTGGCCGAGTCAATCGGCCACGCACGGCCCCGTCTAAATCAGCGCGTGACGTTGTAGCGCAGCTGGTCCCGCGTCAGCTGGAAGCCGACCAGCGCCTCGAACGAGGCGTTGAGCACCGCCTGGCGCACTTCCGGGGTCGACAGCGGGTCGACTGCCGCATCCTGCGCGCCCGCCTTGCGCGGCCGCACGATCTGCTCGCGAATGTCCGCCGGCAGCGTCGCTGCGGAGCGCTGGACCACGGCGGTCGCGCTGCCCTGCGCCTGCGCGCGGGCCTCGCCCGGTGCGAAGTCCAGCGTCGCCTGGTTGATGCGCTTTGCCACCACCTGCGTTCCGCCGCGAACGACCGTCAGGAAGTACGGAAGCTGGACCTGCCGGGCACCGTCGGTACGGGTGCGGCGCGCCAGGATGTCGAAGGTTACGGTTGAGACGATGTCGTCGCCCGACTCGTTGCAGGTGGCGCGCACGTTGGTAATCGTGGCGGTCACGTCGATTGCGCTCGCCAGCTGGCTGCCGGCGGGGTCGAACAGCGTGATGTCGCCAGTTCCGGCGGGAATGCCCGTTGCCGGGCAGGCGGAGCGCACGGTCGTGATGCCGACGCCACGGGTCACGTCGATCTCGCCTTTACGGCTGCACCCCGCGAGGGCGAGGAGCGCGACAGCGGAAACAGCGAGCGTTCGGACGATCACAGGGAGGTACACCTTTCACGACGAACGGGCCGCCGCTCAAGCGCCGACCCGGACCGTCGCCAGCATAGGAAGCGCCTTTCAAGCGCGCAAGCAATCGCGTAGATGCCCGGGAGTGATGACCGACCCTGTCCTGGCGGCAACCGCCAAGCCTGTCCTCGATCTGCTGATCGCGGCCCCCCGCGGCTTCTGTGCCGGCGTCGACCGTGCGATCCGCATCGTCGAGCTCGCGATCGAAAAGCACGGCGCGCCCGTCTATGTCCGCCACGAAATCGTGCACAACAAGTTCGTCGTCGACAGCCTGCGCGCGAAGGGCGCAGTGTTCGTCGAGGAGCTGGAGGAAGTTCCCCCCGGGGTGCCGGTGGTGTTTTCCGCCCATGGCGTGCCCAAGTCCGTCCCTGCCGAGGCAGAGGACCGCGGTCTCGAATATCTCGACGCCACCTGCCCGCTTGTCTCGAAGGTGCACCGTCAGGCGGAACGGCTGGTGACCACCGGTCATCACATCCTGTTCGTCGGCCACGCCGGCCACCCGGAAGTGATCGGCACCTTCGGCCAAGTGCCGCAGGGTCAGATGACGCTGATCGAGACGGTCGAGGATGCCGAGGCGATCATGCCGATCGACCCGGCCAACCTCGCGTTCCTCACGCAAACCACCCTGTCGGTCGACGACACCGCCGATATCATGGCGACGCTCCAGCGCCGCTTCCCGGCCATCGTCGCGCCCAAGGCGGACGACATCTGCTACGCGACCTCCAACCGCCAGGCGGCCGTGAAGGCGATCGCCTCCTCGTGCGACCTTGTCCTGGTGATCGGCGCGCCGAACTCGTCCAACTCGCTGCGCCTGGTCGAAGTCGCCGAGCGTGAAGGCACGCCCGCGCACCTGATCCAGCGCGGCGCCGAAGTCGATTTCGCGTGGCTCGAAGGTGTCCGCACGCTGGGGCTCACTGCCGGCGCCTCCGCGCCCGAGATGCTGGTGCGCGAAGTCGTCGGCCGGCTTGCCGAGCGTTTCGACATTCGCGAGCGCGAGGTCGAGATGACGCGCGAGACCCTGACCTTCAAGCTGCCCCGCGGCCTCGAAGCCGCCGCCTGAGCTCATGGCCGTCTACACGCAGGTTTCGGCGGAGGCGCTTAGCGCCTTCCTAGCCCGCTATGACGTGGGGGCCCTGGTTTCGGCCAAGGGGATCGCCGAAGGGGTCGAGAATTCGAACTATCTCGTCGACACGACCCGCGGGCGGTTCATCCTGACGCTCTATGAAAAGCGGGTGGATGCGGGCGACCTGCCCTTCTTCTTCGCGATGATCGACAAGCTCGCCGACGCCGGCAGCCCGGTGCCCCGCGCACTTCCCGATCGCAGCGGCACCGTCATCCAGACACTGGAAGGCCGTCCGGCCTGCCTGATCGAGTTCCTGTCCGGCGTATCGCTCAGCCAGCCGACACCGACCCAGGCCCGAGCCGGAGGTGCTGCGATGGCGCAGATGCATGCCGCACTTACTGACTTCGCCCTGACACGTACGAATTCCATGGGCGTGGAAGCCTGGCCGCATCTGTTCGAGCAGTGCGCGCCCGGGCTCGACAGCATCCAGGCGGGCCTGCGCGATCGGGTGGGAGGCGCGCTGGACCGGGTGCTCGCCGCCTGGCCAGGGCAGCTACCCACCGGCGCCATCCACGCGGATCTGTTTCCCGACAATGTCCTGATGCTGGGCGACGAAGTCACCGGCCTCATCGACTTCTACTTCGCCTGCACGGACGTGCGCGCCTACGATCTTGCCGTGATGCACTCCGCTTGGAGCTTTGACGGGAACGGCGTTTCGCTCGCCCCGGCGGTGGGGCGCGCCCTGCTGGAGGGCTATGCCGCCGGCTTCGGTCTTTCGAGCGCAGAGCGCGCGGCGCTGCCCGTCCTTGCCGAAGGTGCCTGCCTGCGCTTCCTGCTGACGCGCGCCTGGGACTGGATCAACACGCCTGCCGATGCGCTGGTGACGCGCAAGGATCCGCTCGCCTATCTGCGGCGGCTCGACTGGTACGAGAATAACAGGAACGCCTTTTCATGACCGATCTGACCTCCGTCGAAATCTTCACCGACGGCGCGTGCAAGGGCAATCCGGGCCGCGGCGGCTGGGGCGTGGTGATCCGTTCCGGCGCGCACGAGCGCGAACTTTCGGGCGGAGAAGCGCACACCACCAACAACCGCATGGAGTTGATGGCCGCGATCGAGGGGCTGAACGCCCTCACCCGACCCTGTCAGGTGACGCTGTCGACCGACAGCCGCTACGTCATGGATGGCCTGACCAAGTGGATCCACGGCTGGCAGAAGAACGGCTGGAAGACCGCGGACCGCAAGCCGGTGAAGAATGCCGAACTGTGGCAGGCGCTGCTCGCCGCGGCCAAGCCGCACCAGATCAAATGGGTCTGGGTCAAGGGCCATGCCGGCCACCCCGAGAACGAGCGCGCCGACAAGCTGGCGAGCGACGCGGCGATGGCGGCGGGCCGGACCACCGCCGCAGCCTGAGGGTCAGAACCGGCCGGGCCGGTATAAGTCCGCATCGACTCCGCGCGGCATCTGACCTCGATTCAGCAGCGCCGCGCAGAGGGCGGCGCCGGCGGGCGCGGTCTGGATGCCGAACCCGCCCTGGCCGGCGCACCAGAACAGCCCCTCGATCCTTGGGTCCCAGCCATAGACCGGAAGCCGGTCGGGCGCGAAGCTGCGCAGGCCGGCCCAGCGGCGCTCGACCGCCTCGACCCGCCAGTCGACGACGCGCTGCATGCGGTCGATCGCCAGCGCGACGTCGATTTCCTCCGCGGCGACATCCCCGGCCTCGACGGCCGTCTCGTCATGCGGCGTCAGCCACACCCGCCCGCCCGGCTCCGGCTTGAAATAGAATCCGCCTGCAGCATCCATCACGACGGGCAAGCCTGCGGGTGCAGGCGGATCGACGCGCAGTTGCACCATGGTCCGGCGATAGGGCTGGATCCCCACCGGCTCGGCTCCGGCAAGTTGGGCCACCCGATCGGCCCAGGCCCCCGCGGCATTGACCAGGACGTCGACGGTCAGGGTCTCGCCATCGGCGAGCCGCAGCTGCCACGCCCCGCCCGACCGACGCGCTTTCAGCAGTGCCGAATCGCAGCGAAGAACCGCGCCCAGCCGCCGCGCGCGTGTGAGAAACGCACCGTGCAGCCGCGCGACGTCGATGTCCGCGCAGCTCGGCATCCACAATCCCTGCCACGCACCCTTCAGGCCGGGCACGCGCAAGGCCGCGTCTTCGCGCCGCATTGCGATGCCCGATCCTTCGAATCGCGCGGCGAAGGCCTCGAGCGACGTCGCGTCCGTCGCGGGCGCAATCATCAACTCGCCGCGCTTCGACAGGAAGGACATGTTCCCGAACTCGGGGCCGGGATCCTTCAGGAACGGGCCGGATGCGCTGGTGAGAGGCTGCACGCCCGGTCCGCCATAGGTCTCGGACCAGAAGGCCGCCGAGCGGCCGGTGGCGTGGAAGCCGGGATGCGCCTCCGCCTCCAGCAGCACCACAGCGTCCTGCCCTGCGATCAACGCGGCAAGGCTTGCGCCGGCCATGCCCGCGCCCACGATGGCGATGCGCCGGCTCATGCCGCGACCAGCGCATCCTGGAGGAAGCGATCGATCTCCTGGATCGCACGATCCCGGATCGCGTCGGTTTCGCGCAGGAGTTCGTGGCGTGCCTCCGGGCCGAAGCGAACCAGCACCGCGCGCGGGAGCCGCTCGGCCACTGTAATCGCGGCGGCGGGGTCGACCAGCGCGTCCTTCTCGGCAACCAGCAACAGCATCGGCACGTCGAGCGTCGCGAGCGCGGGGTTCGCCGCAACCCCACGTGCGGACCGAAACGCCTCCGCAAGCCATCCCCAGCTGGGCGGTCCCGCGACATTCGTCGGATTCGCCTCGATCCACCACAGCTCATCCTCATAGCGTTCGCGATCGGAGGTGAGCAGCGTCTGACGGGCAGCGCGGGTGAACGGGCGCTCGTTCCGGCCCCACGCCCGCCGCCGCGCGAAACCGCGGCCGGCGAGCAGCCGCGCCGCGCGCTCGCCGAGACGTGGCCCGACCGGCGACTTCAGGCCCAGCATGGGGGCAACCAGCACGGCAGCGTCTGCCTCGACCCGGCCCTCGACCAGCGCGCGCAGCACCAGATGCCCGCCCATCGAGTGGCCGACGAGCACATGCGGGCCGTAGCTCTCCTCGCGCCAAGCTGCGGCAAAGTCGGCGAGATCCGCGACGTAGGTGTCGAACGAATCGATATGCCCGCAACGCGGGTCCTCGGTCAGTCGCCCCGATCCGCCCTGCCCGCGCCAGTCGAAGCTGGTGATCGACCAGCCGCACGCGCGCCAATGCGCGAAGCTCTCGAGGTATTTTTCGAAGACGTCGCCGCGCCCCACCTGGAACAGCATCGCGCCACGGTAGCCCTCACCTCCGGTCGCGGGCCAGTCGAACCGCCGGTGCTCCCACCCATCGGGCGCAATCCATCGGGTAATCCGCGCCGCGGACGGGATTGCACGGCGATACAGGGCGTGGGCTGCCATGGGCCACGGTTACGGTTTCGTAAGTGGCCCCGTCTAGGGGGTTGGGCGATGCAGGTGTCGCTTACCTCCTTTCTATTGCTCGCGCTGGTCGCCCTTTTGCTGTCGGCAGGAGTCGAGGACGTGCGCACGCGCGAGATCGCAAACTGGAAGAACGCCGCGATCGCCCTGCTCGCGCCGCTGTGGTGGGTTGCCAGCGGACTGACGCTGTGGCCCGGAGTCGCCATCCAGATAGCGGTCGCAATGCTGGTCTTTGGCCTGTTCGTTCTCGCCTTCTCGATGGGGCAGATGGGCGGCGGCGACGTGAAGATGATCGGCGCGCTCGCATTATGGCTGCCACCGTCGACGCTGTTGTGGATGCTGGTGTTGATGTCCCTGCTGGGCGGTGCGCTCACCCTTCTGATGCTTGCTGAAAAGGCATTGAGGAGGCGGAAACAGCTTCCCGAGATTCCCTATGGGGTGGCGATCGCGCTGGCAGCGCTGGTGGTGATCCGCGAACCCCTTCTTAACCAGTTCCGGTGACTGGCTGATGCCGCATCAACTCCGCCGCACGACGGAAAGGCTTCGACGTCATGGATTCTCGTAAAGTCCTGCTGCTGGTTGGCGCGCTGTTTGTGGCGGCGATCACCGCCTTCATGGCGCGCAACCTGATGCAGGGCGCCACCGCACCCGCTGCGGCCGCGGGCGGTGAGCCCACGGTCATCGCCGGCCCGAAGGTGCTGGTGGCCAAGCGGGCGCTGCCGGTCGGCACGATCATCGACCCCGGCGCGCTCGCCTTCCAGGCGTGGCCGCAGGATCTCGTCACCGACGCCTATTATACCGAAGGCTCACCGGACGCGACCAAGCTGGCCGGCACCGTCGTGCGCTACGCGATTCCGGCCGGCCAGCCGATCACCCAGGGCGCGCTGGTGAAGCCCGGCGACCGCGGCTTCCTGGCCGCAGCGCTGGGCCCGGGCATGCGCGCGGTGACGGTGCCGGTTTCCATCCAGAGCGCCGTCGGCGGCTTTGTGTTTCCCGGCGATCGCGTCGACCTGATCCTGACGCAGACGATCGAAGGCGGCGGCGACGGCGCTCCACTCCGGGCGTCCGAGACGATGCTGCGCAATCTGCGCGTGCTGGCGACGGACCAGCGCACCGACAAGCAGGTCGACGACAAGGGCAACACGGTGGTGAACGCCTTCTCGACCGTGACGCTGGAGGCGACGCCCCGCATCGCGGAAAAGATCGCCGTCGCGCAAACCGTGGGCCAGCTCACATTGTCGCTGCGCTCGCTGGCAGACAGCAGCACCGAACTGGAAGAAGCGATCGCAAGCGGTGACGCCACCCTGCCGGACAGCGACGATCCAAAGGCGGAACAGGCGGCGCTTGCGCGCCTCACCAGCCGGCCGGTCGAAGGCTCCGTCACCTATTCCACCGGCGCGGACGTGTCGCGCTTCCAGCGCAGCTCCGTTCCCGGCAAGCCGCGAAGCGATAACGTCGGAATGTCCGGGGTGCCGATTATCGCCGGTCCGGGCATGATCAGCGGCGCGAACACGGCGGTTTCGGGTCCCTCCGTCCGCATCGCGCGCGGAAGCGCGCTTACCGTCGTCCCGGTTGGGGGGAGGAACTGACATGCGCATCCGGGCCCGGCTTATGAGCACGCCGTTCGCGCTGATCGCCGCCTTGGCGGCAGGCGCAGGCGCCCCCCTCCCGCTGGCGGCTCAAACAGTGGCGTCCTCGCCGCCAGTGGTTCAGATGAACACCGGGCGGGGCCAGCTGATCAACCTGCCGGATGCAATGACCGACGTGTTCGTCGCCGACGACCGCATTGCAGACGTTCAGGTCCGCTCCGCGCGCCAGCTCTACGTGTTCGGCAAGAGCGTAGGCGAAACCACGGTCCACGCCACGTCGCGCTCTGGCGCGACCATCTATGCCGCCACCGTCATGGTTGGGAACAACATCACCACCGTGGGCGAGATGCTCGCGATGGCGATGCCGGAGGCGCAGATCACCGCCACGCCCATGAACAACATGGTCCTGCTCACCGGCACCGTCCGCTCACCCGAGGACATCGCCGAAGCCCAGTCGCTGGCGCAGGCCTTTGTCGGCGAGGGCACGCGTGTGCTCAGCCGGCTCAAGACGGCGACCCCGTTGCAGGTCAACCTGCAAGTCCGCATCGCTGAGGTAAGCCGCAGCTACGTCAAGAACATCGGCGTCAATCTCACCTCGCGGGATACCACGGGCGGGTTCCAGTTCAACATCGGCCAGGGCCGGCAGGGAACGATCACCGGCGGCGGAACCAACATCTTCCCAGTCCCGCCGGGTGTAGGCTCGACCATCGGCGGCGCAGGGCGGCTGCTGGGCCTGGACCTGCTCGCCTCGCTGGACCTGGGCGAGCGCAACGGCCAGGTGACGACGCTCGCCAACCCGAACCTCACGGCGGTGTCCGGGGAAACCGGCACCTTCCTGGCCGGAGGCGAAATCCCGATCCCGCTTGCACAGGGGCTCGGCGCCACCTCCGTCGAATACAAGCAATATGGCGTCAGCCTTGCCTATACGCCGACCGTGCTGTCGGACGGTCGCATCTCGTTGCGGGTCCGGCCGGAGGTATCGCAGATCACCAACACCGGAGCAGTTCAGCTCGCCAACGTCATCATTCCGGCGCTTACGACCCGCCGCGCCGAGACGACGGTGGAACTGGGTTCCGGCCAGAGCTTCATGATCGCGGGCCTGCTGTCGAACAGCCACGACAATTCGGTCAACCAGACACCCTTTCTGGCCAACCTGCCGATCATCGGGTCGCTGTTCCGCTCCAACGCATTCCAGCGCAACGAGACGGAGCTGGTGATCGTGATCACCCCCTATTTGGTGAAGCCAGTCGACGCGAACCAGATCGTGCTGCCGACCGACCATTACCGCGCGCCGGATGACGCCGACCGCGTCCTGCTGGGCGCCGGGATCAGCGCGACGCCGGCCGGTCCGCGCCCGGTCCCGACGCTCGCTCCGTCAACCGCCGGGCGAGCTCCCGTCGTCGGCGCCCCGCTGCCGGCGGGTCCCAATCTGCCGGTGTTCGCCGACGATCGCCTGAGCAAGCGCAAGAACAAGAAGGCGCCCGCAACGCCGGGCTTCAGCAACCAGTGACGCTGCCGTTGGAGAAGAACATGTACTCGCGTCTCGCGGTGGTGGCATGGTCCGCCCCTGCCCTGCTCCTCGCCGCCTGTGACCCTGGCGCCAACCGCGGCATCGAATCGGTCCACCAGCCGGTCGTGTCCCACAGCGAGTATGCCGTCGACCTCGCGATGACCCCCTATGGTCTTGGCGAAGGCGAAGCCGGGCGCCTTGCCAGCTGGATGGCGAACCTCAGGCCGGGGTATGGCGACCGTATCGCGGTGGAGGATCCGAGCGGCTCCACAGGCGCCCGTCGGCAGGTGGCCAGTGAAGCTGCTCGTTACGGCCTGCTGCTGGCAGACACCGCGTCCGCGACGGACGGCGGCGTCGCCCCGGGCACGCTGCGTGTCGTGGTCACGCGCGGTTTCGCAAGCGTGCCAAGCTGCCCCCAGACTGACCGCTATGAACCCCATACCATGGATGCGCACACCGCCTCCAACCACGGCTGCGCGATCAATTCTAACCTCGCCGCAATGGTCGCCCGTCCGGACGATCTGGTCCACGGCCAAGCCGGCACCGGCATTGCCGATCCCGTCAACGCGACCAAGGCGGTCGAAGCCTATCGCCGCAAGCCAAGTACCGCCCTCGGCGGGCCGGCGGGCGGCGCGACTGCCGGCAGCAGCGGTGGCGGCGGGATGGGCGGTGGCTCGGGCACAGGCCTCGAATCCGGCACGACCGGGATGGCAGGAAACTGATGGCTGATCGTCCCGCTACCCGAGAGCCTTTTGCCGGCTTCGTTACCGACGACGCCTCCGCCGACATTCTACGCCCGATCGTCCACTCGTTCGGCTGGCAGGCCGACAAGGTGCAGCGCGGCGACCTCCGCAGCGCGGTGCAGGCGTTGTCGGTTGCGTCGAGTCCGAACCTCCTGTTCGTGGATCTCTCTGAGACGAGCGACCCGATCAGCGACATCAATGCGCTGGCAGAAGTCTGCGAACCCGGCACCGTGGTGATCGCCGCGGGGCAGGTGAACGACGTGCGGCTCTATCGCGATCTCCTGGCGAGCGGCATCCAAGATTATCTCCTGAAGCCCCTCAATCCCGACGCGGTGCGAGACGCCTTCACGCAAGCGCAAACGCTGCTGACCGCACCGAAAATGGGTGAGCCCGCCCCAGTCCAACGCCCGCACTGCGCGGCCGCCGTGATCGGCACCCGCGGAGGTGCTGGCGCCTCTACCGTCGCCACCTCGCTCGCCTGGCTGCTGAGCGAGCGCGCCGGGCGCACCACCGCGCTCCTCGACCTTGATGTGCATTTTGGCATCGGCGCGCTCGCCCTCGATCTCGAGCCCGGGCGCGGCCTCACCGACGCGATCGAGAACCCGAGTCGGATTGACGGACTGTTCATCGAACGCGCGATGGTGCGCGCGTCGGAGCGGCTGGCAGTGCTCTCGGCAGAAGCTCCCATCAACAGCCCGGTGCTGACCGACGGCAGCGTGTTTCGCCGCCTGCGCGAAGAGATGCGCAACGCCTATGAATGCACCGTGGTCGACCTGCCGCGCTCCATCCTCGTCAACCATCCGCAGCTGGCGCAGGAAATGCCGGTCGTCATCGTCGTGACGGAATATACGCTGGCCGCTGCACGCGACGCGATCCGGATCCTCTCCTGGCTCAAGAGCAACGCGCCCGAAGCCACGGTGCTGCTGCTCGCCAACCGCGTCCATCCGGCCGCGCAGATGGAGATCAGCCGCAAGGATTTCGAAACCTCGATCGAGCGGGCCGTCGATTATCAGGTACCGTTCGACCAGAAGCTCGCAGTGCAGGCCGCCAAGCTCGGAAAGCCTCTGGCGGAGATCGGCAAGGGCACCAAGACGGTAGCACCTCTGGTGGACCTCGCCGCGAAAGTCGTCTCGATCGCCGACGACCTAGCCGGGGGCAACGACCGGCGCGCCGGCGCTGCGGCCGCGGGCGGCGGCGCGCCGTCCCTGCTCGGCAGGCTCGGGCAGCTACGGTCCCGCCTGGGCAGTGGGGTGGTGAAACGGTAAGCATGAACCCGATGCCGTTCCTGTTGCTGATCCTCGGCTCGGGATTGGTACTGCTGCTGCTGGCGTTCGCCTTCATGGGGCCGTCGGTGGAGAAGGCGCGGGTGCGCCGGCTGGCGGCTATCCGCGAGCGGCACCAGGTGACATCCCGCGGCGCGAGCATGGACGCACAGATCCGCCGCATCACGACCGCACGCGCCTCGCGCATGGACGTAGCAGCGGGCCGACTATTGCCGAACCAGGCCCAGCTTCAGCAACGACTGTCGATGACCGGCAAGAACTGGACCGTCGGCCGCTATGGGCTGGCGACGCTGGGGATCGCCGTGATTTCGATGGTGTTTCTGTGGATGCAAGGGATGCCGCTGCTCCTCAGCTTCTTTCTCGCGCTGTTCCTGGGTGCCGGCATCCCGCACAAGGTGGTGAGCTTCACCATTAACCGACGCGTCAAGAAGTTCACCGCGAAGTTTCCGGACGCGATCGAGCTTCTCGTTCGTGGCCTAAGGTCGGGACTGCCGATCACCGAAACCATGGGCGTGGTCGGCCAGGAAGTGCCAGGACCCGTTGGCGAGGAATTCCGGGCGGTTTCGGACCGTATGCGGATCGGGCGCACGCTCGACATGGCGCTCCAGGAAACGGCTGACCGAATCGGCACGCCCGAGTTCCAGTTTTTCCTGATCACGATCGCGATCCAGCGCGAAACCGGCGGCAACCTGTCGGAAACGCTCAGCAACCTCGCCGATGTGCTGCGCAAGCGCGCGCAGATGAAGCTCAAGATCAACGCGATGTCGTCGGAGTCGAAGGCGTCGGCGTACATCATCGGCTCGCTGCCCTTTGCGGTGTTCGGCCTGATCTGGTTCGTGAACAGCGCCTATCTCGCCGCGTTCTTCACCGACCAAAGGCTGATGGTGATCGGCATTGCCGGCGTCATCTGGATGGGGCTTGGCGCCTTTGTGATGTCCAAGATGATCAGTTTCGAGATCTGATCGATGCTGAGCAATCCCGAGGGACCGACGATCCTGGGCGTCGACGTGCTACTGGTGGCAACGCTGCTCGCCGGCGTCGCCGCCTTTGCAGTTCTGATCGCGATCTACGCCGCCCTGTCGGTTCGCGATCCAATGGCCAAGCGCGTCAAGGCGTTGAACGAACGGCGCGAACAGCTCAAGGCGGGGATCATCGCCCCCGTCTCGCGCCGGCGCGCGCAGCTTGTGAAGAAGAACGAGACGACCGACTGGATGCGGTCGGTGCTATCTTCGCTCAAGGTGCTCCAGGACGAGCAGCTCAAGAGCGCGCAGACCAAGCTCCTGCAGGCGGGCATCCGCTCGCGCGAATGGGCGGTCGCGGTGATCTTCGGACGGCTGGTGCTGCCGATCATCATCGGCGGGCCGGTGATATTCCTGGTCTATGGCACCGACACCTTCGCAACCTGGGGTCCGCTGAAATCCTACCTGCTCGTCGCGGGCTCACTGATCTTCAGCTACAAGGCCCCGGACATCTACCTCAAGAACCAGATCACCAAACGATCGACGGCGATCCGCAAGGGCCTGCCCGATGCGCTCGACCTGCTGGTGATCTGCGCGGAAGCGGGCCTGACTGTCGATGCCGCCTTTGGCCGGGTCGCACGGGAACTGGGGCGCGCCTATCCCGAACTGGGCGAGGAGTTCTCGCTCACTGCGATCGAACTGGGCTTCCTGACCGAGCGGCGCCAGGCGTTCGAGAACCTCACCCAGCGCATCGACCTGGATGCGGTGCGCAGCGTCGCCACCACCATGATCCAGACCGAGAAATATGGCACGCCGCTGGCTTCTGCCCTGCGCGTGCTGTCCGCCGAGTTCCGGAACGAGCGCATGATGCGCGCGGAAGAAAAGGCTGCGCGCCTGCCCGCGATCATGACCGTGCCGCTAATCCTGTTCATCCTGCCCACGCTGTTCGTGGTGATTTTGGGACCTGCCGCCTGCTCGATCTCGGACGCGCTGGGCTCGAAGTAGCGGCCGAGGAACGGAGGGTTCGGACAGATCGTTGACGGTCCGAATCGATCGGAGGCCGCCATGCTGTTCCACACGCCTACCCAATATCTCGTGCTCGTTCTTTGCCTGGTCGCCGGCTGGCTGTTCGGCCTTGCCTCCAGCTCCGGCGGTCGCAAGTGGCGCGAGCGGCACCATGCCGAGGAAGTCGAACATCGCCGCTATCGGGAAGAGGCCGCGGCCGAGTTGAAGGCTCGCGACGTGCGAATTCGCGAGCTGGAAGCGGAACGCGACCGCGCCTTGCGCGCCGCCCCGGTCGAGACCGTCCATGGCGGCACCGTCTACAACGATCCCGTGCGAGGTGGCACGGCGCCGCTTGCCGCGACGACTGCTGCGACCGCCGCGACTGCGCCACTGGCCACCGACACCCATCGTAGCGAAGGCCTTGGCGGCTGGTTCGGCTGGGGCCGCGACAACCTCTCGCGGATTCGCGGCATCGACGAGGTACGGGAGCGCGAACTCAACGATCGCGGCATCAAGACCTTCAAGGCCATTGAGACGATGAGCACCGACGAGGAGCAGACGCTGGAGGCCCAGCTGCGTCTCGCACCGGGCACGATCGCCCGCGAGGGCTGGCGGGAGCAGGCCGCGATGATCCGCGAAGGCCGCGACGACGAGCACATCCGCCGCTGGGGCTAAGTCTCTGTCGGGTCACTGAACCCGATGGGAGGGGCTCGACCAGATCGCGCCCCTCCCGTCACAACTCCAGCCCCAGCCGGGCCGCTGCTTATTGCTTGCGGGCGGCCAGCGCTGCCTGTGCCGCTGCAAGCCGTGCGATCGGCACGCGGTACGGGGAGGCGGAGACGTAATCGAGCCCCGCCTTCTCGCAGAAGGCGATCGAGGCGGGATCGCCGCCATGCTCGCCGCAGATGCCAAGCTTCACGTCCGGCCGGGTCGCCCGGCCACGCTCGGCTGCGATCTCGATCAGCTCGCCCACGCCCTCGACGTCCAGGCTCACGAACGGGTCGCGCGCGTAGATGCCCTTGTCGACGTAGACGCCCAGGAAACGTGCCGCGTCGTCGCGGCTGACGCCCAGCGTCGTCTGGGTCAGGTCGTTGGTGCCGAACGAGAAGAACTCGCCCACACGCGCGATCTCACCCGCCTTGAGCGCCGCCCGCGGCAGCTCGATCATGGTGCCGACCAGATAGGTGATCGTCCGGCCCTTTTCGGCGAAGACCGCCTGCGCCGCCGTGTCGACGACGATCTTCATCAGCTCCAGCTCACGGGCCGTGGCCACGAGCGGGATCATCACTTCCGGGATCGGTGCTTCGCCGGACTTCCCCGCGACTTCGCACGCCGCCTCGAAGATCGCGCGCGCCTGCATCTCGTAGATCTCGGGATAGGTCACGCCCAGCCGGCAGCCGCGATGGCCCAGCATCGGGTTGAACTCGTGGAGTTCGGCGGCGCGCCGCTTGAGCTGTTCGACGCCCACGCCGGCCGCTGCCGCGACCTCGACGAATTCCGCCTCCTCATGCGGCAGGAACTCGTGGAGCGGCGGATCGAGGAGGCGGATGGTGCAGGGCAGCCCCGCCATCACTTCAAAGATCTCGACGAAATCGCCACGCTGTTCCGGCAGCAGCTTCTCCAGGGCTGCGCGACGGCCCTTCTCGTCCTCGGCCAGGATCATCTGCCGGACGGCAGTGATCCGGCTGCCCTCGAAGAACATGTGTTCGGTGCGGCAGAGGCCGACGCCCTCCGCACCGAAGTCGCGGGCGGTGCGACAGTCGAGCGGCGTCTCGGCATTGGCGCGCACCCGCAGGCGGCGGACGCCGTCGGCCCATTCCATCAGCGTGCCGAAGTCGCCGGCAAGCTCGGGCTGAACCGTCGGCACCGAACCTGCCATCACCTCGCCCGTGGAGCCGTCGATGGTCAGCGTGTCGCCCTCGCGGATCTCCCGCGTGCCGATCCGCATCACGCGCGCACGGCTATCGATCGATAGCGATCCGGCACCCGACACGCAGGGGCGTCCCATGCCGCGCGCAACCACCGCCGCATGGCTGGTCATGCCGCCGCGCGCGGTCAGAATGCCCTTGGCGGCGTGCATCCCGTGGATATCCTCCGGTGACGTCTCGACGCGCACCAGGATGACCGGCTCCCCGGTGGCGGAGCGGCGCTCGGCCGTCTCGCTGTCGAACACGGCGGCGCCCGATGCGGCGCCCGGCGAAGCGGGCAACCCCTTGGTCAGCACGTCGCGCGGCGCATCCGGGTCGAGCGTCGGGTGGAGCAGCTGGTCGAGTGCAGCCGGATCGACGCGGGCGACCGCTTCCTCGCGGGTGATCAGCCCCTCTTCGGCCATGTCGACCGCGATCTTGAGCGCAGCCTTGGCCGTGCGCTTGCCCGAGCGCGTCTGCAGCATCCAGAGCTTGCCCTGCTGCACCGTGAACTCGATGTCCTGCATGTCGCGGTAATGCCGCTCCAGCCGGTCGAACACCGCCGCCAGCTCGGCATAGGCATCCGGCATCGCCTCTTCCATCGACAGCGGCTTGGCACCGGCGGCCTCGCGCGCGGCCCGGGTCAGGTACTGCGGCGTGCGAATACCCGCGACCACGTCCTCGCCCTGCGCGTTGATGAGGAATTCGCCGTAATAGGCGTTCTCGCCCGTCGCGGGGTTGCGCGTGAACGCAACGCCCGTGGCAGAGGTGTCGCCCATGTTGCCGAACACCATCGCCTGCACATTGACGGCAGTGCCCCAGTCGCCCGGGATGTCGTTCAGCCGGCGATAGACCTTCGCCCGATCCGCCTGCCACGATCCGAACACCGCGCCAACCGCGCCCCACAGCTGGTCCTGCACGTCCTGCGGAAACGGCTTGCCCCACAGCTCCTCGACCAGCGCCTTGTACTCGGCGACCAGCTTCTGCCAGTCCTCCGCCGTCAACTCGGTGTCGAGGTTGTAGCCATTGTCTTCCTTGGCGATCTCCAGCGCTTCCTCGAAGCGGCCGTGGTCGAGCTCAAGGACGACATCGGAATACATCTGGATGAACCGGCGATAGCTGTCCCAGGCGAAGCGTGCGTCGCCCGATGCTGCCGCCAGCCCCTCGACCGTCCGGTCGTTGAGGCCCAGGTTCAGCACCGTGTCCATCATGCCCGGCATCGACACGCGCGCGCCGGAACGTACCGACACCAGCAACGGATCGGCAGCATCGCCGAACTTCTTGCCGGTCACGCCCTCGATATGCGCGATCCCCTCGGCCACTTCCTGGCGCAGCGAGTCCGGGAAGCTCTGCCCCTCCTCGTAATAGCGGGTGCACATCTGGGTGGAGATGGTGAAGCCCGGCGGCACCGGCAGGCCGATCGAGGCCATCTCCGCGAGGTTGGCGCCCTTGCCGCCCAGCAGCGTCTTGTCGCCAGAGCCCCCGTCCGAAACTCCGCCGCCAAAACGGTAAACGTACTGCGTCATCGTGGTTCCTTGCGTGGGTTGGAGTGCGTTCCTGGGGAGGAGGATCACAAACCAGACCTTCGGACGAAGGATAGCATTAGCGCATCGGGCTGTCCGCTATCCTTCGATCCGTGAGAAGTCAGCCACCCGGTGCACCGCTGCGCGAACTCGCGCCAGCAGCGCGAGACGCGCCGTGCGCTTGACGGGGTCGGCATCGTTCACGGTGACCTGCTCGAAGAAGCCGTCAATCGGCGCCCGCAGCGTCGCGAGTGCCGCCATCGCCCCTTCGAAATCCTCGTCCGCAATCGCCTTGGCCGCGCGCGGCTCGGCAACGTCGAGCGCCGCCATCAGCGCGTCCTCGGCCGGTTCGGGCTGGTAGGAGAGCGACTGTGCGCGTTCTCCCTTCGCAAATTCTGCCACCGCCGCGGTGAACTCACCCTGCTCCACCTCGACCAGCGGATCTTCTTCGCCCGTCTGCGGAATGCCGTCAGGCTGGCCGCCGGCAAAGGGATGGCTGGTGCCGTCATACTCGGTCCGGCCCTGGCGATCGACCGCCTGGTTGGCCAACTCGTCCTGATGACGCGTGCCGGGCTCGGCCACCGCGTGCTGCTCGGGAGCGGCGTAGCCCTCCTTCTTCAGGATGTTGGCCGCGCGCTTGTAGCCGGCGAGCAGGTTTGTGCCGTCCTCGGTGGTCACGAACCCCTGCAACGCATGCACCCGCGCCAGCAGCCGGACGAGATCGTCCTCGCCACCCAGCGCGAACACCGCGTCGATCAGGTCGTGGCGAACGCCGGCCTCCCGCTGCTGCACCTTCAGGCGATCGGCGAAGAAGTCGAGCACGTCCGCCCCGGCCACGTCGCCAAGCGGCAGGCGCAGCTTATTGTCGAGCAACAGCGCGATCACGCCCAGCGCCGAACGCCGCAGCGCAAACGGATCCTTCGATCCGCTCGGCTTCAAGTCCACGCCGAAGAACTGGGTGATGCTGTCGAGTTTGTCCGCCAGCGCCACCGCGACCGTCACCGGCGCGGTCGGCACGTCGTCGCCCTGCCCGACCGGCTTGTAATGGTCGCGGATCGCCTCGGCGACTTCCTGCGGCTCGCCCTGGGCTGCGGCATAATAGCCGCCCATCAAGCCCTGCAGTTCAGGGAACTCGCCGACCATGCCGGTGACGAGATCGGCCTTGGCGAGCCGTGCCGCGCGCTCGGCCATATCGGCCAGCCGCTCGCGATCGGCGCTCACCGTGCCGGCGGCGACGTCGCGCGCGTCTACCGGTGACGACGAGGGGTCGAGCGGCAGCTCGGTGCGAACCGGCGCGTGGCCGGCGCCGACGATCCCCTGCTCGACCAGCCAGCGCGCAAGCTTGGCGACGCGATCGACCTTCTCGGCGACGGTGCCGAGCTTTTCGTGGAAGACGATCTTCTCGAGCTTGGGGGTCAGGTCCTCCAGTCGGGTCTTGAGGTCCGTCTCGTAGAAGAACTTGGCATCCGACAGCCGCGCGGCCAGCACCTTGCGGTTACCCTCGACGATCTTGTCGCCGCCATCCTCGGGGTCAATGTTGGCCGTGCAGACGAATGCACTCGCCAGCTTCCCCTCGCCATCCCGGCAGACGAAGTACTTCTGGTTCACACGCGCGGTGAGCTGGATCACCTCGGGCGGCACCGACAGGAAGCTCTCGTCGAAGCGGCCGAGCAGCGGCATCGGGAATTCGGTGAGGCCGGCGTTCTCGAACAGCAGCCCCTCGTCCTCGACCAGCGTCAGGCCGGCGGCCTGTGCTGCGAGCTTGGCGCCGATCGCGATGCTCGCGCGGCGCTCGGCACCGTCGACGATGACGTGGCAGGCGCGCAGCTTTTCGACATAGTCGCCAGCGGATCCGATGGTGATGGCGCCCGGATGGTGGAAGCGATGGCCGAGCGTCGCCGCGCCCGATTCAACGCCGAATACCTCGAACGGCACCACCGCGTCGTCGAGCAGTGCGACGATGCCCTGGAGAGGGCGCACCCAGCGCGGGCTCTCGGTCGATACCGATGCCGCGCCCCAGCGCATTGCCTTGGGCCACGGAAAGGCGCGAACCACTGCCGGAACGGCTTCCGCGAGCACATCGGCGGTCGCGCGGCCCGGCTTGTCGCTGACGGCGAACAACACTCCGTCGCGCTCGACCAGATCCTCGCGCGTCAGGCCTGTCTTGCGCAGGAACCCCTCCAGCGCCTGCGGCGGCGCGGAGGCGCGCGGGCCCTTCACTTCCTCTCGGACCGCCTCGGTGGCGAGCGGAAGGCCGCGCGCGATCAGCGCCAGCCGGCGCGGGCTGGCATAGGTGACGATTTCGGTCGCCTTCAGCCCGGCCTTGCCGAGTTCGGCAGCAAACAGCTTCGCCAGGTCCTCACGCGCGCGCTCCTGCATGCGCGCCGGGATTTCCTCCGAGCGGAGTTCGAGGAGAAAGTCGCTCATGCCGTCCACCCCGGGAAGCGTGCCTGCCATTCGGGCGTCTTCTTCTCGATCCACGCGGCGCATGCGCCCTTCGCGAGATCGCGCACGCGGCCGATATAGGCCTGGCGCTCCGCGACCGAGATCACGCCGCGCGCCTGCAACAGGTTGAAGGTGTGGCTGGCCTTGATCGCCTGCTCATAGGCCGGGATCGGAAGGCCGGCGGCAAGGCAGCGCTCGCACTCGGCCGCAGCCTTGCGGAACTGGTCGAACAGCGTGTCGGTGTCGGCGACCTCGAAGTTCCAGGTCGACATCTGGACCTCGTTCTCGTGGAACACGTCGCCATAGGTGACGCCCGCGTCGTTAAACGCCAGGTCGTACACCGAATCCTTGTTCTGGATGTACATGGCCAGCCGCTCGAGCCCATAGGTCAGCTCGCCCGCCACCGGCTTGCAGTCGAACCCGCCCATCTGCTGGAAATAGGTGAACTGGGTGACTTCCATGCCGTCGCACCAGACTTCCCAGCCCAGGCCCCATGCGCCCAGCGTCGGCGACTCCCAGTCGTCCTCCACGAAGCGGATGTCGTGGCGGGTGAAATCGATGCCGATCGCGGCCAGCGAGCCCAGGTACAGCTCCTGCAGGTCTGCGGGGCTGGGCTTCAGGATCACCTGATACTGGTAATAATGCTGCAGCCGGTTCGGGTTCTCGCCATAGCGGCCGTCGGTGGGACGGCGACACGGCTGGACGAACGCGGCGTTCCACGGCTCCGGCCCCAGCGCGCGCAGCGTGGTGGCGGTGTGAAAGGTGCCGGCGCCCATCTCCATGTCGTACGGCTGGAGGATGAGACAGCCTCGATCGCTCCAATAGTCATGGAGCGTGAGGATCATGCGCTGGAAGCTGAGTGGCTCGGACACGCCGGCGCTTTGACCCATGGCCCCGGAGGGGTCAAGCATCGAGCCCGTAGGAGCGGCCAGAGCGGGCATGTTTCCGGGCGCATTGTCGGCGCGGCGCCGCACCCGCGACGCTCCTGCCGCTTCTGCTCTGCGGCTTCAGGGCCTATGACACGCCGATGCCGTTTGTCCGCCTGCTCCTTGCCGCCGTCGCACTGTTCTTCGCGGGGCCTGCCGCGCGGCCGGCCGCCGCGCCCGCCAAGCCGGCGCTGTGGGTGGTTCGCGATGCCGACACGACGGTGTACCTCTTTGGATCGGTGCACGAGCTGCGCCCGGACCTCGCCTGGTTCCAGGGGCCGGTGCGTCGCGCATTCGAGGCAAGCGACGCGCTGGTGCTCGAACTCATTGCCCCGCCCGAGGCGGAGGTGCAAGAAGCGCTCCGCCGCGCAGCCCCGCCCGCCGACGCCCCGCCCCTCCCGGAGAGGCTTCCGCCCGGCTATGCGAAAAAGCTCGCTGCTGCGACCCGCGCCGCGGGCTACCCGGAGGGCGCATTCGACCGCATGGACCCGTGGCTGGCTGCCACCTCGCTCTCGATCCTGCCGCTCCGTCGCAATGGGTATCGACGCGAGGCGGGGGTGGAAGCGGTTCTCACCAAAGCCGCGGCCAGGACGGGCAAGCCTGTCGAAGGACTGGAAACCCAGGGCGACCAGATCGCGATCTTCGACCAGCTCCCGGAGGCAGAGCAGATCACGATGCTAACGCGGGTGCTGGACGGGCAGGACGCGGCGACCGAGACCATGCGCCGCACCGCCGAAGCATGGGCGCGGGGCGACACCGACGGGCTTGCTGCGATCGTGTCCGAGGACCTGCGCCAGACCTCTGACGTGGTGCAACAACGGGTGTTGGCCGACCGCAATGCCGCCTGGGCCGACTGGATCGTCAAACGGATGGCCCGACCGGGCACGGTGTTCGTTGCGGTCGGCACCGGCCATCTGGTTGGGCGCGGTTCGCTGCAGGACGCGCTTGCCGCCCGCGGGCTCACCGTCCGCCGGCTTACCCCTGCGCCTGCGAACCCCTGACGAAGTCGACGAACGCGCGCAGGGGCGCCGGCACCAGGCGCCGCCCGGGATAATAGAGAAACGGCCCGGAGAAGCGCTGCCACCAGGGCTCCAGCACCGGCTCCAGTGCGCCCGTGTCCAGCAGCGGCCGCAGCCAGTCCTCGAACAGATGAACGATGCCGCTGCCCGCGACCGCGGCGTCGACGGCAAGGTCGGTCCCCGCCCCGGCCCGGACCACCAGTTGCCCCGGCGGCTCGACCCGCACCACCTCCCCGTCCCGCTCGAATTCCCACCCGGGCATGACCCCGCTTGCAAAGCGCGAACGGATACACCGATGCGCGAGCAGGTCGCGGGGGTGCTCGGGCCGCCCATAACGGCCGAGGTAGGCAGGCGCTGCGGCCGTGGCGAAGCGCTGTTCGCGCGGGCCGATCGGCACCGCGATCATGTCCTGCTCCAGCCGCTCGTCATAGCGGATGCCGGCATCGCACCCCGCGTCCAGCACGTCGACGAAGCTCTCCTCCACCACCAGCTCGAGCCGGATGTCCGGATAGGCTTCGAGGAAGCCCGGCACGATCGCCGGCAGCACCAGCCGTGTCGCGCTGACCGACACGTTGAGGCGCAGCGTCCCCGCCGGCCGGTCCCGGAAGCCGTTGACCACATCGAGCGCCGATTCGACCTCCGCCAGCGCCGGGCTCAGGCGATCGAGCAGGCGAGCGCCCGCCTCGGTCGGGACCACGCTGCGGGTGGTGCGGTGAAGCAACCGCACCCCCAACTTGGTCTCAAGCCGGCGGACCGCTTCGCTCAAGCGGGAGGGACTGGTCGATTCCGCGCGCGCAGCCTCGCGGAAGCCCGCCGAGCGCGCCACCGCGACGAAGGCTTGGAGATCACCCAGTTCGGCCATTGTTCGCCTTTCCGCACAGCCCGTGCCGATCAGCACGGATACCCGCGCAGCAGCAGCGCGGCTAGCTTGGAGATCAGACGAACAGGAGACTTCCGATGCCTGCCAACGACACCTTCCTCCTCGGCGACCGCCCGGTAAAGCGCCTCGGCTATGGCGCGATGCAGCTTGCCGGCCCAGGCGTATTCGGCCCTCCGCGCGATCGCGCCGCAGCCCTGGCCGTGCTGCGCGAAGCCGTCGCGGCAGGCGTGAACCACATCGACACCAGTGATTTCTACGGCCCGCACATCACCAACCAGCTCATCCGCGAGGCACTGGCGCCCTATCCGGACGACCTCGTGCTCGTGACCAAGGTCGGTGCCGTCCGCCCGGCCGACGGGTCGTGGCGGCCCGCCCTGGGCCGCGAGGAACTGATCCAGGCAGTGCACGACAATCTCCGCAATCTGGGGCTGGAGCAGCTCGAGGTGGTCAACCTGCGCATCATGTTCGATGTGCACGGGCCGGCCGAAGGCTCGATCGAGGCGCCGCTAACGGTTCTCGCCGAGCTTCAGCAGCAGGGGCTGATCCGCCACATCGGTCTCAGCAACGTTACCCCGGCGCAGATCGCTGAAGGTCGCGCGATCTCTCCCATCGTCTGCGTCCAGAACCAATATAATCTCGCGCACCGCGGCGACGACGCGCTGATCGACGCGCTCGCGGCCGACGGCATCGCCTATGTTCCGTTCTTTCCGCTCGGCGGCTTCAGCCCGTTGCAGTCGGAGACGTTGAACCGCGTAGCGCAGGGCCTCGGCCACAGCCCCTTGGCCGTGGCGCTGGCATGGCTGCTCCAGCGCGCACCCAATTTGCTGCTGATCCCCGGCACGTCCTCGGTCGCGCATCTGCGCGAGAATCTGGCCGCAGCCGAACTGGTGCTTCCGCCGGAAGCGATTGCTGCTCTCGACGGGATTGGTGCCGCCGCGTGAGCTAGCACCGGACCCCGGGGGCCGGAAGCGCCCGGTTCCGCCCCCCAGCAGCCCAGGTCTCCAGCGTTCGAGGCCCGGCAATGTCCGGGCGGCGGGAGGATCGGGGAAAGACCGGCCGTCGCCTGCGGTACTGCCGAAGATGCCGCGATGCCCCCGGCGGGAGTTACAGTCTCATTGCCAGGGGACACGCCGCCCCAGCAGCTCTTCAAGCTCACACCGGTAGGGCGCGAAGAGCTTGGCAAGCTCGGCTCGCTCGCCCGCCGACACCTCGAACCGGAAGAGCCGGTCGATCTGCCGGGGCGTCACCCCCTCGACTCCGCGGCGGACGGCCCGCCCCGCCAGGCTCGACGGTGGCAGCCGCCGCGCAAGCCGCATCGCCAGAAAGCTGCGGCGGGCATTGAGCTGCTCGTAGAGCGAAGGGACTTCGAACGGCGCTGCGCCGAGATGCGCAAATAATCGGCGCGCGGTATTGGCCTTGGCCTCATCGGGCGCAATGTCCTCCTCATACACCAGGACCAGCAGCGGTTCGCGCCCGAAGGCGGCGAACCAGTGGCGCAGGTGCCGGGCGTACATGCCCATGGAGGCGATGCCGAGCACCCATAGATGGTCGAGAATGGATGCGTCGGGAGGGATCCGCCCCTGGTTGATATGATGGTGAAAGGCAGAGACGGCGCGGTCAACCGGATTGCGCAGGGTCGCCACCAGCCGCAGCTGCGGCCGCAACTCGGCGAGCCGGGGCGCGAAGTCGTGAAATTCGCCTGGGACCTTCTCATCCCGCGGGTCGACGTGATTCCACAGATAGTTCGGGGTGCATTCGCCGCGCAGTTGGCCGGGCGCCGCATCCGCGAACTGCGCCGCATACCAACCCTGCTCCCGCCCCGGCACGGGCGCCCTGTTGAAGAAGTGCAGTTCCTTGGCGGGCGGAATGAACACGTCCGGGTGCTGGCTCAGCACATGATGGATCCAGGTGGTCCCGCACTTCTGCGCGCCGACCACCAGGAAGTCGATCGGCAGCGGTCCTTCTGCGGCGGCTACAGCCGGCTGCCGATCCAGGGCGAGGCTCATCGAACCCGCCGCGCGAGATAGAGCATGTCGCGAAAGCGTGAGCGGTAGGGCAGCACCAGCGGAACCGGCTGCCCCACCAGCTTCTTGACCAGCGCCTTCGCCGCCCAGACCGGCGTATCGAGCCGCACCAGGTCCCGCGCGTAAGGCTCGAACCCCGCCTCCCTCAAGAACGCGTCGAGTTGGGGCCGCCCCGCAAAGACCAGATGGTCGGGAAGGTCCAGCCGGTCGGGATAGCTTTCAGCACGGTCGAGTTCGGCACCATTCCCCGTCATCAACACCAATGTGCCGCCGGGACGGACCAGCCGCCGGATGTCCGCCAGGAAGGCGCCGGGATCGGGCAGGTGCGAAAACACGTTGATCAGCGACACGAAGTCGAAGCTGTCGGAGACTTGCGCCAGGCTTTCCGAGGTTACCGGCAGGCCACGTGCCCGCGCGTGTGCAGCTTTTGCCGCCATCGGTTCGATCCCGCGGATACGGGAGCCGGCAGGCACCACATCCCGCAACGCCTCGATCAACTCACCAAAGCCCGCGCCGATGTCGAGCCAAGAGACCGGATCCTGTCCCAGCTCCTGTGCCAGAACCCGGCGCATCCGCGCCCGATATCGCGCCAATTTGCGACGACTGGGCGCGTAGACGACCGACAGCGCTCCGGCTTCATGCCGGTGCTGCCCCGTGCGTGTTGCCTCGCTGATGCTGTCGTCGGCAGGCCGCGGGGAAACATAGACCAGCCCGCAGCCGATGCATTTGACGGCGGAATAGCCGTTCTCGCGCCCCCAGGGCGATGCCTCCCGCTGATCGCAAAGCGGACAGGCTACCGCCACCGACGCGGCGCTCGTTGTCATCGGCTCCTCGCCCGCCAAGGCCCCGGCCCCGCGTGTCGCGGGACCGGGCCCCTGGGGGACCAGCCGGAGTGCTGGAGCCTCGCTCACGCGGCTTGCGAAAGGCCGCCGGTGTAGCCCAGGCTCGCGAGATAGTCCTCGAGCGCCGTGATCTCGCGACCCTGTGCCTTGTTCTGGATGTTGGTGATCACATCCGCGAGCCAAAGGTCCTGCGTAGAACCGTTATCCGAGGTCAGCGTCAGCCGGACGTCGAGGCGAGCACCATCGGCGTAGAGGCTGTCCGGAAGCTCGGCCAGTTCAGCGGCCGTGATCATCACGCCGTTCTTGAGCAACAAGCTATCGCCTTGCGTCAGCTTGAAGTCCTTGATGATATCGACCGTGCCATTGGTGTAGTTGAAGTCGTCGAATACGAACTTGTCGGCGCCATAGCCGCCGAACATAAAGTCGCTTCCGGCGCCACCAAACAGGATATCGTCGCCCGAGTTGCCCTCGAGATAGTCGTTCCCCTGCTGACCCGCGAGGTTGTCGTCACCCGATCCACCCTTGATCTTGTCATTGCCATAGGTGCCATTCAGGCGATCATTGCCTGCATCGCCCTTCATGACATCCGCGCCGCTTCCGCTGGCGACGATGACGCTGTTCCCGGACGTCCCATTATAATATGCCATGTCTTCCTCCCAACATGCGCGTTTTCACCCGTTCCTGGGCAAGATGCCCTGAAGTTGAGTCGTGCCGTTCTGATGCTGCGCAGTAATCTTACTAGTGCGAACGTCCTGTTCGTGACAATTACTTGGAAGTCATCTGGAGACGAGAATAGTCCGAAAGGGATCGTTCGCTTGTCTCGCTCCATTCTGGAGGGTTTTCAACGCCCGTGAGCCGCAGCAACTCACTCGCGACCTCGTCCCAGTCCGCAATGTCCCCTGGCGAACCGCGTCCCTGGGACAAAGCGGCACGCAGTGCCTCCACGGCGCTTTCCGGCCGCTGGAGATCATAGGGGAATGCCCCGGGGATCATTCCAACGGCGAAACCGGGCCCGACCACCGGCAGACCGCAATAGCGATATTGCAGGTTCTTCAGGCTGGATTCGGCGAGATAGGCGAGGCCGGACGCGCCACGATACAGCGCCAGGCCGACGTCGGCATGCTGCACAAACGGCACGAGCCGCTCGAACGGCTGCTCTCCCCAGGCAGTGAGATTGGCGGGAGCCACGAAATCCAGGGCCGTGCGGCCGAAATAGTGGAATTGCACGCTCGGAAACGCGCGAGCCAGCCGCTCAAGCAAGGGCTGGTCCAGCATCATGTCACCGATCAGCACCGCGTTCGGACCGGCGAGATAGGGGGAGACGGATGCCCGATCGAATGCGCGACGGTCGATCCCGTGACGGACCAGCGCCGCCCGCGCGCCGGTTAGATCATCCAGCAGTGCCGCCGCCGGCACCCGCACCAGGTCATAGCGCGGCGCATCGGCACGCAATCGCCGATCCAGCCCCGGATGCATCCCGACCACCGTCAACCGGTCGCTCATGCTGTAGAGAATGCGTGCATCCGGCGCGATCCCACGGATGCGACGGAACAGCGCGACCGCAGCGCAGCTTTCGATCACCACCAGCCGCGCCTGACGGAGCGGCCGTACGACCGCGCGGGGCAGCAAGGCACCGTAGAAGGAAATCAGCGGCGCCGTCAGCCGCTCCGCCAGCCAGCCGCGCACACTCACGGGATGCACCGGCGGCACCCAGAGGAACCCACGCATCCCGTCCGCGGGGTACCAGCGGTTGCGCGGCGCACCCGCGGCCGCAGCTTCGGCGAGCTTGCCCGCGCCACGCAGTTTCGTGAGCCAACTCAGCTGGGTCGTAACGACATGTACCTGGTACCCGCGCCGCGCGAGCGCCTCTGCCAGGAAGACCATGCTGGTCTTGCGCCCGCCCAGCCCCACCGTCTGCTGTGTGAACAGGAACGCAATCCCCGGCTCCGCGGGGTCCCGCTCCACATGTACCGGCAATTCGTCCACAATGCTCCGCCCCGGCAATCCACGGACCTCTATCCGGCCGCCCGGGCAAGGGGCATCACAACTGTGACCCCGGCAAGTCGGGAAAGGTTCAATACTGCCGCATCTCTTAAGACGGCGGCTTCATTATTACTGGCCGCTCCCATACAACTTCGTCATGGCAGAATATGACGCGACGCGTGGATGGTGGCAGCAGTGGGTGGCGGCGGCGAACCGCCTCCTGCGCTGGGCATTGAACGAGCGCCCCGCGCGTTCAGCAGCGCCCATGAACCGGGGAGCATCGGCACCACTTGCCGACGCGCGGCATCCTATAGCCGGTTCAGATCGATCCGATCTGAAGGAGACCACGGCGCCCGTCATCGCAGCATCGGGCGCACAGACGCCAGCAGATCGCTTCGGCCAGGCGGTGGGCGCGCGATCGCAGCGGGCGCGGGTGGTCGCCGCGTTCAACGCATCCCAGCCGGTAGACGACCGCTACGAACTGCTCGGGCGCATGGCCGAGCTCAACCGGCTGGTGGACGGGGTGGTCGAGCGGCGCCAGCACGCCATGATCTTCGGCGCCCGCGGGTCGGGCAAGACGTCGCTGGCCCGGATCTTCGGCGACCTTGCCGACGAGGCGGAATGCGTCGCCATCTATCATGCCGCGACCGGCGACACGGGCTTTGCCGATCTTCTGCGGCCGTACCTTCCCTTCCTGATCACCGAGGCCCGGCCGGCGGGCCGGGCAGCGCTGGCCGCGCTCGCCGACCGCGACTTCACGGCGCGCGAGTTCGTGAGCGCGGCAGCCCCGGCGCTGACACGCCGTGTGTTCCTGATCGTCGACGAGTTCGATCGGATAGGTTCGGCAGACACCAAGGCGCAGATGGCGAGCCTCCTCAAGCTTCTGTCCGATACCCGCGCCTCGCTCCAGTTCCTGCTGGTGGGCATCGCTGCGGACGTGGACGAGTTGCTCGAGGCGCATCCATCGCTGCGCCGGCACCTAGTGGCGGTGCCGATCCGCCCCTTTGACGGCGCCGCGGCGCATGCCGTGATCGAGGAAGGCGCGCGGCGTAGCGGCATCGTCTTCCCGACGGAGGCGCGGGCAGCGATCGCTGCTGCGGCTGCGGGTTCTCCCTATCATGTGCGGCTATTCTGCCAGGCCGCGGCACTGGCGGCCGTGGAGGCGGGCCGCATGTCCGTGGACGCGGCGGCGGTACGTGCAGGCCTGCGCGCGAGCTTGCAGGACTGGGCGAGTGTCAACGCCTCGGCTGCGGCGCTGTTCGACCAGCTGGCCGCGCGACCGGAACTGCGCGAGCGGCTGCATGCGCTCGCCCGTGACGCCGCCGCGCACCAACGGGTGGCCGCCGACCGTGTACCACAGGCCCTCGCCCCCGCCTTCAGTTTCACGCCGACTGGCAGCGCGGTGTTCGTGGACTCGCTGGCGCCGCAATTCCTGCTCGCACGCATCCAAATCGCTGCCGATGAGCCCGCGTTGCGCGTGGCGACGGCAGTCTGACCGATCTCGGGAGATATCGACGATGAGACTGCGCTCCACCGCCCTCTCGCCCCGCAGCCATGACGCCGACCCCGAGCATCCGCCCATCGGCTTGGCCGACGATACTGCGGTTCCCGCAATGCTGGTGGCCGACGGGAGGCCTGCCGACGCGGAATCGGGGGTGATACCGGCCAGGCAGAAGGCCACGAGCCGGACCGCGTTCCCGCTGCTCACCGCAGACGATCCACGGATCGACCCCCGCGTCGTCGCCGCGTTCGACGCCCGCAATGACGCGGTGGCGCGTGTGCGGGACCTGCGGAGCGCGCTTTCCAGCCGCTGGCACGCCGATGCGCCGGGCGACCGGCGGATGGTCGCCTTGGTCGGCCTCGACCCGTCCGTGGAAGTGGCCGTGGTCGCCGCGAACCTCGCAGTCGTGTCCGCGCAGTTCGGATGGCGAACCTTGCTAATCGACGGCGATCTTGAGGCGCCGGCGCAGGACGAACTGTTCCGCCTGCCAAATGAAGCGGGACTGTCGACGCTGCTGCGCGACGCGGGTCAGGCGCCCGCAGGGATCCAGCCGACGGCGATCGAAGGGCTTGCCGTACTGACCGCGGGGCCGAGCCCCCCCAACCCCGCGGAACTGCTGGACCGGCAACCGTTGCTCGACGCGATCGATGGCCACATCGGGCGCCACCGCCTGGTGCTGCTTAGCCTTCCCGCACGCGCGCAATCGGCCCGTTTCGATTCCCTCGCCACGATCCTGAGCGGGTTCGACGGCGCGCTGGTGCTCGCACGCCGCCACACCAGCGGCCTCCGCCCGCTTCAGCGACTGACGGCAATGATGGCGGAAAGCGGCGTTCCCGTGCTCGGCACCGTGATCGTGCCGTGATTGCCCGCCAAGCATTAATCCGGGTGGCGTCGGTCCTCGTGGCGTTGCTCGCCACAGTGGCGCCGGTCGCCTCGACCGGAGAAAGCGCACCTGCCGAAGCAGCGCGCCGAAGGGTGCAACTCACCGGGGTCAATCTTGCCGGCGGGGAGTTCAAGCCGGGCCGGCGCCCGGGTATCTATGGCAAGGACTATCTCTACCCCCGGGACGCCGATCTCGCCTATTTCGCCCAGGCCGGCATGAATGTCGTGCGTGTGCCGGTCCGGTGGGAGCGGTTGCAGCCCAGGCTTTCGGGCGCACTGTCGCCGGACGAAATGCACCGGCTCGATACGGTTGTAAGCGGCGCGGCCGCGTATCGGCTGACGTTGATCCTCGACGTCCATAATTATGCGAAATACGCAGGACGCAGGGTGACAGAGCCGGCGGTGGCGGCGGGACTGGTGGACCTGTGGGCGCGGCTGGCCCGACGCTACAAGGGCCGACCGGTGGTGTTCGGGCTGATGAACGAACCGAACGGCATCGCCGCAGCCGACTGGCGAGCGATCATGGACCGCGTCGTGCCTGCGATCCGCGCGACCGGGGCTCGCAACCTGATCCTTGTCCCCGGGGTCAAATGGACCGGGGCGCACAGCTGGACGCGCGCGGGCGGCGGAGGCTCCAATGCTGCCGCCTTTGCAGGCTTCCGCGATCCCGGGGGCAACTTCGCGTTCGAGATGCACCAGTATCTGGACAGCGACTCCTCCGGCACCGGCCCGGACTGTGGAAGCCCCGACACCGGAGCGGACCGGCTGCGTGCCGCCACCGCCTGGCTGCGATCGGTAGGGGCGCGTGCGTTTCTGGCCGAGTTCGGCGCTGGCGGCGACAAAGCCTGCCTGCAAACGCTCGACCGCATGCTGAGCTATATCGACCGCAACGGCGACGCCTGGATGGGGTGGAGTTATTGGGCAGCGGGACCGTGGTGGCCGGAACGCTACGCGTTCAGCGTGCAACCGGGCCGCGCCGGGGCAGATCGGCCGCAAATGAAGGTGCTGCGCGACCATTTGGCGCGGTAGCGGATGCCCGGCAAAGGGCGGGAAGAGATGCCCGCGCCGTGGATTTCGGGTGGGCTTCGCTCGCGACTGCTCCGTAACCCCTCCGCAGTGCCCGGAAGGCGATCCGCCGCGCCGAGACTCGTCGGTTCACCGCAGTGATCCGCAGCCGGTTCTTTGGAGCCTGGGAAAGCAGCACTATCGCGGCGGAAAGACGTTGTTTCCGCTCCGGGCCCTTTTTGCCCGCGTCCTAAAGTTCAGCTTTGCGGCACCCAAGATCTCTCCGGGACGGACGGCCTAAATGGGTCCATTCCTGCTTGTGTCGCGGGGGGCGTTCCGCCACCTCCAAGGCCATGAACGCGTTCTCGCCCACCCCCCGGCTTCCTGGCTCCAGCCTTACCCATCTCGAGCGACTCGAGGCGGAGAGCATCCACATCCTGCGCGAAGTGGTGGCGGAGGCCGAGCGGCCGGTGATGCTCTACTCCGTGGGCAAGGATTCGGCGGTGATGCTGCATCTCGCCAAAAAGGCCTTTTATCCCGCGCCGCCGCCCTTCCCGCTGCTCCATGTCGACACGACCTGGAAATTCCGGGCGATGTACGAGCTGCGCGAAAAGGCCGCCGCCGATGCGGGCATGCAATTGCTGGTCCACCACAATCCCGACGCAGTCGCGCGCGGCATCAATCCGTTCGACCACGGCAGCCTTCATACCGATCTGTGGAAGACCGAGGGTTTGAAGCAGGCGCTCGACAAGCACGGCTTCGACGCGGCGTTCGGCGGGGCGCGCCGGGACGAGGAAAAGAGCCGGGCCAAGGAGCGCGTGTTCAGCTTCCGCTCTGCCAGCCACCGCTGGGATCCCAAGGCGCAGCGGCCTGAGCTCTGGCGGCTCTACAATGCGCGCAAGGCCAAGGGGGAGTCGATCCGCGTCTTCCCGCTCTCCAATTGGACCGAACTCGACATCTGGCAGTATATCCTGGCCGAGGGGATCGAGATCGTGCCGCTCTATTTCGCGGCGCCGCGCCCGACCGTGGAGCGCGACGGGATGCTGCTGATGGTCGACGACGACCGGTTCCCCCTGCGCGCCGGCGAGGTCCCGGTCGAACGCTCGATCCGCTTCCGCACCCTGGGCTGCTACCCGCTGACCGGCGCCGTCGAGAGCGAGGCAGCGACGCTGCCGGAGGTGATCCAGGAAATGCTGCTCACCACCACATCCGAACGACAGGGCCGCGCAATCGACAAGGACGAAGGCGGCGCGGGCATGGAGAAGAAGAAGCAGGAGGGCTATTTCTGATGCCTGTGGCTGCCCCCCTCCCCCGGCGCCCGGAATCGGATTTCGGGTCGATCGTTCCATTTGCACCGTCGTCACCCGCGATACGGTGGATGCTGAAGCAAGTTCAGCCTGTCGAGGCTCGTTGATGTCCGTGCTGCCCGATCCCGTCTACAAGACCGATGCCCTCATTGCCGAGGATATCGACGCCTATCTGGAAGCGCACCAGAACAAGTCGCTGCTGCGCTTCATCACCTGCGGGTCGGTGGACGACGGCAAGTCGACGCTGATCGGCCGGCTGCTCTACGATTCCAAGATGATCTTCGAGGACCAGCTCGCAGCCTTGGAGAGCGACAGCCGTCGGATCGGTACGCAGGGCCAGAACATCGACTTCGCACTGCTGGTCGACGGCCTGGCTGCCGAGCGGGAGCAGGGCATCACCATCGACGTCGCCTATCGCTTCTTCGCGACGGAGAAGCGCAAGTTCATCGTCGCCGACACGCCCGGCCACGAACAATACACGCGCAACATGGTCACCGGCGCCTCGACCGCCGACCTGGCCGTGATCCTGATTGACGGGCGCAAGGGCGTGCTGACGCAGACCCGCCGGCACAGCTATCTCGCGCACCTGATCGGCATTCGCCACATCGTGCTGGCTGTGAACAAGATGGATCTCGTCGGCTATGATGCGGATCGTTTTGCGGAGATCGTCGCCGATTATCGCGCGTTCGCGAGCTCGATCGGCATCCAGGACTTCACCGCCATCCCCATCTCCGGCCTCGGCGGCGACAATATCGCCAGCCGTTCGGAGCGGACGCCCTGGTATCAGGGGCCGACGCTGATCGAGCATCTGGAGACGGTGGAAGTCGACCTTGCCAGCGACCGTCGTCGTCCGTTCCGGATGCCGGTGCAGTGGGTCAACCGGCCCAACCTCGACTTCCGCGGCTTCGCCGGCCTGATCGCCAGCGGCACCGTGAAGCCGGGCGATGCGGTGCGCGTGCTTCCTTCCGGCCGAACCTCCACGATTGCGCGCATCGTCACCATGGACGGCGACCTGGAAGAGGCGGGCGCGGGCCAGTCCGTTACCCTGACGCTTGCGGACGAGATCGACTGCTCGCGCGGCGACGTGCTGGTCGCAGCCGATGCGCCGCCGCAGGTCGCCGACCAGTTCCAGGCGACGATCGTGTGGATGGATGCCGAGGATCTGCTTCCGGGCCGCGGCTATTGGATGAAGATCGGCACGCGCACCGTCAGCGCAACGGTGCAGCCGCCCAAGCATGCCGTCGACGTGAACACGCTGGCCGAGCTTTCGGTCAAGACGCTGGGCCTGAACGACATCGGGGTGGCGGAGGTCTATACCGACCGCGGTATCGCGTTCGAGGGCTATGCCGACAGCCGCGATCTGGGCGGCTTCATCCTGATCGACAAGCTCACCAACGCCACGGTTGCCGCCGGCATGCTGCAGTTCGCGCTACGCCGCAGCCAGAATGTCCATTGGCAGGCGGTCGAGATCACGCGTGAGGCGCATGCTGCGCAGAAGCATCAGGCGCCAAAGGTGCTCTGGTTCACCGGCCTTTCCGGCTCGGGCAAGTCGACGATCGCCAATTTGGTCGAAAAGCGACTGCACGCACTCGGCAAGCACAGCTTCCTGCTCGACGGGGACAATATCCGCCACGGCCTCAACAAGGATCTCGGCTTCACCGATGCCGACCGGGTCGAGAACGTCCGCCGGGTGGGTGAGGTCGCCAAGCTGATGGCCGACGCCGGCCTCATCGTCCTCACTGCCTTCATTTCGCCCTTCCGCGCTGAACGCGAACTGGTGCGCAGCATGTTGCCGCAAGGCGAGTTCGTAGAGGTGTTCGTCGACACCCCGCTGGAGGTCGCCGAGGCACGCGATGTGAAGGGCCTGTACCGCAAGGCGCGCGCCGGCGAGCTCAAGAACTTCACCGGCATCGACAGTCCCTATGAGGCGCCCGAAGCGCCCGACATCCATGTCGACACCACGCGGGAAACGCCGGAGGCCGCCGCCGAACGGATCGTCGCCCAGTTGCTCGGCACGGCAGCGTGACGACGCTGGCCGAGGACGCGGCCCTCGCCGGCCGCATTGCCGAGGGTGCCGGCCGGCTGTTGATGGAGATCCGCGGTTCGGGGCTGTTCGCGGGCAAGGGACTCGGCCAGGCCGGGGACCAGGTCGCGAACCGGTTCATCCTGGAAGCCCTGGCCCAGGCGCGGTCCGAGGATGCCGTCCTGTCCGAAGAGGAACAGGACAATGCCGCACGGCTTTCCGCGGAACGTGTGTGGATCGTCGACCCGCTCGACGGCACCCGCGAATATAGCGAGGGCCGCAGCGACTGGGCCGTGCACGTGGCACTCTCGGTTGGCGGCCGGGCTGCGGCAGGCGCGGTCGCGCTGCCGGCGCTGGGCGTGACACTGGCGTCGAACACGCCGCCGCTTCTCCCCCCTGCGCATACCGGCGCCCCACGCATGGTCATCAGCCGCAGCCGGCCGGCAGAACAGGCCGTCGTGGTCGCGCAGGCGATCGGCGCGGAGCTGGTCGCGATGGGTTCGGCCGGCGCAAAGGCGATGGCGGTCATCCGCGGAGAGGCGGACATCTACCTCCACACCGGCGGCCAGTATGAATGGGACAATTGCGCGCCTGCGGCCGTGGCGATCGCGGCCGGGCTGCACGCCAGCCGCATCGACGGGCAGCCGCTCGTCTATAACTGCGCCGACCCGTATCTGCCCGACCTGCTGATCTGCCGGCCGGAACACGCCGAACGCGTGCTTGCGCTGGTCGCTGAACGCCGGACCTAGGCTGGGACCAAGCGGGGAGGCGCGGCGATGGACCCGTACAATATGATCGCCGGATTCGGTGTCGGCCTGCTCGTCGGCATGACGGGTGTCGGCGGCGGATCGCTGATGGCGCCCATCCTGATCCTGCTTCTCGGCGTGGCACCGATCACGGCTGTCGGCACCGACCTGTGGTTCGCCGCCATCACGAAGTCGGTGGGCGGCTTCATCCATCACCGCCACCGCGGCAGCGACGGCGGCCCTGATTTCCAGATCGTCGGCAGGCTGTGCATCGGGAGCCTCCCGGCCGCCGCGTTCACGCTCTGGCTGCTGGCGCGCACCGACACGCACGCGGTCAAAAGCGGGCTGATCCTGCACACCCTGGGCGTGGTGCTGCTGCTCACCGCAATCGCGACGCTCCTGCGCCCCCGGCTGCAGCGCGCCGCGTTGCGGTTCCGCGAACGATCCGGCACCCGCTTCCACCGTCTCCAGCCGCCGCTGACGGTGCTGGCGGGCGCAGTTCTCGGTGTGATGGTGACGCTCACCTCCGTGGGTGCGGGCGCGCTCGGGGCCGTGATTCTCTTCGCGCTCTATCCGCTGCGGCTGAACACGCGGAAGCTGGTCGCGACCGATATCGTCCATGCGGTGCCGCTGACCCTGGTGGCGGGTCTGGGCCACCTCTCGCTTGGCAATTTCGACGGTCCGCTGCTCGGCGGGCTCCTCGCGGGCTCGATTCCCGGCATCATTGCAGGGTCGCTGTTTGCCTCTCGCGTGTCCGACCAGGTTCTGCGCCCGACACTCGCCGCGGTGCTTGTCCTCACGGGAACTCGCCTGCTCGCCTAGCCTCCCCCCCTCCGCTTGACCGCAGCATCGCAGCAGGACAGGTTGACGCAGGTTTAGGGGAGGTCGCCGGGATGCGCGTCGAAGGCTACGACAGTATCGCGGGTCGGCGATTGCGCTATTCCAACGTCGCCATCGCCCTGCACTGGGCCATTGCCGCCCTGATCCTGTACAACCTTACCTCGGGATTATTGCGGCCGGTACTGCCGCGGGGCTTCTTCGTCTTTCACGTGTCTTCAGGCATCACCATCCTGGTGCTGACGGTGGTGCGGATCGGCTGGCGACTGACGCACCGCGCCCCGCCCTATTTGCCGATGGCGCGCTGGGACAAGGGTCTCGCCCATAGCGTGCACTTCCTCCTCTATGCCGCGATGCTGTTCATGCCCCTGTCCGGCTGGGCGATGATCTCGGCGAACCCACCGGCAGGCTCGCCCGGCGCCGCCTGGGCAGCGGAGAACCCGCCGGGATCCCCGCCGGCGCCCACGTTGAAGCCTGACACCACGTCGCACGGGGGTCCCGCCGGCGAGGGCAAGGGCGGCGGGCTGCCGCCCCGCAAGCGGGGTCCGACTCAGATTTGGGGCCTCTTCCCATTGCCGATGATCGCCGCCGTCCAGGAACTCGGCCGCACTCCGGCGGGCGTGCCCGAACAGCGCGAAGTGCATGAGCGCCTGGAAAGCTTCCACGCAACCGGCGGCTGGATCCTGCTCGCGTTGTTGCTGCTGCACATCAGCGGTGCCTTGAAGCACCAGTTCTTCGATCGTCAGCGCGAGCTCGCCCGCATGGGCCTGGGACGACCGGGCCCCCGCCTCAATTAGCGCAGCCGGTTCGGGAGGCGGAACTGAAGGGTCCCCATCGCCGGAGAAAGCGCACGCCCCTCTATGCGAGCGCAATCACGGGGGCCCCGGTTGCCAACTCCACCCCATGGTCGGTGCGCACGCGCGGATCGAGGAACTCGAGCCCCATCACGGTCGCAAGACCGAGCGCGATCCCGAGCACCGACCCCAGCACCAGCATCAACGACAGATCGGGCTTGTACGGCAGGCTTGGCGGATCGGCGCGGTCGAGCAGGCTGGCGTTGGCCTGGCTCGCCCGGCTGCGAACGAATTGCTGGCCAATCTCGCGGCGCATCTGGTCGTAGGTCTGCTGCGCGGCGTCGACGTCCCGCTGGAGCACCGTGAGCCGGTTCTGGTCATCCGAGCCCGCGAGCAGCGCCCGTTCACGGGCCGCAAGCCGGGCGCGGATACCCGCCTCCCGTCGCTGAGACGCCGCGCTGGCTGCATGCATCGATTCGGCGGCGCTACCGATCGCCGCCGACAACTGCCCCTGAAGGGCGGCGAGCTGCGCAGTCGCAGCCTGCATGTCGGGATGGCTGGGGCCCAGCGTGCGCGACAGCTCGGCGACCCGCCCGGCCTGCGTGGCGACACTGGTGCGCAGCTGCTGCACGACGAGGCTGGAAGTCACCTCGGGCACGTTGCGCGATCCGGCGCGGGACTGGGCCTCCGTCGCATCTCCTTCCGCCGCGGCGAGCTCGGCGTTCAGGGTGCGCAGTGCTTCTGCGTCCAGATCGAAGCGGTTTGCTCCCACCAGCCCATGCTGCTGCTGATAGCGCGCCAGCGCCTCTTGCGCGGCGACGAGCCGCTGCCGCACGTCCCGCGTCCGCCGCTCCAGCCAGGCGGAATAGCCGCGCGCCGCGCTGGCGCGTAGCTGCGGCACCTGCGCGAGATAGGCTTCGGCAAAGGCGTTCGCGATCCGGGCAGCCCGCTTCGGATCGCGATCCTCGGCGTTCACGATCATGACGTTGCTGGCCTTGGCATTGCTGACGCTGACCTTGGCCCGCAGCGCGGCGGCGGCACGGTCGACGGACCCGGGGTTCGCCCCCTTCTCCTGCTCGGCCAAGGCCAGCGTCTTCACGACCTTACGTGCGACCAGGGCGCTGCGCAGCACATCCCCCTGAGTCGCGAGAAGCGCACTGCTGTTCTGCGGCGCGTCGCCCGCGATGCTCTGCGGGTCGGCCTGCGCCACATTGAACAACACCGAAGCGGAGGCGCGGTAGATTCGGGGTTGCGCCAGCGTCCATCCAGCGACCCCCAACAGGACCCCGGCCGTCACGAGCACGACCAGCCGCCATCGTGCCAACACCGCCGCCACCAGATCGCCTGCACCCATTCCCGCCCCCAAAAGCAACGCTTGCCCATCTCAGGCTAGGGCGCATCCCGGCGTCCGGCCACGCCAAGCACCTCCATTCCAGAGTGATTCGCGCCGTCGAGTCGCGCGGGGGCTTGTCGCCGCAAACACGTGGGGGTAACGGCCCCTTCCCGCCCGATCTGCGCCCTTGCAAGGGCGCGTTTCGGCCGATCCATGGTTGACACAGCGACCTTCCTCGCCTAGCTCGCCCTCTCTCCTGCGCCGGGCTTCCCTGCGCGGGCACATGCTTTTTGGGAAGTGATGAGGGCCATGTTCGCAGTCGTGCGCACAGGCGGCAAGCAGTATCGCGTCGCCGCCGGAGACAAGATCGTCGTTGAAAAGCTGGACGGCGACGCCGGCAGCAACGTGACCCTGGGCGACGTTCTGCTCGCCGGTGAGGGCAGCGAGTTGAAGTCGGTTGAGGGCCTTACGGTCTCTGCCGAGATCGTCGCTCAGGCGAAGGGTGAGAAGGTGATCGTTTTCAAGAAGCGTCGCCGTCACAACTATCGCCGCAAGAATGGCCATCGCCAGCAGCACACCATTCTGAAGATCACCGCGATCGGCGACAGCCGCGCTGACGACAGCGCCGCCGCCTGAGCGCCAGCACGAGGAGTTTGAACCATGGCACATAAAAAAGCAGGCGGCTCTTCGCGCAACGGTCGCGATTCGGCAGGCCGTCGTCTTGGCGTGAAGAAGTTCGGTGGCCAGGAAGTGGTCGCCGGCAACATTATCGTGCGCCAGCGCGGGACCAAGTTCTACCCGGGCGTCAACGTCGGCATGGGCAAGGATCACACCCTGTTCGCGCTCGTCGACGGCCGCGTGTCGTTCCGCGAAGGCAAGCTCGGCCGTAAATTCTGTTCGGTAGACATGCCGGCGATTGCGGCTGAATAAATAGGGCGACCAACCGGGTTGCCCACCAGGGTGACCCGGGTCCCGCATCAGGCGGGACCAACCAACAAGGGAGACGGGTCCGCCCTGGCTCCCTTTTTTATTGCTCCCTCTGCCCGGAATGGTCGCAGCGCTGTCATCAAGACGGCGTAGGCGCCCGCGCAAGAGGAGAGCGCGCATGTTCGCCCGTACCGAACGCCTGACGCTGCGGCCCGGCTGGGCCGAAGACGCCCCTCAGCTCGCCCGCGCGGCGGGCCACGAAGCGATTGCGTGCAACACCTGCCACATGCCCTGGCCCTATGCGCTTGGCGATGCCGAGGCATTCCTGCGCGCGCCGCAGGACGTGCGCGCGCCCGCGCTGTTGGTGTTCGCGCATGAGGGTCCGGATATCCGCCTGGTCGGCAGCGTCGGCATCCGCCCCGGCGATGGCGGTCCGGCGGAACTCGGCTACTGGATCACGCCCGACGCATGGGGTCGCGGCTATGCGACCGAGGCTGCCAGGGCAGTGCTCGCGATGGCCGACATGCTCCGGATCCCGGAGTTGACGGCGCGCCACTTCGTGGACAATCCAGCTTCGGGCCGCGTGTTGCGCAAGCTCGGCTTCCGCGAGAGCGGCGAGCAGGCGCTGTCCTACTCCCGGGGGCGCGGGGGCGAAGTTCCGGCGGTTCATTACACCCGCCGGCGGGCGGCCCGTCCCGATCTTCCCGACATTCGCGACGCGCCTCCGCTGGCAGCCTGATCGATGAGGGGCGAGTCGTGTGCGACGACTCCCCTTCGGCCGGGTGACAGCGCGGCCTGGCCCGCGCTAAGCAGGCGTGTGAACGAGAATCTCCACGCTGAACGGCCGACCTTCGTCAGCCACCTCGAATGCTCGATGACGGGCGAGCGCTACGAAGCGGACCAGCTGCACGGCCTCTCCCGCGTGGGCCGGCCGCTGCTGGTCCGCTACGATCTGGATGCGCTCGGGAGCGCCATCTCGCGGGAGACGATCAGCCAGCGCCCCACAGACCTGTGGCGTTGGCGCGAGTTGCTTCCGGTGCGCCACACCGCCAGCATCGTCTCCCTGGGTGAGATCGAAACGCCGTTGGTGCCGATCCCCCATTCCGGCGGCCCCGGCGCGATCGTCAAGGACGAGGGGCGGCTTCCCACCGGCTCCTTCAAGGCGCGCGGCCTGGTCATGGCGGTGGCGATGGCCCGCGAGCTCGGCGTCACCCGCATCGCCATGCCGACCAACGGCAATGCCGGCGCGGCGCTGGCCGCCTATGCCGCGCGCTGCGGTATCGAGACCGTGGTGCTCTGCCCCGAAGAGACCCCGGAAGTGAACGTGCGCGAGATCGCGGCCCAGGGCGCGCGCGTCTGGCGTGTGAACGGCCAGATCGACGATTGCGGCGCCATCGTCGCACGCGGCGCTGCGGAAGGCCGCTGGTTCGACTTCTCGACGTTGAAGGAGCCCTATCGAATCGAGGGCAAGAAGACGATGGGGCTGGAACTCGCCGCGCAGTTCGGCTGGGAGCTCCCCGACGCGATCTTGTATCCCACCGGGGGCGGCACCGGCCTGATCGGCATGTGGAAGGCGTTCGACGAGATGGAGCGTCTCGGCTGGATCGGATCGAAGCGGCCGCGCATGTACGCAGTCCAGGCTTCCGGCTGCGCGCCAATCGTACGGGCGTTCGAGGCGGGCCAGGAACATGCCGAACGCTGGGAAGACGCAGCCACCGTCGCCGCCGGCATCCGCGTTCCCCGCGCCGTGGGCGATTTCCTGATCCTGCGCGCAGTGCGTGAATCCGGCGGGCGGGCGCTCGCGGTGGGCGACCCGGCGATCCTGGCCGCGGTCGACGCGGCCGCGCGCAAGGACGGCCTGCTGCTCTGTCCGGAAGGCGGCGCGACCCTCGCCGCCTATCGCCAGGCGATCGCCGACGGTCTGGTGGATCCCGAGGAGCGCACGGTCCTGTTCAACTGCGCAACCGGCCTCAAATACCCGATGCCGCCAGCCGACAACTGGCTCGATCGGAACGGCGAAATCGATCTGGCAAGACTCTAGACTTCAACGCACCCGTCTGAAGCTTTGCGGCAGCGGCCGGTCAGGTCTCAGGGCGGCGGAGCGGTTGCTCCAGATCTGCGGGAAGGCGCCGAAGCGGAGTCCTTCCCCGTCGATCCACGCCCCATCATAGAGCAACGCACCTACTGGCGCGAAGTCGATCGGCGCGCAGCGGCGTCCCGCCACCGAGCGCGCGACGCCAAGCTTCCAGCCCTGCATCCCGCAGCCGGAGGTGGGGCCGTCGGTGCGATTATACTGCGCGACGACTGCCTGGGCCTGCGGCGTCAGGGTAATAGCGCGGACCCGGTGGCGCAGGAGCCATCGTCCGCTGGGAGCCTGTAGAGACAGGAGCGTGCCGCGGAAGTGGAGTTTGAACGTCGGAACGTCGCACGCGCGGGTCTCATAAACCTGGGACACGGCCTGCAATCGCCGGTTGTTCAGGGTGACGCGCGTAATGACGCCGTGCCGGCCGCGCTCGCCGATCGGCAGACAGGGCGTCTCCCAGGTCCCGAGAACCGGTAAAGGCCTCACAGGCGGAGACACGCCAAGCAACAGCAGCAGTGCAACCGTCGCGGTCATGCCTTGTCCCCCTCGTCTGCCCGGCGCGCCCCGCTAGTCCGTCCGGCGCCCGCCCAGCCATTCTTCGCGCAGCAGGCCGTAGATCAGGCTGTCGCGCACGCCGATGTGCGTCTCCCACTCGCCGCGCAGCCGTCCCTCCAGCGTGAAGCCCAGCCGCTCCAGCAAGGCGCGGGAATTCCGGTTGTTGGGATCGGTGTCGGCGAACACCCGCCGCCTGGCTTCGGTGCCGAACAGCTGGTCGAGGACGCATGACACCGCCTCCCGCATCAGCCCCTCGCCGCGTCGCTCACGGGCGATGAGGTAGCCGAGTTCCAGCGGACCGTTGCGCTTCTCGCCCACCGCGACGAAGCCGAGTGCCGCGCCTCCTTCGCGCGGGGCGAAATACCAGTTCCGCCAGCCCGGCGTCGCGGCATTGCGCTCCAGATGCTCGCGCGTCGCCTCCAGGCTTTGCATCGGCGGGTGCGACCACCAGGTCATGCTTTCCGGGTCCGCGAGGGTCGGGTGCAGCGCCTCGGCGTCGCCCGGTTCCAGCGCCCGCAACCGCAGCCGTTGGGTCTCCAGCACCGGCAGGATCACCGGTGCCCCGTTCACGCGCCCAGCGCCTCGACCAGCGCCTTGACCTTCTTTTGCCGCCACTGCGGCAACGGCGCGACGAGCCAATAGCCGTGGCGTGCCGACTGCGCCTCTCCCAGCGCCACCACCCGGCCCGCGGCCAGATCGGCGCGTGCGAGCAACTCAGGCACGGTCGCACGCCCTAGGCCGGCTGCAGCGGCGTCGATCGCGACGCCGGCGTCCGCCACCTGCACCAGCGCCTGCGCGTCATCGGCAGAGCAGCCGGGCCAGCCGATTGCGGTATCCGCGCTTCCGCCCGGCGCCGCCACGGTGACCAGCCCCTCGGACTCGAGCGCCTCGCCCTCATGCTCGCCCGGGCCCTCACCCCAGCGCACGGCGAGGTCCAGATTGGCCTCGGTGAATTCGACCGCATCGTCGGCCGCAACCAGCACGAAGCGTAGCTCACGATCGGTGCGAGCGATCTCGGCCAGCTTGGGGAGCAGCCATTTCTGTGTGAGGTCGCGCGGGGCCGCGATGGTCAGCGACTTGGACGACTGACCCGCCTGCATCGCCCGCACGGCTTCCTCGAACTGGAGGAAGCCGGCGCGAAGGGCCCCGAGACCGGCCTCGCCCTCGGGCGTCAGCTCCAGCCCCTTGGTGGTGCGGCGGAACAGGACGACGCCCAGCGTGTCTTCCAATGCGCGGACTTGCTGGCCCACGGCGGCGGGGGTCACCGCCAACTCGTCGGCTGCGCGGGTGAACGACAGGTGGCGCGCGGCGGCATCGAGCACGCGCAGGCCGTTCAACGGCAGGTGTGTCCGCTTCACGCGCCGACCGCCGGTGCCGTCAGCGCGAATTTGGGGATGGCCACGTCGAACGCGGTGCCGTCGGTGTCGAGCATATGATAGCTGCCCTGCATCGAGCCAGTGGGAGTAGAAAGGGGGCACCCCGACACATAGTCATAGCTGGCCCCCGGCAAAATCAGCGGCTGTTCGCCGACGACGCCCTCACCCTCGACCGAATGGCGCGCACCGCGGCCGTCGGTGATGACCCAGTGGCGCGTCAGCAACTGAACGGCGCGGTCGCCGCCGTTCTCGATCCGGATGTGATAGGCCCAGAACCAGCGCGCCTGCGCCGGCTCCGACTGCTCGGCCAGATAGGTGACCGACACCCGCACGGTGACCCCGCGCGTTTCGGCGACATAGGGGAAGAGCGCCTTCACAGCCCGGCCGCGGTCAGCGCCTGATCGAGGTCCTCGATCAGGTCCTGCGGGTCTTCGAGGCCGACGTTGAGGCGCAGCAGACCTTCGCCGATGCCCATTTCCACGCGCTTTTCCTCGGCAACGCCGGCGTGGGTGGTGGAGGCGGGATGCGTCATCAGCGAACGCGAATCGCCGATGTTGTTGCTGATGTCGATGAGCTGGAGCGCGTCGAGAAGTGCATGTGCCTGGGTACGGCCACCATCCACCTCGAACGAAAAGATCGGTCCGGACGCATCCATCTGCGCCATTGCCAGGGCGTGCTGCGGGTGGCTCTCCAGGCCGGGATGGTTGATGCGCGGCACCCGCTTTTCCAGGAAGCGGCCGACCGTCATCGCATTCTCGCTCTGCCGGCGGATGCGCAGGTCCAGCGTCTCCAGCCCCTTCAACACCACCCAGGCATTGAACGCAGACAGCGTCGGGCCGGTGTTGCGGGTGAAGGGGAGCAGCACGTCGTTGATAAAGGCGCTGGTGCCGGTCACGGCGCCCGCGAGGACGCGGCCCTGGCCGTCCATCATCTTGGTCGCGGAATAGGCGACGACATCGGCGCCGAACTCCATCGGCCGCTGGAGCGCCGGGGTCGCGAACGCATTGTCGACCACCGAAACGATGCCGCGCTCCCGCGCGATGCCGCACACCGCCTTCAGGTCGACCACGTCCATCGTCGGGTTCGACGGGGTTTCGAAGAAGAAGACCTTGGTATTCGGGCGCACGGCATCGGCAAACTGCTGCGCGTCGCGCGCATCGACCAGCGTCGTCTCAATCCCGAACTTGGGCAGCAGCGTGTCGGTCAGCCAGCGGCACGATCCGAACAGCGCCCGGCCGGCAACGACATGGTCGCCCTGCTCCAGCTGGCACAGAAGGGCCGCGGTCATCGCCGCCATGCCCGACGCCATCGTCCGGCATGCCTCGGCACCTTCCAGCAGCGCGATCCGCTCCTCGAGCATCTCGACCGTCGGGTTCTGCAACCGGGAATAGGTCATCCCCTGCTGCTCGCCCGCGAACCGCGCCGCGGCGTCGCCGGCCTTGTCGTAGCAATAGCCCGACGTCAGGAACAACGCCTCGGAGGTCTCGCCATATTCACTGCGGGCGGTGCCGCCACGGACGGCCTGGGTCGCCGGGCGCCAGTTGTGGGTGATCGAGCGGTCTTGTCCGGTGGTACGCTTCATGCCGCTCGCTTTGCTCTCTTGAGGCCAGCCGCGCAAGCACCTGCCCTCCCCGCGCGTCCCCGGGACAGGCTATCGTCGGGGCCGGTTCCGACATAGTAGCAGGGCATGTTCTCTCGCCTGCGCGACCGACCCTGGACCCTGGCCCTGCTGATCGGCACGGCCGCGCAGCTGTTGTTCTGCTACCGACTGGGCTCCCCGTCGATCCTGACCTTCGACGAAATCCATTATGTGCCGGCCGCGCGAACGCTCTGGGCGCTGGCGGAGCCCGCCAACACCGAACACCCGCTGGTGGCAAAGGAGCTGATCGGCCTCGGCATCCGGCTGTTCGGCGACAACGCGATCGGATGGCGTGCAGTGTCGACCCTGGCGGGCACCGCGACCGTGCTCGGCGTGTTCGCGATCCTGTGGCAGCTGTTCGGCCGCGCCCGCGTGGCGGTGTTCGGCGCATTGCTCGTGGTGCTCAACCAGACCGTCTACATCCAGGCGCGGATCGCGATGCTGGAGGGGTTTCTCGGCGCCTTCGTGACTTGCGCGATCGCCGCGCTCCTCTGGGCGATGCGGGCGCCGCCCGGCCGGGTCTGGCCGCGGCTGCTGCTGTCGGCGGTGCTGTTCGGGCTGGCGGTCGGCACGAAATGGGTGGCCGCGCCCTATGTGGCCTTTGCGTGCCTGCTGATCCTGTGGGCGAAGTGGCGTGATCCCGCGCGCTATTTCGCAGGCGTCGGCGCAGTTCCGGCGGTGCTACTGCTCGGCCTGGCCAGCATCGCGACCTACTTCCTGACGTTCCTGCCGGCGTTCTTCTATCGCCTGGATCCGATGACGCTGGAGGGCCTCCTCCCCTTCCAGCGCTTCATGTACGAACGGCAGACACAGATCCTGCCGCCGCACCCCTATCAGTCGGACTGGTGGAGCTGGCCGCTGCTGATCCGTCCGATCTGGTACTTCTACGAGCCCGACCAGGGCGTGCAGCGCGGCGTGCTCCTGCTCGGCAATCCGGTGATCTGGTGGGGTGGACTGGTCGCGGTCGCCGCTTGCCTGTGGGCGGGTTTCCGCCGGCGATCTGCCGCGATCTTTGGCGCCGGCCTGCTGTGGGTCGCCTCGCTCGCGATCTGGGCTGCGATCCCCAAGTCGCTCGGCTTCTTCTATTACTACCACCTGTCGGGGATCTTCCTGTGCGTGGCGATCCCGGCGGCCTTCTACGCTTATCCGCAGGCGCGGCGCCGCTATCTGGACGAGCTGTTTCTCTTTGCGGCGTTGTTCGCCTTCCTCCACTTCTGGCCCATCCTGAGCGCAGCACCGCTGAGCGGACCCGGGGCCTTCAACCGCTGGATGTGGCTCAACAGCTGGCGCTAGCGGCCGGCCTTACGCCACCAGCCTGCGGCCGTAGCGTCCCCAAGTAAAGCGGCCCGACAAGGCGAAGTTCCACACCGCGCCCACCAACACCCCGGCCAGCGCCGGCACCGCCCAGGCCCCGCCGCGCACGCCGTAGAGAAAGGCGGCGACGCCGACGTTGGCGACCGCGCCCACCGAACACACCAGGCAGAACGAGACCCAGCCGTCGAGCAACGCACGCGCGCCTTTCAGCCGGCGATCGCGATAGGTCAGCGCGTTATTGAGGAAGAAGTTGAACGTCATCGCAGCGACGGTGGCGAGGATGGTGGCGGCGATGAAGCCGATCGGCGCTACCTCCAGCAGCAGCGCCAGCACGCCCAAATGCACCGCCGCGCCCGCCGCGCCGATCGCCGAAAAGAGCACGAAGCGCACCGGAACCACTCGTCCGAACATCCGGTCGTAGAGCGCGATCAGATATTCGAGCGCGACGACATGGTCGAGCTTGCTCTCCCCCGCCGCGCGCGTGCGGAACACATAGGGGAGTTCCTGAAAGCGCAGCGGGCGCGGGCTTGCCGTCACGATGTCGAGCAGGATCTTGAAGCCGATACCCGACAGCGACGGCACCAGTTCGCGCACCAACTGCGTCCGGATCGCAAAAAAGCCGCTCATCGGGTCGGACAACTCGGCCTTGAGCAGCCGCCGGGAAAGCCGGGTGGCGAGCGCCGACTTTGCGACCCGGTCGGCATCCCATTCGCCGGTGCCGCCCCCCTCCATGAAGCGTGAGCCGATCACCAGGTCCAGATCGAGATCCGCCTCCAGCGCGTCGAGCATTCGCGGCAGCAGCGTCTCGTCATGCTGCAGGTCGCCGTCGATCACTGCCACGATCGGAGCAGCGGTGGCGCACATCCCCTCGATGCACGCCGTCGACAGGCCGCGCCGGCCGATCCGCTGGATCACCCGCACCCGCGGGTCGGTGATCGCCAGCGCACGCGCGGCCTCGGCGGTCCCGTCCGGGCTGTCATCGTCGACGAAGATCACTTCCCACGCCCCGCCTGCGAGCGCCGCCGCGAGCCTGTCGACGAGCAGCGCCACATTGGCGCGCTCGTTGAAGACCGGGACGACGACCGCGAGCGCGAGCGGCGCGGTCACGCCAGGCGGGCCAGAACCGCGTCGGCCATTTCGGCAGTGGTGGCAGCACCCCCCAGGTCGGCGGTGCGCACGCCGTCGCTCAGCGCAGCTTCGACCGCGCGTTCGATCCGCCGTGCCGCAGCCTCGTTGTCGAGCGAGTAGCGCAGCATCATCGCCGCCGACAGGATCGTCGCGCACGGGTTGGCCTTGCCTTGCCCGGCGATGTCCGGAGCGGAGCCGTGGATCGGCTCGTACAGGCCCTTGGTCCCGGTATCGAGCGAAGCCGACGGCAGCATGCCGATAGACCCTGCGCACATGCTCGCCTGATCGGACAGGATATCCCCGAACAGATTGCCGGTAACGATCACGTCGAACTGGCCGGGATTGCGCACCAGCTGCATGGCAGCGTTGTCGACATACATATGGGTGAGCTTCACGTCCGGATATTCGACCGCGATGCTGGTGACGACATCGCGCCACAGCTGGCTGGTCTCCAGCACGTTCGCCTTGTCGACCGAGCACAGCCGCTTCTTGCGGACCCGCGCGGTTTCGAACCCGACGCGGGCGATCCGCTCCACCTCGCGCTCGTTGTAGCTCATCAGGTCGAAACCCTGACGCAGGCCGTCCACCGTCGTGCGACGGCCCTTCTCACCGAAATAGACGTCGCCGTTCAATTCGCGCACGATCACCATGTCGATCGCGCCGGCCACTTCGGGCTTCAGCGCTGAGGCGTCCTCAAGGCCGGGAAACAATTTGGCCGGACGCAGGTTCGCGAACAGGCCGAGTTCGCGACGCAGGCCCAGGATCGCCTGTTCCGGCCGGAACGCACGCTCGACGGCGTCAAAACGGGGATCTCCTACCGCACCGAACAGCACGGCGTCGGCTCGCCGGGCGAGTGCGAGCGTCGCGGGCGGCAGCGGGTGCCCTTCCTGCAGATAGGCGGCGCCGCCTACGGGCGCTTCCTCAAACACCAGATCAAGCGAGAGTGCTTCGAGCACGCGGCGCGCCTGCGCCACAACTTCCGGTCCGATCCCGTCTCCGGGCAACAAGGCGATCAGCGACATTCCATTCCCTTCGGCTTGGGACCTGCGGATTGGCCCAGCCGCTGCGCTCACGCAACCGCCCTTTTGAGCCGCTCGACCAGTCGCTGCCGCGCCGCCAGCGCCTCCGCGCCCCGCCCGACCAGAACATCCCGCTCCAGAAAATGCCCGGTCAGCCGCAGGGCGTCGAAGAGTGCGGGCCAATCCGCCTCGCCGCCTTCGCGCAGGAAGGCGGACAGCGGCAACAGGCGCGCCTCATAGCCGGTGGCGGCTGCACGGCTGACGGCGCCGCCGCTCCGCGGGCTGACGAAATCCAGCGTCGCGGTGTCGCCCGTCACGACACAACGCTCCAGGTCCAGGCCGAAGCCAAGTTCCGCGAGCAGCAGCAATTCATAGCGTGCGAGCGCCGCGGTCCAGCCGCGCGCCGCCGGCGCCGATTCAATCGCCTCCAGCACCGCGCCGAGTGCTGCGTGCAGCCGCGGATATGGCAAGGCGTCCGGCAGCGCGGTGGCGGTCAGCGCACACGCCCATTCGATCGCGGCGGACGCCAGCGGCTCGGCGAACAGCGGGGCGCGGCTGTGCACCAGTTCGACGGTCAGCCCCGCCAGTTGCTCGTCCGTCCGCGCGCGCCAGGCGCCCCGTACCAGGTTCGCCGGCTGGAGCACCGGCCGCAGCGCCCGGGAACGGCCGCCGCGGACATAGCCGGGTTGCACCCCCGCCTGCTCCGTCAGCGCCCGCACCACCGCGCCATGCTCGCCGTGCGAGCGGACGGATAGCAGGATGGCGTCGGCGATCAGGTGCATGGGCAGATGGTGGGGCGTCGGAGCCCGAAACGCCAGCGTTTGACCGCCGGATGGCGCCCCTCACCCCTCCAGATAATCGAGGTACGAAATCACGTCGTTGCTGGTCTGGAGGTACAGTCCCGCCTGAATCTCCTCCGGCTCCTGCGCGGCGCGGGCCAATGCCTCCGCCAGCGTGCCGTAGAGGATCGTGCTGGCGACCCCGCCCTCGTCATCGAGGTGGTAGAGCCGGACGGCGACATCGTTCGAGATGGTGCGCATGCCCGCCCCATGCCGCATCCGCGCGCGCCGTGCCAGTCGCCTCAGGCAGTCTCCAGCCGTGCCGCCGCGAACTCGCTGTCGACCTTGCCGATCAGCGCTCGATCGTCGTGGTTCCAGGGGTGGAAGCCCGGGAGGAAAAACGCGATCCACGGCCACACCAGCGCGCGCGCCAGCCCCGGCCGGCCAAAGGCATAGCGGAACAGCCGCCATTTCACCCCCGCGCCGGTAAGCCCGTCCTGCGCGAGCAGGTCGAGCATCCCGCGGGTACGGCCGGTCACGAAATGCAGCGTGACGATCATCATGGCATGCGACTTTACCCACCAGCGCCGCAGCGGGTTCCAGTCGCGGGTCGCGTGCAGCCACACGTCATAGGCGACACCCTTGTGCTCGATCTCCTCGATCGCGTGCCAGCGCCAGAGGTCGGCGGCACTGGCGTCGCCGCCCGCCAGATGCTTCGGGTCGGCGACGATCGCGTGGGCGAGGATTGCGGTAAAATGCTCCAGGCACATCGTCGCGGCCAGCGACACGATCGCGGGGCGACCACGCGCGACTGCCAGCTCCTCGTCCACCCGCGCCTCCAGCCGGGAGACGTCATAGCCCTGTTCCTCGACGTGGCGGTTGAACGCGACATGCTCGCGCGTGTGGATCGCCTCCTGCCGGGTAAAGGCCGCGATCTCCTCAGCAAGACGCGGCGACACGCCCTCGCGGAACCGGCGCACGCTCTCGATGAAGAATGCCTCGCCCTTGGGAAAGGTAACCGACAGCGCGTTGTAGACCGCGGTCGCCACCGGATCGTTGTTCAGCCACCAGCGGCGGCGCCGCTCGCCGCGCCCGAAGCGCAGGTCGCGCGGCGTGATCGTCAGGTCGGCGGGAGTCTTTGCGTTAGCCATGGATTTCCTCCAGTTACCATGGAGCTATGTACTACTTACAACGATGTCAATAACACGCCGACGCCTGTCTTCGGCCGAATCGCGCGAGGCTGCACTCGACGCCGCGCGCGATCTGTTGATCGAAAACGGGCCGCAGAGCGTGACGCTGAAGGCGGTGTCGGCGCGGATCGGCCGCACCCACGCCAATCTGCTCCACCATTTCGGGTCGGCCGCCGGACTGCAGGAGGCGCTGGCCCAGCGCATGACTGCAACCATCACCGCGCAGATCGGGGCCGCGGCACTGCGCGCGCGCAGCCAGGGCGATCCGAGCGAGGTGGTCGACCTCACCTTTGACGCTTTCGGTCGTCAGGGCGGCGGCGCGCTGGCGAGCTGGATGATCCTGTCGGGCAACCACCATCTGCTCGATCCTGTGCTCGACGCCATCCACCGGCTGGTGGACGAACTCGCTTCCGACTCCGGCCTTGCCGACGTGCCGCTCGCCGACGAGACGCTGCACCTGGTCCTGATCGCGCTCGGCGATGCGCTGCTCGGCGGGGCAATGGCACAGGCGCTGGGGCTCCCCCCGGACCGCGCCCGCGCGCTGGCCCGAAAGCAGTTGCTGTCGGCGTACCTGGAGCATGCACGCGACGGTGGATAAAATGGCCGCGTCGACGTAAAGGCGGCCCCATGCATTTTCTCGACCAAGCCAAGATTTTTGTTCGCTCTGGAACGGGCGGCCCCGGCGCCGTCGGCTTCCGGCGCGAAAAATACATCGAATATGGCGGCCCCGACGGCGGTGACGGTGGCAAGGGCGGCGATATCATCTTCGAAGCCGTCGCCGGCCTGAACACGCTGATCGACTTCCGCTACACCCAGCATTTCCGCGCGCCGCGCGGCAAGGGCGGCTCGGGCCAGAACCGTACGGGCGCCGGCGGGGACGACCTGGTCATCAAGGTGCCGGTCGGCACTCAGGTGATCGCGGAGGACAAGGAAACGGTCCTGATGGACTTCACCCGCGCCGGGCAGCGTGAGGTGTTCCTGCGCGGCGGCGACGGTGGCCGCGGCAATGCCAGCTACAAGACCTCGACCAATCGCGCACCGCGCCAGCACGGAACCGGCTGGCCGGGCGACGAGGCCTGGGTCTGGCTGCGCCTGAAGCTTCTCGCCGATGTGGGCCTGGTCGGCCTGCCCAATGCCGGCAAGTCGACCTTCATCAACGGCGTCACCAATGCTAAGGCGAAGGTCGGCGCCTATGCCTTCACCACGTTGCGGCCGCAGCTGGGCGTCGTCAGCCACAAGAACCGCGAGTTCGTGATCGCCGACATTCCCGGCCTGATCGAGGGCGCCGCGGAAGGCGCAGGGGTCGGCGACCGATTCCTCGGCCATATCGAACGCTGCCGCGTGCTGCTGCATCTGGTCGACGCCAACGATGCCGATGTGGCGGAAAGCTACCGGATCGTACGCGACGAGCTGGAAGCATATGGCGCCGGCCTGGTCGACAAGCGCGTGATCGTCGTCCTCAACAAGATCGACACGCTGGACGACGAGCTGATCGCCGCCCTTTCGGCCGAGCTGGAAGAAGCAAGCGGCGCACAGGTCATCCCGATGTCGGGCGCCAGTGGCGTTGGCGTCGACTGGGTGCTCGACCAGTTGATCGAGATGCTGGATCCGGACAGCCCGAAGGTCGAGGAAACCGACGAGGGCGAGGAGCCGATCGAATGGTCTCCGATCTGACGCGCACGGGCTAGCCCCATGTCGCTCTTCTCCCCCGCCACCTGCCCGCGCCTGGTAGTCAAGGTCGGGTCCGCGTTGCTGGTCGACGCGGCCGGCGCGATCCGGCGCGACTGGCTGGCGGGGCTGGTCGCGGACATCGCCGAACGCCACGCCGCCGGCCAGCAGGTGGTCGTCGTTTCCTCTGGCGCGATCGCGCTCGGGGCCCGGCGGCTGGGTCTCCCGAAGGGCGGCCGCGCCAGCCTGGAGGACGCCCAGGCCGCCGCCGCGACCGGACAGATCGCGCTGTCGGGCGCCTGGGCCGAGCTGCTCGGCGCACAGGGGCTTTCGGCGGCGCAGCTGCTGGTGACGCTCGACGATCTCGAGCAGCGGCGGCGGTATCTGAACGTCTCGGCGACGCTCAGCCGGCTGCTGACGCTGGGCGTAGTGCCGGTCGTCAACGAAAATGACAGCGTTGCGACCGAGGAAATCCGCTTCGGCGACAACGATCGCCTGGCGGCGCGCGTCGGCCAGGCGGCAGGAGCCGATGGCGTGGTGCTGCTGTCCGACATCGACGGGCTCTACGACCGCAACCCCACCCATGACCCGGATGCACGCTTCATCGAGCGGGTCGAGCGGATCGACGCCGCGATCGAGGCGATGGCCGACACGCGCTCCGCCTCCGGCATGGGATCGGGCGGCATGGTGTCCAAGGTCCAGGCTGCCAGGATCGCGACCGCCGCCGGCGCGCACCTCGCCATCGCCTCTGGCCGGGTCGAGCGGCCGCTGTCGCGCTTTGCCGAAACCGGCCGCGGAACCGTCTTCGTCGCCCGCCCCGCCCAGCCTGCGCGCAAGGCGTGGCTTCAGGGTCGGCTGATCGCCTGCGGCACCATTCACATCGATTCGGGCGCCGCCCGCGCACTTCAGGACGGCCGCAGCCTGCTTCCGGCCGGCGCCACCCGGATCGAGGGCAGCTTCGCCCGCGGCGACCTGGTGATGATCCTGGACGAGAGCGGCCAGCCCATCGCTCGCGGCTTGAGCGAATATGACGCGGACGAAGCGGTCCGCATCGTCGGCCGTCGCAGCGAGGAGCTGGAAGCGATCCTGGGCCATGCCCCGCGCGCGGCGCTCGTGCATCGCAACCATATGGTCGTGGCGTGACCACGCTCGCGATTACCGGCGCCACCGGCTTCGTCGGCCGCCGCACGCTCGCACTGGCGCTGGAGGCGGGACATAGCGTCCGCGCCCTCACCCGCCGGCCGCAGCCGCCCCAGGCCGGCGTCACCTGGGTTGCGGGCGCGCTCGACACCCCTGCTGCCCTTGGCGAGCTGGTCGCCGGGGCCGACGCCGTGATCCACATCGCCGGCGTAGTGAACGCACCCACGCCGGAGGGTTTTACGCAGGGCAACGTCGAGGGCACCCGCGCGGTACTCGCGGCGGCCGAAGCAGCTGGCGTCGAGCGTTTCGTCCACGTCTCCTCGCTCGCTGCACGGGAGCCCGGGCTTTCCGACTATGGCCGCTCCAAGGCCGGCGCGGAGGACGCAGTCCGCGCCTCCTCCCTGGCCTGGACGATGGTGCGGCCGCCGGCCGTCTATGGTCCCGGCGACCTGGAGATGCTGGACCTGTTCCGGATGGCGCGGTTCGGCGTGGTGGCGATGCCGCCGGCGGGCCGCCTCTCGCTGATCCACGTCGACGACCTCGCGGGCCTGCTCCTCGCCTTGGCCGACCGCGATACCGGCCGCGTCGTCTACGAACCCGACGACGGCACGCCCGGCGCCTGGACCCACGCGGGCTTTGCGCGCGCGATCGGCACCGCCGTCGGCCGGCGTGTGCTGCCGATATCGCTCCCGGCCGGATTGCTGCGACTGGGCGCGCGGATCGACCGCATGGCACGCGGGCCCAAGGCAAAGCTGACGCCGGACCGGGCCGCCTATATGGCGCATCCCGACTGGACATCTTCGCTCGACGCACGTCCCCCGGAAGCGTTATGGCGCCCCCGGATCGCGACCGCCGACGGTCTCGCCGCCACCGCGGCATGGTATCGCGAGCACCGGCTGCTATAGAGCGCCAAAATCGTGCCGGATTTCTGCGCCACGCCGTGCAGGATCCGATCCATCTGCAAAGGACGCCCTGTGAGCGATCGCGCCGCCATCTTCGAAACCGTCTCCCGCCTGATCGAGCCGTTCAACAAGAAGGGCGTGGCGCTGAGCGAAACCACGACCTTTGCGGGGGATCTCGAATGGGACAGCCTGACCGTGATGGACTTCGTCGCCGCCGTCGAGGACGAGTTCGACATCCTCATCACGATGAACATGCAGGCTGAGATCGAGACCGTCGGGCAGCTCACCGACGCCGTCGCCAAGCTCAAGCAGGACTAAGTTCGAAAGGACGGGTCGGGCGCCGTGCATGCGCCTGCACCCGACCTGCACGAACGGTGCCAGGAAAGTACAGATGACCGAAGCCGCCGCCACCCAGCACCAGCTCCCCGTCGACCCGCCCGAGGTCGAGGCGGAGCGTGACCTGATGAGCAAGTTCGACGGGTTGATCGCCGAACGCCAGGCGCTGCTCGACAGTGGGGTGACGGACCCGTTCGCCATCGTCATGGACCAGGTTAAGTCGCCGACCGAGGCAGTCATCGCCGGTCGCGACACGATCCTGCTCGGCACCTACAACTATATGGGCATGACGTTCGACCCGGACGTCATCCAGGCCGGCAAGGACGCGCTCGACCAGTTCGGCTCCGGGACCAACGGCAGCCGCATGCTCAACGGCACCTTCCGCGACCATATGGAAGTTGAGCAGGCACTGCGCGATTTCTACGGGGTGTCGGGGGCGATCGTGTTCTCGACGGGCTACATGGCCAATTTGGGCATGATCTCCACGCTCGCCGGCAAGGGCGAGTATGTGATCCTAGATGCCGACAGCCACGCCTCGATCTACGACGGCTGCAAGCAGGGCAATGCGGAGATCGTCCGCTTCCGCCACAACGACATTACCGACCTCGACAAGCGCCTCGGTCGCCTGCCCAAGGAGGCCGGCAAGCTCGTGGTGCTCGAGGGCGTCTATTCGATGCTCGGCGACGTCGCCCCGCTCAAGGAGATGGTCGCCGTCGCCAAGAAGCATGGCGCGATGGTGCTGTCCGACGAAGCGCATTCGATGGGCTTCTACGGGCCGAACGGCCGCGGCGTGTACGAGGCGCAGGGCTGCGAGGGTGATGTCGATTTCGTCGTCGGCACCTTCTCCAAGTCGGTCGGCACCGTCGGCGGCTTTTGCGTTTCGAACCACCCGAAGTTCGAAGCGATCCGTCTCGCCTGCCGCCCCTATATCTTTACCGCCTCGCTGCCGCCTTCGGTCGTCGCGACCGCGGCCGTCTCGATCCGCAAGCTCAGCCAGGCGCACGAGAAGCGTGCACGCCTGTGGGAAAGCGCACGAACGCTGCACGCCGGCCTGAAGGAGATGGGCTTCCGCCTCGGCACCGAGAATGCGGATTCGGCGATCATCGCGGTGATCCTGGACGACCAGACCCAGGCGGTCGCGATGTGGCAGGCGCTGTTGGAAGGCGGTCTCTACGTCAACATGGCACGCCCGCCCGCGACCCCGGCCGGCACCTATCTGCTGCGCTGCTCGCTCTGCGCGGAGCACACGTCGGAGCAGATCCAGACGATCCTGGGCATGTTCCAGGCCGCCGGCAAGGCGGTAGGCGTTCTCGGCTGATGGACCGGGAGGGGCTGGCGCGAGCCGGCCCCTTCGTTATAGCTCGGGACTTCCGCTTCCAGCCCCTCAAAGGTATGCCGCGCCCCGCATGAAGTCGATCGATCGCTACATGGCGCGTCTCATCGCGGTGCCGCTGTTCTCGACACTCGTCATCGCGGCGATGCTGCTGGTGCTCGACCGCATGCTGCGGCTGTTCGACTTCGTTGCGTCGGAAGGCGGACCGGTCAGCGTCGTGTGGCGGATGCTCGCCAACCTGCTGCCGGAATATCTTGGCCTCGGCATTCCGATCGGCCTGATGCTGGGCGTGCTGCTCGCCTTCCGCAAGCTTGCCACCACCTCGGAGCTCGACGTGCTGCGCGGCGTGGGCATGAGCTATGGGCGGTTGCTGCGCACCCCCTATCTCTACGCGATCGCACTCGCGCTGCTGAACCTCACCATCGTCGGCTTCGTCCAGCCCTGGGCACGCTATAATTACGAGGGCCTGCGGTTCGAGCTGCGCTCCGGTGCGCTCGGCGCCTCGATCAAGATCGGCGAGTTCACCAACCTCGGCAACCGCATGACGCTGCGGATCGAGGAGAGCCACAAGGGCGGCGCCGAGCTGTCCGGCATCTTCGTGCGCGTGGCGCCGCCCAAGGGTGGCTGGGTCGCCGCGACCGCAGAGCGCGGCCAGTTCCTCGCCACCGACGACCCCAACACGATCATCTTCCGCCTGACCAACGGCACCCTGCTGCACGACCAGCCGGGCTTTCGCGCGCCGCGTGTGCTGAGCTTCACCTCGCACGACCTGCCGATCGACCTGCCCAAGTTCGGCAACTTCCGCGCGCGCGGGGGTCGCGACCTTGAACGGACGCTGCCGGAACTGGCGATCATCGGTCGCGATAAGGGGCAACCTGCAGAGACCCGAGCCAGTGCGCGTGCGAACTTCCACTTCCGCCTGGTAGAGGTCGCGACGATGTTCCTGCTGCCGATGCTGGCGCTGGCGCTGGGCGTCCCGCCAAAGCGATCGAACTCGGCGCTGGGGGTGTTCCTGTCGATCGTGATGATCGTCACCTATCACAAGGTGAACGAATATGCGGAGGCGTTCGGATCGCTCGGCCGGATCGATCCGCTGATCGCGCTGTGGGGGCCGTTCCTGATCTTCGCGGGGCTCGTTTTCTGGATGTACTATACGATCGCCTATGTGCCGGGCGGGCAGCCGATCGGTGCGCTTGAAAAGGCGTTCGATAAGGGGCTGAAGGCGCTGATGAGCCGCCTGCCAGGGCGCCGCCGCAAGCGTGGGGCGGCCGCATGAAGCTGAACTCGCCTTTCCCGTCCAAGACGATCGCGCTCTACATGGTGCGGCTGTTCCTGGTCCGCACCTTCGGCATCCTCGCCGCGCTCGTTCTGGTGCTCCAGGCGCTCGACTTGCTGAGCGAGAGCGCCAAGATCCTCGCCTACCCCGGCAACACCGACGCGCAGGTCTGGCAGTATGTGTCGCTGCGCATGCCGCAGATCATCGCGCGCTTCCTGCCCTTCTCGGTGCTGCTGGGCACGATCCTGACGCTGATGCAGCTCAACCAGAACAGCGAGATCATCTCGATGAAGGCGTCGGGATTGTCGGCGCACCAGGTGCTGGCACCCCTGCTGGTGGCAAGCCTCGGCGTCGCGGCGATCTCCTTCCTGTTCAACGACCGCATCGTCTCGCGCGCGACCGCGACCCTCACCCAGTGGGAACGGGTCGACTATGGTGCCGTGCCGGTCGACAGCGGCACCCGCAGCAACGTCTGGGTACGCGACGGCGCCAACCTGATCCGGGTCGAGCGCATCGACGGCCGTGGCAATGCCGCCGTGCTCAACGACATCACCGTCTACGAGCGTCGGGGCGGCCGGCTGCTGTCGATCCTGACTGCCAAGCAGGGCCGCTTCAACGGCCGCGAGTGGCGCGTGGACGGCGCCGTGCGCTTCAACGTCGCGACCGGCGAGGTGAAGTCGCTCGGCACGCTGCACGCCGCCTCTGGCGTCCGGCCCGACCAGTTCACCCTCGCCACCGTGGATCCCGACAGCCTGTCGTTCGACGCGCTGCGGGAGGCGATCGCCGACCTCAACGCCGCCGGCCGTCCGACCAAGGCGCTGGAGGGCGCGCTGTGGCACAAGCTGTCGAGCCCCTTGTCGTCGGTGCTGATGCCGCTGCTGGGCGCGGTCGCCGGTTTCGGTGTCGCCCGCTCCGGTCGGCTGTTCGTCCGCGCCGTGATCGGCATGGGCCTGGGCTTCGCCTATTTCGTAGCCGACAACTTCGCCCTCGCGATGGGCAATCTGGGCGCCTACCCGCCCTTCCTCGCGGCATGGGCGCCGTTCCTCCTGTTCCTGCTCATCGGCGAACTGGTCCTCATCCGAACCGAGGAGTAGCGAGTTCGCCGCCTCCCGGGCCGCGACAGCAGCCCGAGCAGCGACAACGAAAAAGGGCGGCCCCGGTGGGACCGCCCTTTTTCCTGTTCTGCGATCGACTGCCTCAGCGGCGAACCATCGTGCTCCGCCCGATCCGATGCATGAGGCCCAGGGCGCTTCGGTAGCTCGCCTTGTGATAGGGCGACTCCTGCTCCAGCACTTCGCTCAACCGGCGGTGCGCCTCACCCAGCGCGTGGTACGGCAGGCTCGGCAGCAGGTGGTGGAGTGCGTGGTAGCGCAGCCCCACCGGGGCCCACAGCGCCGGCAGGAGCCCCGGCGGCGGTACGTTGACCGAGTCCAGATACTGGGCGGTGACGGTCATCTGCTCGCCCTCATTCTCCCACAGGTGCGCCACCAGCGTGCGAACCTGGTTGAGGAGCGCCACGGCCGAACCGATGCCCAGGCCGATGAGGAAGCCGCGCATCGGGATCACGCCGGTCGCGACCATCGCCAGAAGGCCGATCGCCCAGACGCTGGCAGCGGCATCGAGGCGGTCGAACAGCACCCGCTGCTCGCCGGCCGGAATGCGGCGACGGAAGGACGGGTTGATCGACAGCGACGAATAGCGTGCAATCACCAGGTCGCGTAGCTTGGGCGAAAGCCACGACAGCGGCGACAGGATCGCGAAGCGGATCAGCAGCCCGATCGGCGCCAGCAGCGAGACGAGGATGAACACCGGCAGCGTCCACGGCTTCATCAGCGCGAGCGGCAGATATTCGGGATCGTCCGCCGTGCCATAGCGCGTCTTGGCATGGTGCAGGTTGTGCACGCCCTCATACATGAAGGACGGCACCATCATCGGGATGCCGGCGATCAGGTTCCAGCCGAGCCGGAAGCCCGGCAGGGCTGCATGCTTCATGTGGCTGACTTCGTGGATGAACAGCAGTGCGCGATAGAGCGCCAGCACCGACACCGCCGCTGCCACCACCATGAGCGCTGTCGAGGGCGCGAGCACCGCTGCGACGAGCGCGCCATAGCCCACCACTGCGGAAGCGATGAGGTCGCCCCAGTAGAGCGCCGGTCGCGGTGCGCTGAGGTCGCGCGTCAGATCGGCCGCGGCGCGCAGCATCGTCTTGTCGTCGACGATGCGCAGCTTGGGCTCGGATGCGCGGGCGTCCGCCGCATCACGCGAAAAGGTGAGCGTGGGTTCCATGGCCTGTTCCATTGCCCAGAGATAGTGGCGACAGCGTGGCATTTACAGGCACCTGCCCACTGCCGGTGATGACTTGAATCAATCACAGTTACGACCGTAGGCGATCCGTCCCCTCGCCTTCGACCACTGCCGAAGCTACATGCGAGCCATTCATCTTCTTCCGGAGGCATGTGTGGCCACCCAACCAACGATCCGTCCTGTCCAGTCCCGGGCGGACCGCAAAGCATTCATCGACTTGCCGTTCCGCCTCTATGCCAAGGATCCGAACTGGGTACCGCCGCTCAAGAGCGAAGTGGCGGGCATGATCGATCCCAAGAAAAACGGCTGGTTCAGCCATGCGGAGGTGCAGTTGATGCTGGCCGAGCGCGACGGCAAGATCGTCGGGCGCATCTCTGCACATCTCGACACGCTCGCCCTGACCATGCCCCCGGAGCAGGGCTTTGGTCCGGGCGTCGGCTTCTGGGGCATGTTCGAGGCAGAGGATGAAGCCACTGCGCAGGCGCTGATCGCAGCCGCGGAGGCGTGGCTGCGCGCCAAGGGGATGACCCGGGCGATCGGCCCCGTGAGCCTTTCCATCTGGGAAGAACCGGGCCTGTTGGTGAAGGGGCATGATCACAGCCCGACGGTGCTGATGGGCCACCACCTCCCGCAATATCAGGGCTGGATCGAAGCTGCCGGCTATCAGCCCGCCAAGCAGCTCATCACCTATGAACTCGACATCACGCAGACGTTTCCGCCGATCATCAACCGCGTGATCCAGTCGGGCGAAAAGAACGCGCGCATCCGTATCCGCAAGGTCGACAAGAGCCGCTTTGCCGAGGAAGCGGCCGTGATCCTGGCTATTCTCAACGATGCATGGTCAGACAATTGGGGCTTTGTGCCGCTGACGCAGCCCGAAATCGATGACGTCGGCAAGAAGCTCAAGCCGATCGTATTCGAAGACCTGATCCGGATCGCGGAACTGGATGGGGAACCGGTCGCGTTCATGATCACGCTCCCGGACATGAACGAAGCGATCAAGCCGCTGAACGGTTCGCTGCTGCCGTTCGGCTGGGCCAAGCTGCTGCTGTGGCTCCGCAAGCCGAAGGTCCGGACGATGCGCGTGCCGCTGATGGGCGTGCTCAAGCGACTGCAGTCGTCGCGGATGGCGAGCCAGCTCGCCTTCATGATGATCGAATATATCCGGCGGGACGCGATCGCCCATTATGGCGCAAGCCGGGGCGAAATCGGCTGGGTCCTGGACGACAACCAGGGAATGATCGCGATCGCCGATGCCATCAACAGCAAGGTCAATCGCATCTACCAGGTCTATCAGCGAGACCTGTGACGGCGGTGCCGGGGGCGGGCCCTGCCCCCGGCGATCACCGGGACTTAGTGCTTCAGATAGTCGAGCGGATCGTAGCCGTCGCGCAGCCACTGTTCACGGGTTGCGCAATATTTGTGGGGCAGCAGCGAGCCGGTAATCCTCGTTTCGGTGCAATAGCGCGTCTCCTTCTTCTTCTTGGCGACCTGCGTCGAAGCCGACGTGTCCACGCTCCCGGCGGGTGCGACGAGGGTCGGCGCCGGGACCGTGCGCGGCTCGGCGAAGGCAGGCGCCGCGACAGTTGCGACGCCGAAGACCAGGGCAGCAGCAGCGGCAACAACACGAATGGTCATGATCGTTTCTCCTTGAACCAGCAGCCAATCGGCTAACGAACAAGGCAGTGCATCATGCGTGCCAAACACTCGATTACTGTATTTTCAATAGCTTAGCTGATGCCGATTTCTATGATGGCACGGCTTGCCGCCGAACGGTGGCGGTTTTTACTGACTGATGGCGAAACACGCCCGGTCGGCCGTTCGCAATGCCCGGCCCCGGACACTGGCCGTGCGCGGGCGATTTGCTATCCTGACGGGGCAACAGCAGCAGGTCGTAATGCCGAGCTACATCGCCCTTTTACGTGGGATCAATGTCGGTGGTCACCGACGGGTGCCGATGGCCGATTTGAGGACGCTGGCGGAAGAAGCCGGGTTCGCAAATGTCCGAACCTATGTGGCTAGCGGGAACCTGGTCCTGGCCAGCGACGCCCCCGGGTCGACCGTGGAGACCGTCCTTGAAGAAGCAATCGAGCGGCGCTTCGGCTTTGCCGTGGATGTGGTCGTCCGGAGCGCCTCGCAGTGGTCGGCCTATCTGGACGCCCACCCTTTTGCCGAAGAGGAGGAACGCGAGCCGAACCTGGTCATGCTCTGCATCGGCAAACAGCCCGCCAGCCCGGACGATGCGGCGGCGCTACGGGCTCGCGCCAACGGCCGGGAGCGCGTCGAGCTGCGAGGAGACGCCCTGTGGCTCTATTTCGGGGACGGCGCCGGCCGTTCCAGGATGGGGACTGGCCCCGGCAAGGGGATCTGGACGACCCGCAATCTGCGCAGCGTCCGGAGCATCGCCGCAATGCTCGATTAGCGGCGAAGGCTCGCTAGAAGCGCCGGGCGATCCCGGCGTAGAGGCGCAGGTCGGGCGTATCGTGGTTCAGCCCCACTGCCGTGCCGACGTCCAGCTGCGTGTCGTCGTTCGTCATCCACGCAAGCGAAAGCCCGCCGCGAACATAGGTCGCCGGCTCCAAGGGGTCGTCGTCTCGCCGCACTTCGCCTTCAAGCGACGTTGTGAGCGCATCCGTGAGCGCCACTTCCAGGCCGATGATGTTGCCATAGGCCAGATGCCGGCCATGCCCGTCCTCGTCGACCTCGCCGGCGACCTCCGACGTGAGCTCCAGCGTCACGGTGTCGCTAAGCTCGTGGGATAGCGGCACGATCAGGCTCGCGGCCCAGTCGCCGCCGCCGATCGGCTGGCGCCCGACAGGGAGGGTCAGCGACGGCTGCACTGCCCAGGAGAAACCGGAGCCATCGGGATTGGCGAGGTTGACCCGAGCGCCAAGCGTCACGTCACCGACGCGGTCCTTGCGCTCCGTTTGGCCCAGCAGCCGGTCACGCGTCACCGCACGACCATAGGGCTGCCACTCCAGCTGCAATTCCGCCCGGTCACTGACGCCGAAGCGCAACAGCGTGTCCGCGATCAGGAGGGTATCGCTACGCTCCTCGGCGCTGCGGTCATGCTCCCAGTCCGCGAAGGCAGTCTCGACGGACAGCTTGCCCTTTTCCATCACGCAAGGGTTCTCGCCCAGGCTGGGCCGGGTGGGGCAATACTCGCGTGCTTGTGCCGCAAACGGGCTCAACAAGGCTGCCGCAGCTACGGCGCAGCCGAGATGCCTCACCGCAATCGGACCCAGGTGGGTGCGTGATCGCTGGCCTTCTCACGACCCCGATAGTCCTTGTCGACGCCCGCGTCCTGCAACCGGTCGGCGGCAACCGGGCTCAGCAGCAGGTGGTCGATGCGGAACCCCGCGTCGCGCTGCCATGCGCCGGCCTGATAGTCCCAGAAGGTCCACACTCCACCCTTGGGAAAACGGGTCCGAAGCGCGTCGGTCCAACCCTGCGCCAGCAGCGCACGATAGCCCTGCCGCGATTCCGGCTGCATCAGCGCGTCACTTGCCATAGCGCGCACGGAATATACATCGTCGTCGTTCGGGATGACATTATAATCGCCTGCCAGCACCACCGGCCGCTCCTCCCCGAGCAGCGCACGCGCGTGCCTGGACAGGCGCTCGATCCAGCGCAGCTTGTAGTCGAACTTCGGGCCAGGCACGGGGTTGCCGTTGGGCAGGTAGATCGAGGCGATCACCACCCCGTCGACCTCCGCCTCCAGATAGCGGCTATGCTCGTCCTCAGGTTCCCCCGCGAGCCCGCGGTGCCGCTCGATCGGATCGACGCCCTTGGCGAGCACGGCCACGCCGTTGAAGCCTTTCTGTCCGTGCCAGACCGCGCCATAGCCGGCAGCGCGGATCTCAGCCTCCGGGAAGGTCTCGTCGCTCGACTTGAGCTCCTGCAGGCACACGACGTCGGGCGACTGCTCGGCAAGATACTCCAGCAGGCGCGGCAGGCGCGCCTTGATGCCGTTGACGTTGTAGGTGACGATGCGCACGCTTGGGCGTCAGATCGAGAAGCTGGTGCCGCAGCCGCATCCGGACGCGGCATTGGGATTTTCGACCTTGAACGCTGCGCCGCCCAGCGATTCCACGAAGTCGACCTGCGCTCCGCGGACGAGATCCAGGCTCATCGAATCGACGACCAGCCGGACGCCGTCCGTCTCGGTCACGCTGTCGTCGCCTTCCGGGCCATCGGCCAGGCCGAACCGATATTGAAAGCCGGAACAGCCGCCGCCCTCGACGGAGAGACGCAGGACGGCGGGCTTGCCCTGCCGCTCCGCAATGGCGGCGACGCGCGCTGCGGCGGAGGGGGTCAGTCCGACCGCGGGGGCGGGGACGACGTCGGAAACAGGGTTGGTGGCCATTGTGTCGAGATAAGAGGTACGGGGGCCATCGGCAACCATGCGGTCGCCGTGGCCCCTCTCCTCTCCGTCTCTGAAATCAGGGTATCAGTTCGCCGGGCCGCCGACGCCCAGCTGGCGGTTGCGCGCTGCGCGATCCTGGGCCGCGAGCAGCTGGTCACCCGCCTGAAGATAGGGGATCGGGTTCACTGCGGCGCCGTCGACGCGAACCTCGTAATGGAGGTGGCTGCCGGTCGAACGACCGGTGGAGCCCATCAGGCCGATCAGCTGACCGCGACGCACGCGGCTGTTCGGGCTCACCAGGATCTTGGAAAGATGGCCGTAACGGGTCTGGATGCCCTTGCCATGGTTCAGTTCGACCAGGTTGCCGTAGCCGCCGGCGCGCTGCGCGCGGCCGACGATACCGTCGGCGGTCGCGTAGACCGGCGTTCCCACGGGTCCGGGAAGATCGATACCGGCGTGCATCGCGGCGGTGCCGCGGAACGGGTCGGAGCGAACACCGAAGTTGCTGGAAAGCTTGATGTTGTCGACCGGCTGGAGCGACGGGATCGCGATCGCCGCCTGCTCGAGCGTGTCGAGCTTCTTCCAGGTCATGAACAGGTTGCGGAACTGGGAGTCCGCCTCGTTCGACGCGGTGGTGATCGCAGCCGCCTCGGCCGCGCTCACCGGCTCATACGGGCCGCCGACTGCCAGCTTTTCCGGGCGAAGACCCAGCTTGCGGAGCTGTTTGCTGGCTTCGGCATAGCGCTCGGCAGCAACCTTCTGCGCCTGCGCTGCCAGCATTACCTGGCGCTGCTCGACGCGATGAAGCGGTGCGGTGACGCTGGCGACGGCCTTGCTGCCCTGCGGCAGCGGCGCGAGTGCGGCGTCGGCGAGAGCTTCGGGATCCCCCTCGCCCGTCAGCACGGCCGCGATCATGGCCTGGCGATGATCGATGCGTGCGGCGTGCGCGGCAGCGACTTCGCGGATCTCGGCGACGTTCGCCTGCATGACCCGGATCTGGTGCTGCATCTCCGCGACGGTGGCCGCATCGCTGGAAGGCTTGGTCAGGCCGGCGGCGACGGCGGTGTCGACCGCCGCGTTCGCAACGCCATAGCCGGAAAAGCCGAGAGTGAGGGCAGCAAAGGCCGCAGCAACCGCTTGAGTTCGCGCTGCAATCCGCACGCGGCGCTGCGTACGGCCATCGTGCAGGATGAAATCGCGAAACGTAAAGAAACGGCGGAACCGCTTCGAAAGTGTAGCGTTAGCTGAGACGACGTTGCTGATATTCATAGTGAGTTCGGCGATCCATGCTTTCGCGAACGGCGCTACCCGTTCGCGATCCATCGATGTCGCAGCTGCAGCCCCTCCGCGCCTTGACGTCCGTTGGTTGACCCGACGGATCAGCTTTCTGCAAGCGGTAGGTAATAATCCCGCGTTAGACCGGCATGGGCGCGCGCTGAATCGTTGAACGGCGGCTTAATGGACCCGCGAAAATGAAGCCGGACCAGCGCCTGCCAATGCGGCGCAGGGATGATTCGGTCGGTTTTACAACGCGCTTGGAACCATTTCGTGCCAGCAAAAACATGCCGGATTTCATCGGTGTAGATGCGGTGCAGGATGCGGGCGGTGGGCTCATCGCCGGCGATCCGTGCGCGCTCGACTGTTGCCGGCGTAACGTCTAGCCCGCGCGCTTCGAGCACCATCGGCACGACCGCGAGCCGGGCCAGCGCATCGTGCGCGGTATCGGTCGCAGAGTCCCACAAACCGTCGTGCGCGGGCAGCGCGCCATAGTGGCTGCCAAGCTGGCGCAGCCGGCGTTCGAGCAGCGCGAAATGCATCGCTTCATCCGCCCCGACGCCGATCCAGTCGTCGATGAAGCCGCGCGGGAACTCGCCACCAAAACGACCCGCTGCGTCAAACGCAAGGTCGATCGCGACGAACTCGATGTGCGCCAGCGCGTGGAGAAGGGCGATCCGGCCATGCTCCGAACCCCGCCCGCGCTTGGGCATGCGGTTGGGCGGCAGCAGTTCGGGACGCTCCGGCCGCCCGGGCCGGTCCGGCATCACCACGTCGAATTCAAACGCCAGCGCTCCGCGCTTCCACGCGCGTGCCGTCGCGCGGGCCGCTTTCACCTTGGCACGCGGGTCTGCGAGTTCCAGGACTGCCCGGCAGGCCTGCGCGATGCTCGTCACCCGGCGGTCTTCAGTGCCCGAGCCGCCGTCAGCACCGCCTCCGCATGGCCCGGTACCTTCACATTGCGCCACGCCTGCACCAGCCGCCCGTCGGCGTCGAACAGGAAGGTCGCTCGCTCAATCCCCATGTAGACGCGCCCGTAGAGCTTCTTTTCGCCCCAGACGCCGAACGCCTCGCACGCCGTGCCGTCGTCGCTGGCGAGCCGGACGGCAAGATCGTGCTTGGCGATGAAGCGCTCGAGCTTGGCGGGCGGGTCCTTCGACACGCCGATCACCTCGACGCCCAGTTCCCGGAACTGCGGCGCGAGGTCGCCAAAGTCGATCGCCTCCCGCGTGCAGCCGGTCGTGTCCGCCTTGGGATAGAAATAGACCACCGCCGGCCGCACCGTGGACAGGTCAAAGCGGGTACCGTCGCTCCCCGTCAGCGTCACCGCCGGAATCGCATCACCCTGGTTCATGCCCTGTCCTCTGCTCCGCTTACCTTTGCCCATGCGGCGGCCACCCGTTGCCGCGCCGCATCGAGCGAGGCAACCGCGCTGTCCCAATCCGCCTGCCCCAGCGCCTGGGCAACCAGGGCCCGGGACGCCGGCGGCGGCAGCTGCGCATCGGGGGCGACCAACCGCATCGTCACCAGCGCCCGGGTAAGCAGGGCGTGCGCCTCTACCATGCCCTGGGGAAGCAGCCCCTCTGCTTCGAGCGCAGCCGTCGCGGTGGGCAAATTGGGGGAAAAGCCAGTGCGGTGAACGAGTTGCTGGGCATGCACCGCAAACTCCAGGTCGACGAGCCCCCCCGGCGCGAGCTTGACATCCAGCGGCCCGCCACCCGGCTTGTGCAGCGCAATCTCCGCCCGCATTTCCCGTGCCTCGGTCACGATGTCGCGCTCGGGCCGGTCGCCTTCCAGGACGCCGCGGATAATCCCGGCGACCTGTGCACGCGCCGCCTCCGATCCGAACACCGGCCGCGCCCGCGTCAGCGCCATATGCTCCCAGGTCCAGGCACTCTCTCGCTGGTAGCGGGCGAACCCTTCCAGCGACACGACCAGCGGCCCCTGCGCGCCCGAGGGCCGCAGGCGGGTGTCGATCTCGTACAGCGGCCCGGACGCGGTCGGGACGGAGAGCGCCGCGCTCACCCGCTGCGCGAGCCGATTATAATAGAGCACCGCCCCGAGAGGCTTCGGGCCATCGGATTCCGCGCGGTAGTCGCCGGTGAAGAGATAGACGAGGTCGAGATCGGACGCATGGGTGAGCAGCCCTCCGCCGAGCCGCCCAAGCGCGACGATCACGAGCTCGCTGTCCGGCACGTGGCCATGCTGCGCAGCAAATTCCGCGACGGTAGCCGTGACCAGCGTGTCGATGGCAGCCTCCGCCACACGGGCATAGCCTGCCGCGACCGTCAGCGGATCGCTGGTTGCCGCGATGATCTGCGCGCCCAGAGCAAAGCGCTTTTCGCCGACGACCGCGCGAACATGGTCGAGGACAGCCTCATAGGACGCGCCCTTCTCCCGCGGTGCCATCTCGGCCGCGAGTTCGGCCACCTCCCCCACCGGCTCCAGCGCGCTTGCGTCCATCAGTCCGTCCAGCAGCGTGGCCCGCCGGGAGAGCGCTTCCGCGAGCGTGGGGGCGTGACACAGGATGGCACTGAGCAGCCGGGCCAGCGCCGGCTGCGCCTCGAGCAGCCGGAACAGGTTGATGGCGCTGGGCAGCCGCCCCAGCATCCCGTCCAGCCGGATCAAGGCCTGATAGGGATCGCTGGCCGTGGCCAGGCTGGCGAGCATGCCGGGCAGGGCCGCCTCCAGCGCGGTCCGGGCGGCGGGGCTGCGCAGCGCGGGATAGCGACCGCTGCGCCAGTCGGCGATCCGTCGCGTGGCCTGGTCGGCAGGGTCGAAGCCAAGTTCGCGCAAACGCTCTTCCAGCAGCTGCGCGTCCGCGGGCACGGCCGGCCGGTCGGTGGCACCCAGCGTGTCATAGACTGCGGCAACCGCATCCACGTGCGGCCGCAGGAGGTCGAGGAGCGCGGCGCCGTCATCGAGCCCGTGCAGCCGGGCGACATTGTCGAGCGCCTCCCGTCCTTCCGGCAGGCTGTGCGTCTGGCGATCGTCGACCATCTGCAGCCGGTGCTCGATGGTGCGGAAAAGCGTGTAGCCCTGCGCGAGCGTGGATGCCTGCTCGGGCGTGATCCAGCCGGCATCGGCCAGCGCGGCGAGGGCATCCAGCGTTGCGGGTGCCCGCAAGCTGCGGTCGCGGCCGCCGTGGATCAACTGGTGAACCTGGGCGAAGAACTCCACCTCCCGAATCCCGCCCCGCCCGCGCTTGAGGTCGAAGCCCGGGCCGAACGCCTGTCCCTGTGCGTAATGATCCCGGATACGGCCTGTGATCTGGCGGATCTCGGCAACCGCGCCGTAATCAAGCGCGCGGCGCCATACGAACGGGCGGAGGGCGACCAGGAAACGCCGCCCCAGCGACACATCGCCGGCCGCTGCACGAGCGCGGATGAAGGCGGCGCGCTCCCACGGCAGTGCCTGCGATTCATAATAGCTGATGGCGGCGCCGACCGGCAGCGCGATCGGCGAGGCTTCCGGGGCGGGTCGCAGCCGAAGATCGACGCGAAGGACATAGCCGTCGCCGTCGCGCGCCTGGAGCAGTTCGGTGGCACGCCGCGCGATCTTGATCGCCGCCTCGTCCGGCGTTTCCCCGGCACGGTGCGGCAGGGTCGCGCGATCGAACAGGAGGATCGGATCGATATCCGAGGAATAATTCAGCTCCCGGCTGCCCTGCTTTCCCAATGCGATCGCCGTGAAACCCAGGACGGGCGCACCCGGCGTACGCTCCTCGATCGCCGTGCGGATCGCGGTATCGAGTGCCTGGTCGGCAAATGCGGAGAGCAGCCCGGTAACGCGCCTGAGGTCAAAGGCACCGGACAAGTCGCCCAGCGCCACCAGCAGTGCCACCCGTCGGCGCTCGATCCGGAGCCGTCGCGCGACGGGCATCTCGACATCGTCGACACGGGCATGCGCGATGGGATCGTCGAGCCACGCTCCGTCGAGCAGCGCCGCCTCTTGCTCAAGCAACCGCGCGAGAAACGGAGAGTGCGCACCGGCACGTCGGATCGCCGAATTCAGGTCCATGCAAGCACTCCTGCTTCGGTTGGTGACACCCCCGCAACGACAAAAGCGCGCGAAGAAAGCAACAAAAATCAATATGTCGAGTTGTTAGCGCGATGATTACTTCGTCACCCCGGCAAGCCGCAGAAAGCGGAACCGACGCGAGCAAGTCGCGGGGGGTCGTGGTGCGTCCCCCTCGGCCCCAGGATGCGATCGGAAACGCACTGCGCGACAGCTTTGATGGCGCACCCGCATTGCCGGACGAGTTCGACGGATACATCCACCTGCTCGACCGGATGACCAGCAGGCACTGACCCGAGCGGGTCTCAGTACCAACGCATCGGGTCGGCGAACCTCCCGCGAAATAGGTAGGATCAGCACCGCGCTGGCTTGGACTTTCAGGTCCTCGCCTTCGGGGTGTGTCTCGATTGTTGCCGCTCAGCCTCCGATCAGCGGTCTCGGCTGAGTTCCTGAACCTCGCCCATGATCGCCTCGAGCGCGGTCTGGTCACCGTTGCCGGGGTGCGACGCGCGGGTCGGCAGCTGGCCTTCGGTCAGCAGCGCTTCGAGCGCAACGCGGCCGCGGGCGACGCGGCTCTTGATCGTGCCGACGGCGACGTTGCAGATCTCGGCCGCTTCTTCATAGGCGAAGCCGCCTGCGCCGACGAGGATCAGCGCCTCGCGCTGGGGCTGCGGCAGGTGGAGCAGTGCGCGCTGCATGTCCGAAAGCTCGACATGCCGGTCCTGGCTCGCCGGTGCGGCGAGGATGCGGTCCGCCACCAGATCGTCCCACTCGCCCTTGAAGCGGGCGCGGCGCATCTGCGACAGATAGAGATTGCGCAGGATGATGAAGGTCCATGCGCGCATATTCGTGCCGGCCTGGAACCGCTGACGCGCAGCCCATGCCTTCAGCAGGGTTTCCTGCACCAGATCGTCTGCCAGATCGCGACTGCCGGAAAGCGACCGACCGAAGGCGCGCAAGTGCGGGATGACCTGCGCCAGCTGCTTCTTGAACTCAGGGTCGGACAGGGCGACGTGCTCGATCGCGTCAGTCTGTTCGCCCGTAACTTCCGGTTCAGTCATGAAAATCCGATCGGTCTGCGGCCGCACATCCACGGCAGCGCCATATTGCCAACATAAGGGGTGCGCCCACTGATTGCCAGCGGGCGCACTACCAGGAAAACCTGACTTTCAGGTCAGGACCAGAGGATGATTGCGAAGATTATGATGACCAGCGCCAGCGACACCCCGAGGATGTAGCGGGTCATCCCGGGGGTCGTGCCCGCGCGGGCACGATCGGTATTCAGATGTGTCTGATGATCATCAACCATGGTCGCTAAACCCCCCAGGATCGTTTTGGCTCCGTATCAGACGGCCGGTAATCAGGCGGCCGGTACCGTGGACTGGTCGAAGAACAGCGCCTGGCTGATCGCCGCCTTCACGGTGGACCGCTGGAACGGCTTGGTGATGAGGAACGTCGGCTCCGGCCGCTCGCCCGTCAGCAGACGCTCGGGGAACGCGGTGATGAAAATCACCGGCACGTTGAACTCGGCCAGGATGTCCTTGACCGCATCAATGCCCGAGCTGTCATCGGCCAGCTGGATATCGGCGAGCACCAGGCCCGGACGATCTTCCATCGCCAGCGCCACCGCTTCGTCACGCGTGACGGCGACGCCGGTGACGTCATGGCCCAGGTCGCGCACGATGGTTTCCAGATCCATCGCGATCAGCGGCTCGTCCTCGATGATCATGACGCGCGAACGGGTCTGCGCCTCGATCTCGCGCAGCGCCTCGGCCACCAGCGCCTCGACCTCCTCTTCGGAGCTGTCGATCAGATAGGCGGTATCCTCGTTGGTGAAGCCTTCCATCGCGGTCAGCAGGAGCGCCTGACGCGAAAGCGGTGCGATACGGGCGAGCCGGGCACGCGCGATCGCCTCCTGATCATCGCCTGCCTGTTCGCGCGCGATATCCTGTTCGGGGTGGGTCGACGACCAGATCGCCTGAAAGGTGCGGTAAAGGCCGAGGCGGGGATCGACATCCCGCGGAAATTCCTCGGGTGCGGCGACGATCGCCTCCAGTGCGGCACGGACGTACCGATCGCCCTCCGACTGGCTGCCCGTGAGCGCACGACCGTAGCGCCGCAGGAAAGGAAGATGCGGCGCCAGTTGCTGTCCAAGCGACATGATCGGGTAGGTCTCCTCCAGAGTGAGGCGGCCATAGTGCGGAGCCGCCCCGATGATTGCAATTCAGTATCACGTCGGCGGAAGAGACGCTCTCCCCCGATTTCGCGTCGGGGGTGGAACCAACGAGGACGAATTTGGTTTCACGCAATGCGCCAGCGCCATGTCCGCGTCCCGATGCGGGCAGTTTCGGCGCGCATTCGCCGGGTTGGCGCGGCCGGGCTTGTTCATGTAGTGCTCGGTCAGGTGCCGCGCTTAGGGGGCTTTAAGGTGTGCAGTTGGTGACGGGTTCGAACGAAGCGGAGCGGCAAGAGCGCGCCGCGACCACAGACGGCAAGCAGAAGCCTGAGGAAGGCAAGCAGAAGAACGTCGGTGACGCGCTGCGTGCGGTCTATCAGGACGCGGCCGGGGAAGCGATCCCGGACGAGATGCTCGACCTTCTTAGCAAGCTGCAATAGCGCCACTACGTGGCTGAGGATGATCCCGAACGCCGCAGGCCGACGGTGCCTGTGGCGCCGTTCCAGCACCTGCCGACCGGCGCCCGTGTTTTCCTGATTCTCAGCATCGCGCTGCTGCCGCTGGCGCTGATCGCGCTGTTTGCCACGCTGCAGACGACGCGGACGGTGGATGTCGAGACCCGGGCGCGCCTGCGCGTGGCGGGCGTCGAGGCGTCTCGCGCCCTAGCGAACGAACTCGTCGGTGACATGACGGCATTACGGGTCGCGCACCGCGCCATTGCCGAGGATCAGCACGATGCGCCAAGTTGCGCGCGCGTCCAGGGGATCTTCGCCCAGCAATCTGCCGCTGGCATTCGCTTCCAGGTCGCAGACGCCGCCGGCCACGTCCTGTGTGGCGCCGAACTGCCGGTGCCGCTGCCCGCGCTGGACGACCCTGACAAGGTAACGATTACGCTTCTGCCCGGCGAGGGCCTTTTGGTACATCTGCCGGATGCGCCGAACGGCACCCGTGCGGACGCCTTCTTTCCGACTGAAGTGCTCGCCGACGTTGCGCGCCCCAGCGGCTTTGTGCCGCCCTATGCCGCAGAACTGACGCGCCCGGATGAAACCCCGCTCGAGCTCCAGTCGCTGCCCCGCTACGGCCCGCTCGACCGCCGCGAGACGCTGGTCGTGCCGCTAGGCCTCGACGATCTCTCCTTCTCCATGTCGGTGCGCAGTGCACCCATCACCTCGCCCGTGCTGGTCGCGATGCTGCTGCCGCTGCTGATGTGGGCCGCCGCCGCCGGCATCGGCTGGTTCGTGGTCGACCGGTTGCTGATTCGACCGCTGCGCCGCCTGCGCACGAGCGTCGCCGCCTATCAACCGGGCGAAGTGATCGACCACGTCAATTTCGGCGCAGCGAGAGCGCAGGAGATCGCCGAGCTCGGAGAAACCTTCGAAGCGATTACCCGCACGGTCCAGGAGCATGAGGCGAACCTAGCCGAGGGGCTCGTGCGGCAGACCAAGCTGACGCGTGAGGTCCATCACCGGGTCAAGAACAACCTCCAGGTGATCGCGAGCCTCATCAACTTCCACGCTCGCAGTGCGGCAAGCGACGAAGCGAGCGAGGCCTATGCCTCGATCCAGCGCCGCGTGGATGCGCTCGCGGTGGTGCACCGCCACCATTTCGCGGAGCTGGAGGAGAATCGCGGCCTCGAACTGCGCGCCGTCATCGGCGAACTCGCGTCCAACATCCGCGCCACCGCGCCCGAACATGCCGCGCGACTGGGCATCACCATCGACGTCGAACCGCTGCTGGTATCGCAGGACGTCGCGGTCGCAGTCTCGTTCCTGCTGACCGAACTGGTCGAGCTGGCGATGATGGTGAACCCGGGGACGCAGGTGCGCATTTCCGCAAAACGCACCGGTGAGAACGACCAGGCTGTCCTGCGGGTAAGTTCGCCCGCACTCGTCGAAAGCCCGGAACTGAGCGAGCTTGTGGCGTCGCGCTATGGCCGGGTGATGCTCGGCCTGTCGCGCCAGCTGCGGGCGCCGCTCCACCACGACCCTCTGGTCGGGGCGTATGAAATCGGGATCAACGCACGCTCCGCACGTTGATCAGGCGTCGGCGGACTACAGGGCTCGCCGACGCAAAAAAGAATCTGCGAAGTGCCGTTTTCCCCGGAACCTCTCATCCAAAGCGTCGTTCTCATCTTCGGATAGCGACCTTATGCCCCCCCGCTCTCGCTATCCAGAACACGGGCCCGGAAGCGTCTACCCTCCCCCCCCCGGTGACGCTTCCGGGTCCACATTCTCCCCATCATCAATATTCATCCGCAACGTTCTTGCCACGTTCGTTGAGCGTCTGCGCGAGATTGATCCGATAGCGGAACGAAAATCCCGCTCGGACATTTCCCCGCTACACGTTCAACGGGTTGTGGAGGGTTTCCATGCGCAAGGTTCTGAGTCTGATGGTTGTTACCGGCGCACTGATGGTCAGCGCGTGCAACACGATCGAGGGCGCAGGCCGCGACGTTTCGTCGGCCGGCGACGCAGTCGCGGGCGCTGCCGATAACAACAAGTAATCGCATCGTTCGATGCCGCGACGGGCGGTCCGGGATCCCCGGGCCGCCCGTTTCTTTATGTCAGCCACGCGCCGGCCGGACGATCAGGGCCGGATGCCGTATCGTCCATATTCTTCGGCGATCCGGGGCGACTGCAACGTCGCTGCCGCCAGGTCGGCAGCACTTCCCGCGGCGTCGCCCTTCGCCTTGCGCACCACGCCCCGCATGAACAGCGCTGCGGGCATTCCCGGCGACAGCGCCAGCGCGGCATCGAAATCGGCGAGCGCCTCGTCCAGGCGGTTCATGCGGAAATAGACCATGCCGCGACTGTCGAGGATGGCAGCCGGGCTCTCCGCCAGTTCGATCGCCTTGGTGCAATCACGCAGCCCACTTTCGAGCGCGACGTTCCGCGTGCCCTTCAGCCAGCAAAGCCCATTCAGCAGCCCGGCCTGCCCCGGACTCGTCTTAACCACCGCCTCTAGAGTGGCCAGCGCATCATCGACGCGCCCGCCTTCGGCCAGGACGTTGCTGCGAACCAGTTGAAGCTGGTTGCGCTGGGCGCCACCCGCCGACTTCTGCCGGTCGACCCTGGCCAGGGCCGAAGCGATGTCGCCGTGCTCCGCCTCGAACTGCGCAATCGCGGTCTGGACGGAGAGGCTATCGGGCTCAAGCGCCTCGGCCACCTTCAGCTCGATCAGCGCTTTCCCGTCGTCGTTCACCTGTTGGTACAACCCCGCCCGCCACATGTGGCGGTTCGCCGTAGCGCCCAGTGCGATCGCGCGGTCTAAGTCGGCAAGCGCCCCGCGCCAGTCGAGCACGCCTTCGCGGAAGCGCGCGCGACGTTCGAAAGCCTCTGCCGAATCCGGGTTGGCCGCCACGTCGCGCGCGTAGGCCGTCTCCAGCGCCGCCAGGCGCTTGTCACGGCGCGCCGCCGTGATCTCCTGCCACCGCGCAGGGCGGTTCTCGGGCGCCACCGCCGCAAGCAGCCGGCTCTTGGCCTGGCTGACGCGGGCGCGATGCTCGGCAATCAGGCCAACGGGGACCTCGGCACCATCCGCCCGCATATCGTCCTGCGCGACCAGCAGGTCGCCCTCCAACGTCACCTTACGGTCGACCTCGAGCCCGGCATAGCGGCCGGGCAAGGTGCGATCCCCCTCCAGCGTCACGCCTTTCCCGCCATCCGGCAGCCGAATGCGCGTGGTCACGAGGACGTGGGATGGACCATTCGTCGCGACCGGCAGCGACTGCCATGCCGCACGCGAGCGATCCGGCTCAAAACTCAGTCGCGAGATCGAACGGTCGAGCCACAGGCGCAACTGCTGATCTTCGCGGCTCCACGGATTGTTGGCGATCCCGCTGGCGGTGACCGTGGCAGCCCCGCTTGCCGCATCCCAGCGGACGTCCCGGTCGACGATCAAGGCGCCGTCCAGATAGCCGTTGAGGATCGAACCGACTGCCTCGTCCTTCTGCTGGCGATCGGCTTGCGACGCCCCCAGGCTCATCTGCTGCCCGGCGGCACCGCGGACGACGATCGACGCCTTGAAGGCGATCGGCAGCGTGTAGCCCGCACTCTGGTCGATCTCGATCGTTGCTGCCACCTGCGGCCGCGCGGCCGCTGCCAGCGGTACCGGCATCAGCTCCGCGCCGGCGGTGCGCACGGGAAGGACATTGCGGAACGGGGGCGCGTCGCCCAAATCCTCGCGTCGCGTGCCGGAATCGGTCCCGTCCAGCCACAGGGTGCGCCCGTCGACGGTCGCCCGCACAATGACATGGTCGAACGCCGCTGCGCTGGGCAGGCGAGAGGCGACCATGTCTCCGGTCCCGATACTCGCGAGCACCGCTTCCGCCTCGACGCCAAGCGCATCGAGCAGCGCTAGCAGGAGCAAGGTCTTCGCCTTGCAGTCGCCATAGCGCCGCTGCCACGTGTCGGCAGGCGATTGCGGGTGGTAGTTGCCCCCCGCCATGCCGTTGAACAGGTAGCGCACCTCGTCCTGCACCAAGCGCAGGGCCGCCGCCGTCCGATCGAGGGGCGATGCGTTCGCCGCCTTGATCTTGGCGACCTCGGCCGCAAGCGGGCTGCCCGCCGGGATCAGCCCCTCCGTGCGATAAAGCGGCGCCATCGTGCGCGAAACCGCCTGCCAGTCGCCGAAGCTGGTCGCCTCCAGGATCTCCGGGCGATAGAACCGCATCGGCGCATCGCCCGGCAGTTCGGGAGCCTTGGGCAGCGGCACCGCGACTTCCAGCTCCTGGAACGCGCCCCCCCGCACCGGCTTCGGCTTTGATCCGTTGCCATAGGTGTTCCAGTGCACCTGCATCTTGTCGTCCCACAGCAGGCGGGTACGCGCGAAGCCCACGCGCAGCGGTTCGCTGACCAGCGGCACGACCGTCTGGACGTTGCCGGCCAGCGCAGCGTCCTTGTTGGTCGTGGAGAAGGCGACGCGCAGCACGTCCCCCACTCTCAGCCCCTCGACCGTCATGGTCGCCGTCAGGATTCCGGTCAGCTGCAGTTGCTCCAGCTGCTCCTCGCGCCTCAGGATCGAGAACCGCTCGCCCTTCGCAAGCGCGTCGATCCGCTCACCCGCGCGCAGGATCTCGACGCGGTGGATGATCAGGTCCCCATCGTCCGGCTGCCATGGCAGCTGCAACGTCCCCGCCTGGTTGAGCATCTGTGCAGAGGCGATGCGCGTGGCGCTGTCGGTATAGGCCCACACCTGCCCATCGTTCAGGCGCTGCTGCTGGTCCAACACCAGGAACAACGGCGATTCGCCGTCCAGCTTGCTGGTATCGACCGGGGGCGCGGGCTTCACCCAGTCCGGATCCGGCTGGTACAACGGCTTGTCCCCCGCCCAGGCCGACGTCGATGCCAACAGCAACGCCATGATCGGCGCACAACGATACTGCATGAATTCCCCCTCTTCCCCGGACCCAGCCTAGGCGGGTTTCCGGGAAGCGCAAATCTCCATTTCGTGCAGGATTGGTGCAGCGCGTCCAGTGGGTTGCGCGGGGATCAGGCGCTCCGCTGCGCATCGAATGCGGCGCGTGCCTGCTCGACCTCCGGCAGGCTGGCCAGCGTCCAGGCATAGAGCGCCCGGAAGGGCGGGAGCAGCGTGCGGCCCAGGGGCGTGATCTCATACTCCACGGCAACGGGCGAAACCGGGATCACCCGGCGGAACAGGAGGCCATTGCGCTCCAGCCGCCGCAGGCACTGGGTAAGCGCCTTCTGCGTCACCCCTTGTAGCTGGCGCTTGATCGCGTTGAAGCGCAGCGGCCCGGCATCGAGCACTGTCAGCACCATCATCGACCATTTGTCGGCGATCTGATCGAACAGCAGCCGGCTTGGACAATTTGCGTCGAAATGGTCGCACTCGGGCATCGGTGAGTTTCCTCGGCTATACCTGAATACCTTCAGGTACCTTATTGACCTCAGGTTTACCGTGTATACCTGAATAGCTCCAGTTCGCCAACGGAGCACCCCCGAATGTCCTCGTCCGCCGATGTCCTTTTCCGCCCGTTCCGCATTAAGTCGCTGGAGCTCCCGAACCGTATCGTGATGGCGCCGATGACGCGCGGCTTTGCACCGGGCGGCATCCCGGGCGAACCGCAGGCCGCCTATTACCGGCGCCGTGCGGAAGGGGGCGTGGGGCTGATCCTGTCGGAAGGCACCGTGATCGACCGCCCCGCCTCTCGCAACATGGCGGGCATTCCGCTGTTCCACGGCGAGCAGGCACTCGCCGGCTGGCAGCAGGTGATCGACAGCGTCCGCGCCGCGGGCGGCAAGATGGGCCCGCAGATCTGGCACACCGGCTCCACCATGGGTTCGGACGGCTGGGAGCCCGACGCCCCGGTCGAGAGTCCCTCGGGGCTGCTCGCCCCCGGCAAGCCGCGCGGCGAAGCGATGAGCGAGGAAGCGATCGCCGACACCATCGCCGCGTTCGCGCGCGCGGCCGCGGACGCAAAGCGGCTCGGCTTCGACACGGTCGAGCTCCACGGCGCGCACGGCTATCTGATCGACCAGTTCTTCTGGAGCGGCACCAACGAGCGCACGGACCTGTGGAACGGCGCCACCATCCGTGAACGTTCGCGCTTTGCCGGTGAAGTCGTGAAGGCGGTCCGCGAGGCCGTCGGTCCCGACTTCCCGGTCATCCTGCGCCTCAGCCAGTGGAAGCAGCAGGACTATGCCGCGCGCCTGGCCGAAACGCCCGAGTTGATGGCCGACTGGCTGCAGCCGCTCGTCGACGCCGGCGTTGATGTGCTCCACTGCTCGCAGCGCCGCTTCTGGGAGCCGGAGTTCCCCGAACTGGATGGCGAGAAGGGCCTGAACTTCGCGGGCTGGGCCAAGAAGCTGACCGGCGCCGCGACCATCAGCGTGGGCTCGGTCGGTCTCTCCGGCGAGTTCCTGGCGGCGTTCGGCGGCGAAAGCTCGACCACGGTTGGCATCGATCACCTGATCGAGCGCATGGAGCGCGACGAGTTCGACCTGATCGCGGTGGGTCGGGCGCTGATCAGCAACCCCGACTGGGTCGCCCGCATCCGCGACGGCGAGTCCGCCAAGGTGAAGGGCTTCGAAGCCTCCGCGCTCGGCGAGCTGGTCTGATCCTTTAGCCGGCGCGTATCTTCGGATGCGCGCCGGCTTCGGCAATCGCTCCGGCCGCGCTATGGCACCCCTCATGGACCAGGGTGACAGGAGCGCACGCCGAACGGCGTTGGTAACGGGTGCAGCCGGCGGGCTGGGGCAGCCGATCGCACGCGGGCTTGCCGGCGCCGGCGTGCACGTCATCCTCCAGGGGCGCCGTATCCGCGCGCTCGAAGAACTTGCCGCCACGATCGCGGCCGAAGGTGGCTCCGCCGAACCCCTGATCCTGGACCTGGAAGACGAAGCGGGCCTGGAGGAGCGCCTCGCGGCGTTGCCGACGATCGACATCCTCATCAACAATGCCGGCCACCGCGATCGCCGCCCCTTGGGCCAGCTGGATCGTGCTGCCGTCCGCCGCATGCTGGAAATCAACCTGATTGCGCCGTTCGACTTGGCCCGCCGCCTCGCGCCACGGATGCCGACGGGAGGCCGAATCCTCAACATAACCTCGATCGCCGGCCCGATCGCGCGCAGCGGCGACGCTGCCTATACGGCGTCCAAGGGCGGACTTGAGGCACTCACGCGCGCGCTTGCAGCCGAACTCGGACCGCTGGGCATCACCGCCAATGCCGTGGCCCCCGGCTTCTTCGCGACCGAAGCCAATGCCGCGATGGTCGCCGATCCGGAAATCGCCGCGCACCTCGCCACCCGCACCTCGCTCGGGCGATGGGGCCGGCCCGAGGAGATCGTAGGCGCGGTGCTCTTCCTTACCTCGCCCGATGCTTCCTACATCACCGGACAGGTGCTCGCGGTGGACGGCGGCTACACCGCCCATTTCTGATCGGCCTGCCCAATCCCGCGCGGTCTTCCTGCGGCCCGCGCCTCAGCGCGCGTGGAAGAAGTCGTGAACCTGCTGCGCCACTGCCGCTGAAACGCCGGGCGCCTTTCGCAGGTCTTCCAGGCTCGCGCCGCGAACGGCCTTGGCGGTGCCGAAGTGCATCAGCAGCGCCTTCTTGCGGGCCGGCCCGATGCCGGGGACTTCGTCGAGCGGGCTGACCACCATCGCCTTGGACCGCTTCTGCCGATGCGCCCCGATCGCGAAGCGGTGGACCTCATCGCGGAGCCGCTGGAGGTAGAACAGCACCGGCGCATTGACCGGCAAGGTGAACTCCCGCCCGTCCATCAGGTGAAATACTTCGCGCCCTTCGCGGCCGTGGTTCGGCCCCTTGGCGACGCCCACCAGGCACACGTCCTCTATCCCCAGGTCCTCTAGCACTTCGCGCGCCGCGTTGAGCTGCCCGCGTCCGCCGTCGATCAGCACCAGGTCGGGCCACTCGCCCGAATCGCGATCCGGGTCCTCCGCCTGCGCGCGGGCGAAGCGGCGCTGGAACACCTCGCGCATCATCGCGAAGTCGTCGCCCGGGACCGTATCCTTGTTGCGGATGTTGAACTTGCGATACTGGCCCTTGCGGAAGCCTTCGGGCCCGGCGACCACCATCGCACCCAGCGCATTGGTGCCCTGGATGTGGCTGTTGTCGTAGACCTCGATCCGGTCCGGCGGCTCGGGCAGTTCGAACAGGTCGGCGACCTCGCGCAGCAGCTTGGCCTGAGTCGTCGATTCGGCGTTGCGCCGCTCGATGGCCTCGACCGCGTTGCGCTGCGCCTGCTCCAGCAGCCGCCGGCGCGGGCCGCGCTGCGGCACCGACACTGCCACCTTGTGCCCCGCGCGCTCGGCCAGGGCCTCGCTCAGCAGCTCGGCCTCCTCCAGTTCGCGGTCGACGAACACGTTCTTGGGCGGCGGCACCTCCTCATAAAACTGCATCAGGAAGCTCGCGAGCACCTCATCCTCGGGCACGTCGCTGGTGTGTTTCGGGAAGAAGCTGCGGTGGCCCCAATTCTGTCCGCCGCGAATGAAGAAGGCCTGGATGCCGGTCGTACCCTCACGGCACGCCAGCGCGAACACGTCCGCGTCGCCTACCCCGTCGGCGTTGATCGCCTGGCTGCCCTGGATGAACGTCAGCGCTTTCAGCCGGTCGCGCAGCACCGCCGCCAGCTCGAAATCCATCGCCTCGGCCGCAGCGGTCATCTGCTCGCCGAGCTTCGCCTGCACCTTGGTCGACTTGCCGCCCAGAAAGTCCTTCGCGTCGGCCACCAGCTCGGCATAGCCCGCCTCGTCGATGCGTCCGACGCACGGCGCCGAGCAGCGCTTGATTTGATAGAGCAGGCACGGACGGTCGCGGGTCTTGAAGAAGCTGTCGGTGCAGCTGCGCAGGAGGAACAGCTTCTGCAGCGCGTTCAGCGTCTGGGTCACCGACCCGGCGCTCGCGAAGGGGCCGTAATAATTGCCCTTCGCACGCCTGGCGCCCCGGTGCTTCTGGATGCGCGGGAAGTCGTGATCGGCACGCAGCAGGATGAACGGAAAGCTTTTGTCGTCGCGCAGCAGCACGTTGTACGGCGGCCGATAGCGCTTGATCAGCTGCGCCTCGAGCAGCAGCGCCTCGGCCTCGTTGTTGGTCGTGACGATGGTCATCGACCGCGTCTGCGACACCATGCGCTGGAGCCGCTTCGACAGGCGCGACACCTGCGTATAGTTCGCCACGCGGTTCTTGAGCGCGCGCGCCTTGCCGACATAGAGGACGTCTCCGCGTGCGTCCTGCATGCGATAGACGCCCGGACGGACCGGCAGGGTCTGCAGCACATTGCGGATCGCCGCGACCCCCGCCTCGAGGTCCGGCGTGTCGGCGCCACCCCGTACGGTGTAGGCGGCCTTTTCCTCGTTGAATCGCGTGGGGGAGTTCGGGTCGGACATTGTCAGTCGATCTAGGGACTCGAGCGCGCTCCCGCCAGCCGATGCGTTCCGGGGATCGGCATTGCCTCAGCCCCGAAAGATCAAACGCGCGCGAACAACTTGGTGCCGACCACGCCGACGACGATCAGCGCCATGAAGAATGCCTGCGCCGGGCCGATGCGGTCGCCGAACAGCACCGAACCGCCGATGATGACGCCGACGGCGCCAAGCCCGGTCCACACGGCATAGGCCGTGCCCGCCGGGATGCCGCGCATGGCGAGTGCCAGCAGGCCCATGTTCACGAAGGAGAGGACGATCGGCACCGACGATGCCGCGAGGGTCGCCTGGGTCCCTGCCCACTTCAGGCTGAGCGCCCAGCAGATCTCGGTGACGACGGCGATGCCAAGGATGATCCAGGCCATGAAAAATCACTCCTGGGCTCTGGAAAACGGAAAAGGGCGCCGCCGGAAACCCGAGAAGCGGCGCCCCTGACAGGCTGTGGGAGGGACCGGGGTCCCTCCCATGTCTTTGGGATCAGTGCGGGCGGCCGAGCCCCGCGATGGTGCGGTCGATCAGCGCGCGGTCGCCATCGGCGCCGAGCTGGTCGGCGATCAGCGTCGCTGCTGCCTTCGCGGCGGCATCGGCTGCCTTGGCACGAACTTCGGCAATCGCCTGGCGCTCGGCCGCGGCGATGCGGTCCTCGGCCATCTTTGCACGACGCTTCGTCAGTTCCTCGGCGTCCGCCTCGGCCTTGGCAACGATTGCCGCAGCCTCGGCATGGGCATGCTCGCGCATGGCGGCCGCCTCGGCATCGGCCTGCTGGGCCTTCAGCGCATATTCCGCCTTCAGCGCTTCGGCCTCGGCGCGCAGGCGCTTGGCTTCGTCAAGCTGGGTGCGGATCGTCGCGATCCGGGTGTCCAGCATGCTGGCGATGCCCTTGTGCGCACGGCGCCACACCAGCAGCAGGATCGTCAGCAGCGCTGCAATCGCAACCCAGCCGGTGGAGTCCAGGCCCCACGCCGTCGGGCTCGGCGCATGATGGTCGTCCGCGACGCCGGTGCTGTGCAGCGGCTCGGACGGAAGCCCGTCCGCGCCGCGGATCGGCTGCTTCTCCAGCGGCTCCAGCGCCGCTGCATGGTCCAGTCGTTCGGCCACGATGCTCGATCCGTTCACATTAGCCATGCGTCACCGCCTTGCGGACGGCGTCGGCGGCAGCCTCGCGGCTGACCTCGATGCCAGCCAGCTTGGCGACAATGCCCTGTGCTGCCTCGACCGCGACGTCTTCCAGGTTGGCGAGCGCGCTCGCACGGGCCTGGTTGACCTCGATCTCGGCGGCGTCGAGCCGGGCGTGCATGGCAGCGTTCGCCGCCTTTGCGCGCTCGGCAGCGTCGGCAGTCGCCTTCGCCTTGGCAGCGTTGGTCTCGGCAAGTGCTGCCTGGCGCGCTTCCGCCATGCGGGTGCGCCATGCCTCTTCGGTCGCGTCGGCTTCCTCACCGGCGCGCGAAGCGGCCGCGAGGTCGTCGGCGATCTGCGCATCGCGCTTCTCGACCGTGCCCTGGATCCTCGGCACCATGCCCCGCCCGATCCCGAAGTAGATCAGGCCGAACACGATCAGCAGCCAGAAGATCTGCGAGGCATAGGTCGCATCGATCTGTTCGATTTGCGGCATGGTGGTTCCCGTTCGTTCGCCTGTGCTTCCGTCACCGGCCGATCACCCGGAAGGGCGATGGCCGGCCACAAAAGGAGTTACGCGACGAAGATCAGCAGCACCGCGACGACGAATGCGAGCAGGCCCAGAAGCTCAGCGGCGGCGAAGCCGATGAACAGGCGGCCCTGCTGGCCGTCAGCGGCACCCGGGTTGCGCAGCGCGCCTTCGAGGAACTTGGCGAAGACGTTGCCCACGCCGAGTGCGGCAAGGCCCGCACCGATTGCGGCCAGACCGGCACCGAGCATCTTTGCGGCTTCTGCGTCCATGATAAAACTCCTGTTGGGATTCTGTTGTTTGAAAGGGATCAGTGCAGGTTGACGGCGTCGTTCAGATAGAGCGACGTCAACAGCGCGAAGACGTAAGCCTGGATGGCGCACACCAGCAGTTCGAGCAGGGTGATGCCGATCATCAGGATGAAGCTGGGGATGGCGACCACGGGTGCGACCCACACGGCCTCTGCGTTGAGGCCGTTGATCACGAACCCGGCCAGCACCTTCAGCAGGATGTGACCCGCGGTCATCGCCACGAACAGTCGCAGACCAAGGCTGAACGGCCGCACCAGGAACGAGAACAGCTCGACCACCGGGATCAGCCACAGCAGCCACCAGGGCGTTCCGTGCGGCACGAACAGCGAGAAGAAGTGCAGCCCGTGGCGCGAGAAGCCGACGATCAGCACCAGCGCGAAGCTGATGATCGCCAGCACGCCGGTGACCGTCAGATGGCTGGTGACCGTGAACGGGTGGACCCCCGGGACCAGGCCGAACGGCAGCAGGCCCAGGATGTTCGCGATCAGGATGAACATGAACAGCGAGAAGACATAGGGCAGGAAGCGCTTGCCTTCCGGTCCGATGTTCGCCGTCAACATGTCCCCGATGAAGCCCGTGAAGCTCTCCACCGCCATCTGCCAGCGGCCAGGAACGGTCTGCCCCTTCATGCCGCCGAGCATGAACAGCCACAGGACGACAAGCGTCGCGACCATCCACAGCGCGGAATTGGTGAAGGCAATATTATACCCGAACAGGCTCCAGTTCTGACCGAACACAGGTTCGATCAGGAACTGATGCATCGGGTCGATCTTGGATCCGCCTTGCGCCACGTTTCTTCCAACCGCCAATACGACGAACGCCCGGGTTATTCCGGGCGCTCGCCAGCAATCTTGATGATGTTCCTGAACCCGGCGCCGACCCCGAGGGCCAGCAGCGTGAGCAGGAGCCAGGGCGACGTTCCGAACCAGCGGTCAAGCAACCACCCGATCAGCGCGCCACCGACAAGGGACCCGAGGAGCGTTGCGAGCACGCGGTTGCCGAGCGAATAATTCCGATCGACCCCCGCCTTCGCACGCCCCGTCCGCACGGCCTCCGCGTGATTCGCCTTCTTCAGCCGCTCTTCCAGCGACGTGAGACGCGAATCCTCGGAACCATAAGGGTCCTGCCCGGGGCCGATTTCCGCCATGCGCCATCCTCTCCTAAAGCATTGTTCGGGGGAGGAACGCATGTACGGCGAGCAACCCCGCCAAGGCGGCGCCCGTTTAGAAAGGGGTGCGTTTCAAGTCAACCTTTGTGACACTTGGTTGCCGGCCCGGCGGGGCGTGCGCAGCATCGCGGCCACAGGGCTGCGCCCCCCGGCTTGCGGCGTTGCCAAGCCGGCGCCTTCAGGCAATGCTCCGCCAAGGGATTGTGGGGGGAGCAAGCCGTGCGCAGATTCGCCAGGCGCCTGTTCGAGGGCGCTCGCATGAGCGACGAGGAATATCGAGCCAATCTGAACGGGATCAACATCTTCTTCGGGGCGGTGCTGGGCTTCGTCCTGGCGGGCACCGAGACGCTGGAGACCGCCGGCTTCACACTGGTGCTGGTCCTGTGCTCCGCGATCGTGGTCAGCATCCTCTACATCTCGTCGAGCCACCGGCGGCTTGTCTATTTCCTCTACACTGCGGTCGGCATCGCCTGCATGCCACAGGTGGTGGGACTGATCGGACCGGCGGGCACCGCTTTGCCGCCCAAACTGATCCCCACGCTCGCGGTGTGGACGGCGATGACCGCACTCGTCGAATTCGCGCCCCGCGCACGGCCGGAGGACACGACCGCCCCTCGATCGTAGCCGCGTCAGCGAGCCGCGATCGACTCGCGCACGCTGATGCCCTCTTTCTCGGCAAGCGTGCCCCGCGCGCCGCTGCGGCGCGCGGGGCGGCCGTACACCAGCTCGAACAACGGCGATGCCATCAGCGTCGTCAGGATCGCCATCAGCACCAGGATCGAGAACAGCGCCGGCCCGATGATCCCCCGCTGCAGGCCGATGTTGATGATGATCAGCTCCATCAACCCACGGGCGTTCATCAACGCACCGATGCCCAGGGCCGTGGGATTGTCCTGCCCCGTCAGCCGGGCAGCCGCCCAGCATGCACCGCCCTTGGCAAGGACCGATGCGACCAGGATCGCAAGCGTGACCCCCAACAACGCCAGATTATCCACCAGCGTCAGCTGGGTGTTGAGGCCCGAGAAAGCGAAGAACATCGGCAGCAGCAGCACGACCGTTATCGGCTCCAGCTGCCGCCGCAGCCCGTCGGCAAAGGCGCCGCGCGGCATCACCGCGCCGAGCAGGAAACCGCCGAACACCGCGTGCATCCCCACCGCGTCCATGGCAAAGGCCGCCGCCAGGAACAGCATGAGCGCGATCGCCAGATCCCCCTGCGCGATACCGCCGCGGCGCTCCGCCCGCCGCCCGAGAGGCGCCAGCAGACGCGGGCCGAGGCCGAGCACCACCGCCCCGAATAGAATCGCGCCGCCGATCGCCTTAACCGCGACCATCGGGCCGTCGCCAAAGGTCGCAAGCACCACCGCCAGGACCGTCCAGGCTCCCGCGTCGTCGATCGCCCCCGCGGACAACGACAGCGTCCCCAGCGGCGTTCCCGAAAGGCCCCGCTCGTGGATGATGCGCGCCAGCATGGGGAACGCGGTGATCGCGATGCACGCGCCCATGAACAGCGTCGCCTGCACCGTCGTGACGCTCGGCGTGAACAGCCCGCGCACGCCGAGCAGCCACGGCGTGATCAGGACCGCGACCAGAAAGGGCGCGGCCATGCCCGACAGGGACACGGCAAGCGCGCTGCGGGCGTTGCTGCGAAAATGGTCCGCGCGAAAGCCCAGCCCCACCAGGAACATGTAGAGCCCCACGCCCAGCTGCGCGCCGACATACAGGACGCCGCGGGCTTCCTTGGGAAAGATCATGGCCTGGAGATCCGGCGCGAGCAGCCCGAACAACGACGGCCCCAGGATCACGCCGGCGATCATCTCGCCCACCACCTGGGGCTGGCCGAGATACCGCTGGGCAAGCCAGCCGACCGCGCGGGAGACCGCGACGATGATGAACAGCCCCAGAAAGAAGATCACGCTCAACTGCGCCGGTGCCATTTTCCCCTCCCCCGTTCGACCGCGGTCGACGGTCGGCACCTTTCCGGCGCGGACGCGACGCTACGCCGACTCCCGGCAGCCCACAATGGGGTGCGAGCGGCCTGGGACGGCGGTGCATGGGGAGCGTTTCGATGGTAATGCGGTGCCGCTTCAACGGAATAGGGCGGAGGCGGCAATGGGCGTAACCGGGATCGGCGGGTTCTTTTTTCGCGCACAGGATCCGGACGCCCTACGCGCCTGGTACGCCGAGCATCTGGGCGTCGGATCGGCAAGCTTCGACGTCTGGAACACGCAGGCCGGGCCGACCATCTTCGCGCCCTTTGCCGCGGATACCGACTATTTTGCGTCAGACCGGCAGTGGATGCTCAACCTGCGAGTCGACGACCTCGACCGACTCTGCGCCACACTTCGCGACGCCGGCATCGACGTCGTGACGAGGGCCGAATGGGATGTGCCGGAGGTCGGTCGCTTTGCCCGCATTCACGATCCAGAAGGGAATCCGATCGAACTCTGGCAGCCTGCGACCGCGGGCTGACGGCGGCGGCGGCCCCGAAGGGCCACCGCGGGCCCGATCAGACGCAGCGGGGATCACGTTCGGGTGCGCCGGCGCCGCGCGTCTTCCAGCTGCCGTCCGGCGCCTTGTACTTCTCGCCGGGCTGGGTCTTGGCGATCAGGTTGCAGCCGGAGACGAACGCGAACTGCTCCACGGTCGCACCGGCAGCGGCGCCGCGGGTATAGGCCGCCTTGCGCTTGATGTTGATGTTGTTGACCAGCGCCCGCAGTTCCGGCGTCGCATCCCCGACGATGCCGAGATAGCCGTCGGGCTGTTCGCCGACCTGGCCGGCGGCGCGGGCTGCCTCATAGGCGGGGTCACGCTGCGCCCATGCGGATCCGCTGACGCCGGTCACCGCAAGGGCGGCTGCCGCCACGAACAGCATCTTCATTCCGTTACGCATCAAAAAATCCCCGGGTTCTGCTGGATCAGGCTCTTCGCCTCACCATCCAGACGGTACACCACTTCCTGCGTGATGTTGATGTTCAGGTTGATTTCGATCGGCTTGTCCGGCGCGGTCACATTCACGCACCCGGCTGTCGCCGTCATCGTCGCGACACCCAGTGCCGCCGCAATCCACCTATGCATCTGCACGCCTCATCGTCTGGTTCATGGCTTGTCGTCGCTTTCCGGGGGCTGAACGGGCGGGTTTGCGCCGCTCGCCGACGACGGCGAGTCCGGGGCCGCCGCGTCCTTCTCCTGCGCGTCCATCAGGGCGGGCAGGTTGCGTTCGATCAGCCGGCTTGGATCATAATAGCTCTGCACGGAATCGATCAGCTGCCGGAAGGGCGCCTTGATCCGCACGTTGAACACGAACGGCAGCCGCGCCAGGCGGCGGATGATGAAGTTCGACGACGTCCCCTCGCCCTGGCTGACGCCGGAAAAGCGGATGGCGGTGATCATCTCGCCGGCCAACGGCCCGTTCATCTCCACCGTCAGGTTGCGATAGTTCAGGCTCTTGAGCGCCTGGAACGCCAGATTGCCCCAAAAGCCGATGTCCTCCTTCGTCAACTCACCCACATAGGCGATGTTGCCGCCGCCCTCGCGCGCAACCAGCCTGCCGCCCTCAAGGCGACCGCCGCGCTCGTCAAACACCATCGGCAGCACCCCGTCGAAGGTGCCGGTTGCGTTGATATTCTCGAAGTCAAATTCCTGCAGGAACAGGCCGGCATCGACGCCGGTGGCGCGGAACGGCAGCCGCCGCTCCTTTTGCGGGGCGAAGTCCAGGACAGTGGGCTCCAGCACCATCTCGCCACCGGCGAGCGGCCAACGCCCCCCCTCGATCTGGACGCGCTGGTTCGCAATCAACCGATAGCGCAGCTCGCCGTCGCGAAACGGGATGCCAGGGTTCGCCTCCTTGATGGTGAGCAGCTGGTTGGGCGCCGTCACCATTCCGAGCAGGTCGGTGAAGTGGATCTCCCCCGCAATGCCGGTTGCAGGACCAAAGGCGGCGGCCAGGTCGATGCCGGCGGTGCGGAAGGTGCCGGTGCTGGTCACGCCTTCCCCGTTCCACGCGATGCGCCCCTCGCCCGACACGCTTCCCTCCACCTCGGCAACGACGCCGAAGGTGAGCGGGGTCAGTTCCTCCGGCTGGAAGTCCTCGCCAAACGGAACGCCCGGCACCTTCAGGTCGGCAGCACCGGCCCCCGTCCCGAGCTGGTGGGTGATGGAGACCGTGGCGACCGCCACCTGCTTGACGGGATGCTTGAGCGTGCCCGTCGCGGTGATGGTGTTGCCGGCGAGCGTGAGCGCGACATCGTCGCTCGCCAACGTCTCGAACCGGCGCTGCTCGCCTGTCTGGCTATCGTCCACCTTCAGGCCACCGGCCAGCTTCAGAACGCCGCCGGCAAAGCGCCAGTCTCCGGCCGCCCCCGACAGCAGCAGCGGCACGTTGCCGATCTGCCCTGCGCCCTCCGCAAAGCGACCGCCGACGTCGCCGTTTCCAACCCGTCCCTCCAGCCGCCCCGCGTCGATGCGCGTCACGCTGCCCGGCGACCCCATCCGGCTCTCGACCCCGTCGAGCGCGAAATCGAGCTGGGCGAGACCCATCCTGCCCCCGCGCATCGCAAGGGTGACGGGCGTGGCTCCTAGCCGCCCGGAAAGCCGAGTCGGCCCCAGCTTTCCGCCGCCGGTTACGCCAGCGCGGTTGACCGCGACCAGCGCGCCACCGGTGGGACAGAGCCTCAGCCGGTTCGCGTCGAGCACCAAGGAAGACACGGCCAGCCGCTGCCATGTGACAGCGGTGCATTCGGGATTCACCGTCACCGCCGCGCCGCCGTCCCAGCGGCCGGATAGCGGCACGACCAGCCCGTCGACGCGCCCGTCCGCCAGGGGGCCGCTCAACGTCGCCTGGGTGTCGAAGCGCGTGCTGCCGTTGCTCGCGTGGGTAAAGCGAACCGGCGTCAGCGCGAGCCGCGCACCGCCCGCCTGATAAGGCCGCACGATCGCGGTTCCGGTCACCGCGCCGCCGGGCTGCGCCTGCGCCAGTTGCACGGCCGCCTCGGGCAGGCCACCGCCGCCGATCGTGAGCGTACCGTTGAGCGACACCCGCCCGTCCGGCCAGGCGTAGGCCACGCCTTCCCGCCCGGCGAGCACGAGCGACGCGCCGCTCGCTGCATCTGCCGACACTCGCCGGACGACCAGCCGCCCGCCCTCGGGACCGTTGGCAACCTCCACTTGGGCGGCCGCGTCGAAGCGCCGTCCCGCCGCAATGCCCGCGCGGGCGATCGCTACCATCAGCGGTCCGACGGGCGATCCTGCGCCCGCCGCGCCGGTATCGGCGACCTGCCGCAGCATCGCCGCCGGCAACGCGGCACCCCGGGCCTGGACGTCGCCCTGAAACGCCTGCTCGCGACCGATTCGATAGCGTCCGTCGATCGCGAGCGCTTCGCCGCCCACGGCGGCTGCGGCAAACGGCCCGCTCTTCACCCGCACACTGCCCTGGGTGTCGCGGGCGCTGCCGGTGAAATCGACCTTCCCGGTCACCCCACGCACCCGCGCGCCTGCACCAGCGGCGTCGGCGAGCGCCAATTCCGCCCGCCCCTGCCAGCGATCGAGCCGCTCGCCCAGCGTCAGGTCGATGTGGGTGGCGAGCCCGGCCAGCTTGGCGTCCCCACAAGCCAGCGTCGCTGCGCGAAGCGGCCCGCGGATGCTCGGCCGCGCATCCGCGATCCGGATCGCGACGGCGGCGCTCATCTTCCCGAAGGTGCAGGCATCGCCGAGCGCAAGCCGGTCGGATACCGCCGCCAGATTGCCCGAGAACCCGTCATCCAGCCGCCCGCTGCCGCTCAGCTTCAGCCCCACGATGCCCCCCGGCGTCTCCAGCCGCATCCGTGCGTCGACGATCCGCGCATCGAGGGCGGGCAATGCGAACGGCTTGCCCGAAGGCGCCGGCATGAGCTTGTCGAGCGCGCCGAGCGACACCTTGCCGCCCACCAGCCGCCCCCTCAGCCGGACCTGGCCGACTCGCACGTCCGTAATCTCCGGCCCCCGAACCGTCATCCGGGTGCGCAGTTCTGCCCAGTCGGCGACCAGATCCGGATCCTTGGGATCCCCGATGACCACATCGACCAGCCGCTGGCGGCCGAAACTCAGATCCTCGATTTTATACCGCGCGGGCACGCCACGGTCGGCGAGCGCGCGCCGGACATAGCTATCGGCGATCGGGCGGCGACTGAGCCACAGCGACACCAGAATCAGCAGCAGCAGGAGCGCCACGAGCAACGCCGCACGCCGCAGGCGTGACCAGCGCCGCCCACCTGGCAGTTCATCCGGCGTGTCGATGCTGTCAGACGTCACGCCGGTTATACGCTCCCATGGCAGGCGATCGTTACGGTGTCCGCCGGGCGGGTCAAGCGCGGCGATTGCGCCCCGGCTTTGCACCGCCTAGCCTCAACGCCTCATGAACGTATCTGCCTCCCAGGGGCCCAGCACCGACGGCACAGGCCACCGCGCACGACTCCGCGGCCGGCTGCTCGACGATGGCGGAGAAGCACTGCTCGACCATGAGCTGATCGAATATCTGCTCGCACTCGCCATCCCGCGCCGGGACACCAAGCCGCTGGCAAAGGCGCTGCTCCACGAATTCGGCGGACTGGGCGGACTGCTCTCCGCGGACCCCCGGGCGGTCGCCCGCGTGCCGGGGATGGGCGATACCGCCGTCGCCGCCCTCAAGATCGCCCACGCCGCCGCCATCCGGATGCTGCGGGGCGAAGTGGCGGCGCGGCCAGTGTTGTCCAACTGGCAGGCCGTGATCGACTATCTGCACGCCGAAATGGCCTATCACAGCATCGAGCGGGTGCGGGTGCTGCACCTCAATGTCCGTAACATGCTGATCCGTGACGAGCTGGTCGCGGAAGGATCCATCGACCAAGCGCCGATCTATGCGCGCGAGGTGATCCGCCGCGCGATCGAACTCGGCTCGGCCGCGATCATCCTGGTCCACAACCATCCGAGCGGCGACGCGACCCCCAGCCGCGCGGACATCGACCTCACCCGCATCGTGGTGCAAGCGGCCAAGCACCTCGACATTGCGGTGCACGACCATGTCATCATCGGCACCCAGGGCCATAGCAGCCTGCGCGCCAAGGGGCTGATGTAGGGAACCGCAAACGGCCGCCGGACAAAGGTCCAGCGGCCGGTACCGGCCCGGGGAACGGAGGCCGGAAGGGGGAAGTCTGCGGTTCGCGTGCCGGCGGTTTAGCCGGCGGCCTTGGTCAGGAAGGCCGTGAGTTCGGCCTTCGATACCGACTTCGACTTGTTCGTGTCCGCCTGTGCAAAGGCCTGGGTGATCCAGGTCTTCATCTCGGGGCTGTCCGCGCTCGCGCCCGGCTCACTCGCCGCTCGCAGCGAGGCCATCCAGGCACCGAACTGGGTCTGGCTCAGCTCTGCCTTGCCGCCGGAATATTTGGGGAATTCCTGCTCGACCACCTCGGCGATCTGCGTCGGCGACGTCACCGCCGTCGATTGTGCGGCCTGCGGGGATTGCGATGTCCCGGCGGCATCCGGTGTTGTCGCCGTCGGCGGCAAGCTTTGCGGACCCATGTCCGAGGTTCCGGAAGGACTGGTCGGCGTACCCATGGTGGATTGGCCGGTCTGCGCCATCGTCGGAACAGCAATGCTCATGGCACCGATCAAAAGAATCTGCTTCATCATCTCCAGCCTCCATCGTTTCTACTTGCGTGCACGTCGATCTGTTCAATCGATTCGCGCTGCTGGTATGCGGGATATAGGGACTACTTCTTTGGTTTCACCACCCCTGCACCTGAGTACAGGGTGCGGCCTGTCGGCTTTTCTGCTCGACTCGGGGGCCAGTCGTTGGCATTCGGCGGCCAAACGAAACTCCAGACAGGCAGACCCTTATGGTTCCCCGCTACGCCCGCCCAGAGATGACCGCGATCTGGTCGCCAGAGACTCGCTTTGCGATCTGGTTCGAGATCGAAGCGCACGCCACCGACGCGCTCGCGGAACTGGGCGTGGTGCCCAAGGAAGCTGCCGAAAAGATCTGGGCCGCGCACGAGGCCGCCGGCCCGTTCGACATCGCCCGCATCGACGCGATCGAGGCCGAGACCAAGCACGATGTCATCGCGTTCCTGACCCATGTGTCGGAGCGGACCGGCCCGGAAGCGCGCTTCCTCCACCAGGGCATGACCTCGTCCGACGTGCTCGACACCTGTCTTGCGGTCCAGCTCGCGCGCGCATCCGACATCCTGCTCGCCGACCTCGACCGGCTGCTCGAAGTGCTCAAGCGCCGCGCCTATGAGCACAAGTTCACGCCGACGATCGGCCGCAGCCACGGCATCCATGCCGAGCCGGTAACCTTCGGCCTCAAGATGGCGGAGGCCTATGCCGAGTTCGCCCGGAACCGCGCCCGCCTCGTCGCCGCCCGTGCGGACGTGGCAACCTGCGCGATTTCGGGTGCGGTCGGCACCTTCGCCAACATCGATCCGCGCGTCGAAGCCTATGTCGCGGACAAGCTCGGCCTCTCGGTCGAGCCCGTCTCCACCCAGGTGATCCCGCGCGATCGCCACGCGATGTTCTTCGCGACGCTGGGGGTCATCGCCTCCTCGATCGAGCGGCTCGCAACCGAAGTCCGCCACCTCCAGCGCACCGAAGTGCTTGAGGCAGAGGAGTATTTCTCGCCGGGCCAGAAGGGTTCGTCGGCGATGCCGCACAAGCGCAACCCGGTGCTGACCGAGAATCTGACCGGCCTCGCCCGCATGGTTCGCAGCGCTACCATCCCCGCGATGGAGAATGTGGCGCTGTGGCACGAGCGCGACATCTCCCACTCCTCGGTCGAGCGCTACATCGGCCCGGACGCCACCATCACCCTCGACTTCGCGCTCGCGCGGCTGACGGGCGTGATGGACAAGCTGCTCGTCTATCCGGCGCGCATGCAGAAGAACCTCGACCGCATGGGCGGCCTGGTCCACTCGCAGCGCGTGCTGCTGGCGCTGACCCAGGCGGGCGTGTCCCGCGAGGACGCCTATCGCCTGGTCCAGCGCAACGCGATGAAGGTGTGGGAATCAGACGGCGAACTGTCGCTGCTCGACCTGCTCAAGGCCGATCCCGAAGTCACCGCCGCACTGTCGCCGGAGGAGATCGAGGCGCGCTTCGACCTCGATTACCACTTCAAGAACGTCGACACGATCTTCGCCCGGGTGTTCGGCGAAGCGTGAATCCCGTTGCCCGGCTGCGAGACTGCGAGACTGCGTAGCCGGGCAACCACGGAGCCGCGTGTCTAACCGAACGTTAGGCAATTGCGGGCATAGCGACGGGCCCACTTTCGGCCAGAGACCGCATGCCGCTGCTACCGCTTCTCGCCCATGATGCAGACCGTCTCGCGGCGCTTGCCCGGTACGACGCGCTTGAGCCCGGAGTGGACTTGGGGCTGCACGACATCACCGAGCTCGCCGCGCGCGTTTTTGGCGCGTCGATCGCGGGCGTTTCCTTCATCGACAGAGACCGGCTGGTCTTCAAGGATGCAGTGGGTTCCGACCTCGACACGCTGTCGCGCGAAGGGTCGTTCTGCGCGCACATGCTGGGTAAGGAGTCCGCGCTGGTCGTGCTCGATGCGAGCGCCGATCCACGATTCGCCGGAAATCCGCACGTGGCCGGAGCGCGCCATATCCGGTTCTACGCGGGCGCGCCGCTGCGGACGCCAGAGGGGCACATCATCGGGACGCTCTGCGTGCTGGACACGGAACCGCGCAGTGCCTTCACCGACGCAGACGCGGCCAATCTGGCCGCGCTTGCGGGGATCATCATGGATCGGCTGGAGGTCCGGCGCCTGGACCTGGCACGCACCATCGGACAGTCGCGCTTCCGCAACATCGCCGCGACCTCTCCCGACGCGATCGTGATCGCCGACCAGCACGGCCGCATCAATTTCTGGAATCCGGGTGCCGAGGCGATGTTCGGCTTCACCGCGTCGGAGGCAGAGGGACAGGGCCTCGACCTTATCGTGCCACACGGCGGCCGGGGGATGCACGAGGCGCGCGTGATGCACGCGGCGCAGGGGGGATCGACCAAGCTCGTCGGCCGGAAAGTCGAACTGGTCGCGCTTCACAAGGACGGTCACACCTTTCCGATCGAGCTCTCCCTCTCGATGTGGGCGGAAGGGCCCAATTCCGCCTTCGGCTCGATCATGCGCGACCTGACGGAACGGCGCGCCGCCGAGGAACGGCTGTTCCACATGGCGCATTTCGACCACCTGACCGGGCTTTCCAATCGCGCGGCGCTACTGAACCGAACCTCCGCGCTGGTTACGGAGGATACGCCCTTCGCGCTGCTGATGCTGGACCTGGACCTGTTCAAGGATGTCAACGACACCCTTGGCCACTCCGCGGGCGACGCGGTGCTCAAGACCGTCGCCGGCCGGCTGCTCGATTGCGTCGGAGCGCTCGACATGGTTGCGCGATTGGGCGGTGATGAATTCGCGATCCTGCTTCCGCGGGACAATCCGCGTGCGCATGCGACCGAAATCGCGAGCTGCCTTACCGGTCGTATCGCGGCGCCGATCGTCCTCGATGGCCGGGATGTCCATGTCAGCGCCAGCGTCGGCATCGCGGTATTCCCGGGCGATGCCGACAATGCCGAGGACCTGCTCTCTGCCGCCGACCTCGCCCTCTACCAGGCGAAGGCGGAGGGTCGCCATTGCCAACGCTTCTACGCGCCGGCCCTGCGCAGCGCCGCCGTGCATCGCCGCGCGTTCGAAGGGGAGTTGCGGGAGGCGCTCGAACAGGGCCAGTTCCGCGTTCATTACCAGCCGCAGGTCCGCCTTGCCGACGGTGCACTGCTGGGGGCGGAGGCGCTGCTGCGCTGGCAGCATCCCCAGCGCGGGCTGCTTTCGCCCGACGCCTTCCTGCCCGCGCTGGAGGCGGGCGCGCTGGCGCATGATGTCGGCCTGTGGGTGCTGGACACTGCCTGTCGCCAGGCCGCGCTGTGGCGAGCGGTGGCGCCCGACTTCGTCGTCAGCGTGAACTTGTTCACCGCCCAGTTCCGCGACGGTTCGCTCACCGAACAGGTCCTCGCCGCGCTCGCCCGCCACGCGCTGCCCGCCACCGCCCTCGAACTGGAGGTGACCGAGAACGTGATCCTGCGTGAGGATCAGACGATGCTCGCGCCGCTGCGTGCGCTGCGTGCGCAGGGAGTGCGCGTCGCCCTGGACGACTTCGGCACCGGCTACGCCTCGCTCAGCGTGCTGAAGCGCTATCCGATCACCCGCATCAAGATCGATCGCAGCTTCATCCAAGACATCCTGAAGGACGAAGCCGACGCGGCCGTCGTGACGGCGATGATCTTCCTCGCTTCCAAGCTCGGCATCGACGTGGTCGCAGAGGGCGTCGAGAGCCGGGCCCAACATGCGTTTCTCGCGGACTGCGGCTGCGCGGTCGGCCAGGGCTATTTCTATGGCAGGCCGATGCCGGTGGCAGCGTTTGACGCACTGCTGTTCCAGCCCATCCGCGCCGCCTGAGCGGGCCTCCGCCTACCTCGCCCGCCGGACCCACAGACCGGCGATGGCGGCCAGCCCGATTCCCATCCAGATCGCGTTGTTGAAGACGGACGGCAGCGCGCCGTGGGCCCAGGAATTGATCGCCATTCCCAGCGCTCCGCCGACATTCATCACCTGATAGCACCAGCCGCGCGCATTGAGGTGTCCGGTCGACAGCAGCGCATAGGCGAGGAGGATCGACAGCGATCCCGTCCAGCCGACAACCTCGATCCACACGTCCCGCTCTCCCGCACTTCCGCCCGCCCCTCTTGAACGCGGCGCCCGCAACAGCAACCCTGTTGCGGCACATGTGGCGGAAAGCCTGGCTATTCGTCCCTTCCGCCCCAGCGCCACCGCCAGCCGCCCCGCGTGTGAATGGCCGCCAGAGCGAGCACGGCGAGCGTCAGCGCGGCTACGAAGATGCCGAACCCGACCGGATGATCCGCCGCTACGAAGCGGCACGCCAAGAGCACGATCGCGACGTATCCCCCCAGCAGCACCCAGCCCTGCCATGCGATCGGCATGCCGGCGCCATAGCCGAAGCGCTTGGGCGCGAACCACGCATCGTCCCGTTCGGCCTGAGAATCACGCGCCATCATCACGCTCCTTGGGTGGGCGGCCGCGCCGGACCGGTTCCGGATCGGCAAGCTTCACGCCACGCCGCGACAGTGCTTCGCGTAGCAGGCATTCGACCTGCGCATTGACGCTGCGCAGGTCGCCCGCCGCCGAGCGCTCGATCGCCGCGTAGAGTGCGGGATCGAGACGCAGGGCGAATGCCTTTTTGGAAGCGCCAGCCACGTTACTGGTACAGCGAGCCCGCGTTCACGACCGGCTGGGTATCGCGCTCCGAACAGAGCACCACCATCAGGTTCGACACCATCGCCGCGCGACGCTCGTCGTCCAGTTCGACCACATTCTTCTCCGACAGCTGGGCAAGCGCGGTCTCGACCATCGACACCGCCCCCTCGACCAGCTTCTGGCGTGCGGCGATGACCGCCTCGGCCTGCTGGCGGCGCAGCATCGCCTGGGCGATCTCCTGCGCATAGGCGAGGTGCGTGAGCCGGCACTCGTCGATATGAACGCCGGCGCTCGCCACCCGCTCCTGCAGTTCCACGCGCAACTCCTCGCTCACCACATCGGCGTTGCCCCGCAGGGTCATCTCCTCGTGGGTGAAGTCGTCGTACGGGTACCGCGAGCCGATGGCGCGCACGGCGCTTTCGATCTGCACCATCACGAACGCCTTGTAATCGTCGACGTCGAACAGCGCCTGGGCGGTGTCCGCCACCCGCCACACTACGTTGGACGCGATCTCGATCGGGTTGCCGCGCAGGTCGTTCACCTTCAGCCGTTCGGAGGTGATGTTGTGGATCCGCACAGAGATCTTGGACTTGGTGAGCCACGGCCAGTTCCAGCGGAGACCGGTCGTGCGGTCGGTCCCGCGATAGGCGCCGAACAGCAGGATCGCCGCCGCCTGATTCGGCTGGAGCAGGTAGAAGCCGCACGACAACAGCAGCACCGCGGTGATCGACACCGCCAGCAGGACGATGCCCCAGACATTCGCCTCCGCGTTGAGGCCGCCGAATACGGCAAGGACAATCAGTCCAAGCCCCACCAGCAGCATCATAAAGCCGTTGTACGCGTGCGCCGACCGCTCCCTGCTCTGCTGCAACACCCGATCCGATGTCATCTCCGCCTCCCTGTTAATGTGATATCACTTTTATATCACGATGAGGCGAATGCAAGCGGGATCGGCGACACCGTTGCTGGGTGGCTCGTTACGGCTTGGCAGGGGAAGGGTTCGGCACGTCGAGCGGCCGGCGAGCGGAGGCTGGCGGGAGTTCGGGGTCGCGGCGTGAAGCTTCGCGACGGCAGCGCCTTTGCGCCACGGACCGGGACGCGAGAGGTCCCCGGCGTCGATCGTCAACGGCAGCCGCCGGAACCTTCGCGGTTCCGGCGGCGCCTGCTTGCTTACTGAAGAACGACCGTCACGGCGCGGCGGTTTTTGGCATAGGAGCTCTCGTCCGAGCCGAGCGCCAGCGGGCGCTCCTTGCCATAGCTGATCGTGGTGATGCGCGAGGCCGAGACACCGCGTGCCGCCAGATAGTTGGAGGCTGCGTTGGCGCGGCGGTCGCCCAGCGCCAGGTTGTACTCGCGGGTGCCGCGCTCGTCGGCATGGCCTTCGATGGTGATGCGGACGTTGGGATAGCGCTGCAGCCACGCTGCCTGGCTGTCCAGGATCGAGCGCGCCTGCGGGTCGATGTCGTAGCTATCCAGCGCGAAATTGACGGTGTCGCTGGCGACCGACTGCTGGAAGTCCTCGCGGCTGCCCGGAACCACGCCGGTGCCGGTCTGGTTGCCGGCGCCGGTGTTGTCGATCGGTGCGGTCGTCTCGCCCGGTGCAGGCGGCAGCACCTCCGGCCGCTTCTTCGCGCAGCCTGCGGTGGCCAGAAGGGCCGCCGCCACGATCAACTTGCTCGTCAGTTTCGCCATCAGCTGTTCTCCTAAAGGTTACGATCGTATACTCCGCCACATCCGGATGCGACGGCAAGTGCTAAAAGCGGGTCGAGGGACGTTAACCCCCGTTTCGACCCCCATCAGGGACGTAGCGGACCCCAGCTCGGGTCGGAACCGTCGAGCGGCGTGGGGATGCGACGGGAATTCTGCCCGGTCAGGTCGACCGACCAGATGTCCGCCTTGCCCGCCCCGCCCTGCGACGCGCGGAAGAAGGTGATGACGCGGCCGTTGGGCGACCAGCTCGGCCCTTCGTCACCCCAGGCGTCGGACAACAGCTTCTCGCCGCCGCCCGACGGGCTCATCACGCCGATGCGGAAGCTGCCGCCGCCCTGGCGCGTGAACGCGATCAGGTCGCCGCGCGGGCTCCACGACGGGGTCGCATAGCGGCCGGAGCCAAAGCTGATGCGCTGCTGGTTCGATCCATCCGCGTTCATGACATAGAGCTGCTGCGTCCCGGAGCGATCGCTCTCAAACACGATCTTGCTGCCGTCCGGGGAATAGCTGCCGCCGGTGTCGATGCCGGGCGAGTTGGTCAGCCGCTGCGGCGTGCCGCCGGCGGCGGGCACGCGATAGATGTCGGTGTTCGACGCCTGCGCCATCGAGAACAGCACCCAGCGTCCATCCGGCGAGAACCGCGGCGCAAAGGTCAGGCTGGCGTTCTGGACGAGCAGCCGCTGACGCCCGGAGGCAAGGTCATAGACATAGATCGCCGGGCGATCATTCTGATAGCTCATGTAGACGATCGACTGCTGGTTCGGCGCGAAACGCGGCGTCAGCACGATCGACTGACCATTGGTCAGGAAGCGGTGGTTGGCACCATCCTGATCCATGATCGCAAGCCGCTTGATCCGCTTGCCCTTGGGGCCCGTCTCCGAGACATAGACGATGCGGCTGTCGAAATAGGGGCCCTCTCCGGACAGGCGGGTGTAGACCGTGTCGGCGCACTTGTGCGCGGCGCGGCGCCACTCGGCGGGAGCCACCACGAACCCCTGTCGGGTCAGCTCGGTGCGCGCGAACACGTCATAGAGATAGCAGCCGACCGTGAGCGTGCCGTCGCCGTTGGCGCGGACGAAGCCCTGCACCAGCGCCTGCGCCTGGGTTCCGGCCCAATAGCCGAAGTCCGGGGCCGTCGCCTGGGCGAACGGTACCGCGGCCACGCCCTGCGGTCCGCGCGGCGTGAACAGGCCCGAGTTCTTGAGGTCGTTGGCGACCACTTCGGCGAGCTGGCGGCCAAGCGCGCTGGTCTGGCCAGCGGCGGTGCTGACGTCGCTGGGGGTCGGCATGACCGGCACCGCGATCGGCATGGGATCGGAAATGCCGCCTTCGATGTCGACTTCGACCTGCGCAAAGGCGGGTGCCGCAAGGCCAAGACCAAGGGCGGCCGTCGCGAGCGCGGCAAGGCGGAACAGGGGGTTGGACATGGCTCTCTCCGTCAGCCGGGCAGCTTGTAGTTGATGGTGATATTCTTCCACCCGCCTTCATACAGCTCGGCGGGGAGCTTGAAGGGCGCGCACTGAATGATGGCCGCGGACGCGAGTTCCGCCACGCGCTGGGCATAACGCCCGTTCTCGTCGTCGATCCCCGTCTGCCCAAGCAGCTTGGGACGCGCCGTCAGGCTGCCGTCGCTGGCCATCTGCAGGTTGATGCGCGAGCGGATGCGATTGGCACCCGGCCCCGGATTGGTGATCCTGTTGGCGCATGGCTGGATCTGCCGGATGATGGCAGCGCCCAGCCCGGCCAGCGACTGCGCCCCCACCTCGGCCGCGCGCGCCGTCTGACCGGTGCCCTTTTCCTTGGCCGTCTCTGCCAGGCTCTTGGCGAAGTCGGATCCAAGGCGTGAGCCCCGTGGCTTGGCAGCCTTGGCCTCCGCATCGCTGCCGCTACCCTTGGCGGCCGCCTGCTTCGGCTTAGCGGCGGAGGCAGCGGGCTTGGCGAGAGCGGGCTTGGCCGCGGGCTTGGCGGCAGGCTTTGGCTCGGCCTTCGGCGCAGGCTTCTCGGGTGCCTTGGGCGCGGGCTTGGGATCCGGCTTCGGCTGCGGCTTGGGCGGCTGTGGCTTCGGCACCGGCTTGGGTGCGGGCTGCGGCTTGGGCGCAGGCTTCGGCTCCGGCCGGGGCTCGGGCTTCGGCTGTGGCGCCGGCGGCACGGGAGCCGGCTGCGGTTCGGGCTCGGGCGCAACTTCCTCCGGTGGCGCGGCATCCTCGGGCGCACCCTGGTCGGGCGCTACCGAATCCGCCGGCGCCTCGGTGTCCGCAGGCGCGGTGGACTCCAGCGCGACATCGTCGACCAGGCTCACGTCGATCGGAGGCGACAGCTTGAGGTCCTTGGGCTGCTCGCCTTTCCAGACGAGCGAAAGGCCGACGAACAGCAACAGATGGCCGATCGTCGCGCCGCCCAGCGCCCATGTATCCGTCCGGCTCATCGCCGCACCTCAGCTACCGGCCACACGATCAGGGCGCTTCCCCCTGGGTGGACACCAGCGCGACCCGGTTGAGCCCGGCGCGGTTGAGCTCGCCCATCACGAACATCACCCGCCCATAGTCGAGCGCCCGGTCCGCGCGCAGGAACACCTGTCGCGGCTCGGCGCCTGCGGGCTGGCTGCCGGCAATGCGCGCCAGCGCATCGGGCAGGGCCTGCTCGCTCACGGGCTCTTCGCCCAGATAGATGCCGCCGTCCGCGGAAAGCGACAGCTGCACCGGTTCCTGCTCCTGCTCGAGCCCCTTGGCCCGGCTGTCGGGCAGGTTCACGGGCACACCGGTGTTCAGCAGCGGCGCCGTCACCATGAAGATGATCAGCAGCACCAGCATCACGTCGACCAGCGGCGTGACGTTGATCTCCGCCATCGGGGTACGCCGGCCCTTCCCGCGGCTGGATGGAAGCTGCATCGCCATGGGCTTAGTCCACGCCTTCCAGCTGGCGGCTCAAGGTCGCGTGAAATGCGTCGGCAAAGCGATTGAGCCGCGCCTCGACCTGGTTGATGCGGTGGCTGAAGCGGTTGTACGCGATCACGGCCGGGATCGCCGCGAACAGGCCGATCGCGGTCGCGAACAGCGCTTCCGCGATGCCCGGCGCCACGACGGCGAGGCTGGTGTTCTGGGCAGCCGCGATGCCGGTGAAGCTGCGCATGATGCCCCAGACGGTGCCGAACAGGCCGACGAACGGTGCGACCGACCCGACCGTCGCCAGCACGTTCAGGCGATCCGAAAGCTTGTCGACTTCTTCCGCGACCGCCGAGCCCATGCTGGTCGCCAGCCGCTCACGCGTACCGTCGCGGTCGATGGTCGTGCTGGCGGTCGAACGGCGCCATTCCCGCACGCCTGCTGCAAATACCCGGGCGACCGAGGTCTTTCCGGTCACATGCTTCTTGTGAAACGCGTCGATATCCTCGGTCCGCTCGAACTCCTCGACAAAGTCCTCAGTGTCGCGGCGCACGCGACGCAGCCGGCCCAGGAAGGTCAGGATGATCGCCCAGGTCCAGATGCTGGCGAGCAACAGCCCCAGCATCACGGACTTCACGATCCAGTCGGCCTGCATGAACAGGGCGATCGGCGACATGGAGGCCGCGTCGGTATTTACGAGAACGTCCATCAGGCTCTCAGCTTTCCTTCCAGATCAGGGTCTCGAACGTGCGCCGCCAAGCCGACGGATGCCGGCGCGGGGTGCCCGATGGCGCCACAAAGGCCGCTTCGACCTCCGCTTGGGCTACCAACACCGAACCCTGCATGACTCGTTGATGAATGACGACCGAAGCCGCGCGCAATTGGATCATCCGGCTGGCCACCACCAGCACGTCGTTGAGACGCGCCGGGCTGGCGTAGCGAATGTGAAGGTCCCGGATCGCATAGGCCCCCTCGCCCGCATCGAACGCCGCACGCTGGTCGCATCCGGCCAGCCGCAGCATGTCCGACCGCGCCCGTTCCATATAGCGCAGGTAATTGGCGTGATAGACGACGCCGGACAGGTCCGTGTCCTCGAAATAGACGCGCAGGGTAAAGCGATGCTCCGCACCATCGAAGCGGCCTTCACTCGGGCAGTCCAAGGGCGACGTCATCCGCGCGGGTCTAGCCGAGGCGGCACGGCCGGGGAAGAGTCCGCGGGCAGGCGAGCTCTTCCCCCTGCGCTTATCGCTCCACCTGGCTCACGTCGCGCATCGCGCCCCGCGCGGCGTTGGTGGTGAGCGCGGCATAGGCGCGCAGTGCCGGCGACACGTTGCGCTTGCGCCCGAACGGCTTCCACGCCCGGTCGCCGCGCGCTTCCATTGCGGCACGCCGCTCGGCGATCACCGCCTCATCGAGGTCGAGGCGGATGCCGCGGTTGGGGATATCGATCAGGATCGGATCGCCCGTCTCCACCAGTGCGATGAGCCCGCCTTCGGCCGCTTCCGGCGAGACATGGCCGATCGAGAGTCCCGAGGTGCCGCCGGAGAAACGCCCGTCCGTGATCAGCGCACAGGCTGCCCCGAGGCCCTTCGACTTCAGATAGCTGGTCGGATAGAGCATCTCCTGCATGCCCGGCCCGCCCTTCGGCCCCTCGTAGCGGATGACGACGACGTCCCCGGCTTGGACCTGGTTTCCCAGGATCCCGACCACCGCCGCGTCCTGGCTCTCATAGACGCGCGCGCGACCGCGGAAGGTCAGGATGGAATCATCGACCCCCGCCGTCTTCACGATGCAGCCTTCCGGCGCGAGATTGCCGAACAGCACCGCTAGGCCACCGTCCTTGGAGAAAGGGTGCTCGGTCGAGCGGATCACGCCGTTCTGGCGGTCGGTGTCGAGGTCCTCCCAGCGTTGGGACTGGCTGAACGCGGTCTGGGTCGGCACCCCGCCCGGCGCCGCGCGGAAGAACTCGCGCACTTCCTCGCTGTTGGTACGGCCGATGTCCCACCGGCCCAGCGCCGCCGCCATCGTGGGCGCGTGCACGGTCGGCAGGCTCGTGTCGATTAGCCCGCCGCGCTCCAGCTCGCCCAGGATCGACATGATCCCGCCGGCGCGGTGCACGTCCTCCATGTGCACGTCCGCCTTTGCAGGCGCGACCTTGCACAGACACGGGACGCGGCGCGAAAGCCGGTCGATATCCGCCATGGTGAAGTCCACCTCCGCCTCATGCGCGGCGGCGAGCAGGTGAAGCACCGTATTGGTCGATCCGCCCATCGCGATGTCGAGGCTCATCGCATTCTCGAACGCTCCCCGCGACGCGATGCCGCGCGGCGTCGCGGTGACATCGTCCTGCTCGTACCAGCGGCGGGCGAGGTCGACGACCACATGCCCGGCCTCCCGGAACAGCTTCTCGCGGTCGGCGTGCGTTGCGAGCGTGGAACCATTGCCGGGCAGCGACAGGCCAAGCGCTTCCGTCAGGCAGTTCATCGAATTGGCGGTGAACATGCCCGAGCAGCTGCCGCAGGTCGGGCATGCCGCGCGCTCGACGTCCGCCACTTCCTCGTCGGTGTAGCTTTCGTCGGCTGCGACCACCATCGCATCCACCAGGTCGAGCGCGCGCGTCTTGCCCTTCACGACGACCTTGCCGGCTTCCATCGGCCCGCCGGACACGAAGACGGCGGGAATGTTGATGCGTAGTGCCGCCATCAGCATCCCGGGCGTGATCTTGTCGCAGTTGGAGATGCACACCATCGCATCGGCGCAGTGCGCGTTGACCATATATTCGACGCTGTCGGCGATCAGCTCGCGGCTTGGCAGCGAATAGAGCATGCCGTCATGGCCCATCGCAATGCCGTCATCGACCGCAATGGTGTTGAATTCCTTTGCAACGCCGCCTGCGGCCTCGATCTCGCGCGCGACCAGCTGGCCCAGGTCCTTCAGGTGGACATGGCCCGGGACGAACTGGGTGAAGCTGTTGACCACCGCGATGATCGGCTTGCCGAAATCGGAGTCCTTCATCCCCGTCGCGCGCCAGAGCCCGCGGGCGCCGGCCATGTTTCGGCCGTGGGTGGTGGTACGCGAACGATATTTCGGCATTGTAGCTCTTCCCTGAAATCGCGCCGCCACTAGCCCCAGGACCCAGTCGTCGCAACATATTATTGCGTGATCCTGGTTCCCGGAGAAATTTCAGGAATGATGCTTAGCGTGAAATCGTTGCCAGCATCTCGTCCCAAGCGGCCACTTCTGCCGGCCTGCGCCCGATCACTTCCAGCGCGCTGAGCGCGCCCGTCTCCGGATCGAAGGAAATCCTGCCGTCCCATTCGAAGGTGGCATTGCCGGCGATCGTGACCTCTGCCGCCTGGGTCGCGCTCGCACGGACCATGCCGCCGCGGTTGAAGACCTGCGTCTCGCGATCGAATGCGATGCGTCCAGTGCGCGCCGCCGCATAGGTCGACGCTGCCATCGCACTGCCGCAGCTGTTGGTAAGTCCCACCCCGCGCTCATAGGTGCGCACGAACAGTGCCGGCGCCTCGGCACTGCCGCGTACCTCGACGAAGCTGACGTTGCCGCGTGCGGGCAGCAGCGCGGGCCCGGCCTCGCACCAGTCGCCGAGCGCCACCAGCTCCGCCTCGTCCACCCGGTCGACGAAGCTCACCAGATGGGGGTTCGGCATCGCGACGGCGGTGAACGCCCGCTCGCTCGGGAAGCCCGGGATCGGGGCATCGATCACCTCGCGCGCATCAATCCGCAGGCCGACGTCCGAAGCGAGGGTCGAGACGGGCCCCACCCGCGTGCGGATGGTGGTCACTCCGGGCGCCAGCTCCGGCTGCAATGCCGCCTCGGCATCGCTGGTCTTCAGCAGCACCCGCGCCTCGGCGATGCCCAGCCGCTCGAACCCCAGCCGGGCGGTGCAGCGTACGCCGTTCAGGCAGGTTTCCGCTTCGCTGCCGTCCGGGTTGAACATGCGCATTCCAAAGGCGTGCGTTGCGTCACCGCGGGTCAGCAGCAGCAGTCCGTCGCCCCCGACCGGGCCGGCGCGATCGGCGAGCGCGCGGGCGAGGCGCACCCACGCATCTTCGGGCAGATCCAGCGCACGGGCATCCACCAGCGGGAAGTCGTTGCCCGATCCGTGACATTTGACGAACTCGATCTGCATGGCTCGGCGCTCCGTTGGATGCCCGCGCATATAGAGGTGCAAGCGCCGTCGTCCACCGGTGGCACGGTGGCGGTCCGATTTGCGGCGGACTTGGCGGCATAGCTGTGCCACAAGTCGGGCGTGGACCTGTTGATGACGTTCCTGTTCGCCGGCACCGTGGCGGCGCTTGTCGTGATGTGGCGCCGGCTTAGTGCAGTGGAGCAAGAGGTTGCGCACCTCCGCGATGCGCTGGCCGATGCCCGGCACGCCAGCCGTCCGACAGAAGCAGGTCCGGTCGAGCGTCGCGTCGAGCCTGTCGCCGTCCGCCCTGCTCGCGCAACCGTTCCTGCCCAGGCCGACGCAGCGCCAGAGCCGGCGACACCACCCAAGCCACGCTTCGAGATGCCGAGCTTCGAGGCGCTTGTCGGTGGTCGACTGCCCGTATGGGTCGGCGGCGCCGCACTCGTCTTGGCCGGCATTTTCCTGGTCCGCCTGTCGATCGAGAGCGGGTTGCTATCGCCCGCTATCCGGACGGTGCTGGCCGGGCTGTTCGCGCTGCTGTTGCTGGCCGGCGGCGAAGTCGCACGCCGATTGCCGGCCACCCGCGAAGACCCCCGCATCGCGCAGGTATTCTCCGGAGCCGGCATCGCCAGCGCCTATGCCACGCTGTACCTCGCCGCCGCGCTTTACCATCTGATGAGCCCGATCGCGGGCTTTGCGATGATGCTGGCCATCACCGCCGCCGCCCTCGCATTGGCGCTGCGTCACGGACCGCCCACCGCCATCATGGCGCTGGCGGGCGGGTTTGCGGCGCCGCTGGTCGCGGGGTTCGACGCCGCCGGGATCGGCCCGCTGCTCGTCTACCTAGGACTGTTCGTGTCCGCGCTCCTGTGGCTCGCAGTCACGCGCGGCTGGATGTGGCTGGCGCTGGCGGCGGGCGCGTCGGCATTCGGCTGGGCGAGTTTCCTGCTGGCAGAGGTCCGCCCGGACCAGGCCGCCGGCGTCGCCGCCTTCATTGTCGCACTCTCGCTCGGCGTCACCCTCGCGCTGCCTTCGACCGGCATCCAGCGGCCCTGGCTGCGCGCCGCACCGATGGTCGCCGGCCTGGCCCAGCTGCTGCTGGCCGCGCCCTTGCTCGATTTCGGCCTGCTTGCCTGGGGCTTCTACCTCGTCCTCTCCGCGGCCGCGATGTTCCTTGCGTGGCGCGATCGCAAGCTGATGCCCGCGCCCCTCGCCGCCCTGGGCCTGGTGCTGGTGCTGATCGGAATAGGCCTCGCCCGCCCGACGCCGGGTGTAACCCCGATTGCCGCGGTGCTTGCGACATTGCTCTTCGCCGTCCCCGGCCATGTGCTGTCCCGCGAAGGACGCGGATGGGCGCTGCTGGGGGTAGTGGGCACTGCGGGTCCGGTATTGGCCGCACAGCTTTCTGCCTCGAACCTGCTCGCGGACCATCTCTGGTGCCTGCTGGACCTGCTGCTGGCGAGCGCCTGCGCGTGGCTGAGCTGGCGGCACCGCGACCGCATCGGTACCCGGGATCCGGGTCTCGTCGGCGGCGCCGTTGCGGCGTCCCTGCTGCTGTGGATCGGCCTCCAGCAAATAGTGCCCGGGGCATTGGCGGCGTTGCCGCTCGCCGCCGCAATGGCGGCGCTCGCGGCCTGGGGTCGCCAGACCAGGGACGCCACGGTGCGTCAGGTGACCGTCCTGCCGTTGCTCGCACTCATCGTGGTGGCGGTCATCCCGATCGGGGAAGTCGGCGAGGCCATCGGCAGGTCGATCTTTGGCGAGATGCTACCCTATCGACTGCTGCCGTCGCTGCGGGACACCCTTCGCTTCCTGGCACTACCGACCGTCGTGCTCGTGACGATCCTGTTTGCCGATCGAGAGAGCTTCGGCCGCGCCCGCCGCTTCGCCGTCGCCCTGGCCGCGGGTGCGGTGCCTGTCATCGCCTATATCCTCCTGAAGCAGCCGCTCGCGATCGCCACTCCTGCTCGCTTCGAAGCCTATGGCTTCGTAGAGCGCGCCGTCATCACCCAGGCGCTGCTGGTCGCCGGCTGGGCCCTGTTGCGCGCCGGCCGGTTCGCCCGTGGAGCGGCGCTGCTGCTTGCGATCGGTGTCGCGCGGATCGCCTGGTTCGATCTGTTGATCTTCAATCCCGCCGCCGTTGCCCAGCAGGTCGGCGCGATCCCGGTGCTCAATGCAGCGACCCTGAGTGCCGCGCTCGCCGCAGCCCTGTTCTGGACCTTGCCCGTGCGGCGCGGCACCCGCGCGGTCGCTGCCGCGCTCACCCTGCTGGCGCTGATCGCGACGGTCCGCCAGGCGACCCATGGCAGCATCCTCACCGGTCCGCTCGGCACGGGCGAGAACTGGGGCTATTCGGCCGCGATGCTGGGCCTGTCATTGTTCTGGCTGTGGCGCGGCATCACCACCAAGGCCGCCGACCTGCGTCTGCTCGGCCTGCTGCTGCTTACCGCCACCACGCTCAAGGTCTTCCTGGTCGACGCCGCGGCCCTGGAAGGCGTGCTGCGCATCCTCTCCTTCCTGGGCCTCGGCCTCGCGCTGATCGGTATCGGCTGGGCCTATCGCCGCTTTCTCACGGAAGCCGATAATGCTCCGCCAGCCGATCCAGTGCGAGCGTAAGCACCAGCCGCCCGGCCCGCGCCGGCCAGCCCAGCGCCTTTTCGGCCGCGGGCAGCCCCTCGCCCGCACACACCACCCGCCACAGCACGTCGGCGAGACCCGGCCCCGCCGCCGCGACCGCGGCGTCGAACCGGCGCTTGGCCGACAGTTGCGGCCCGCCCGGGGTTCCGGTCGAGGGCGCGCCCCGGCTGCCGCTGCCGGTGGGTGCTGCGTCCCAGCGCATCGTCACGCGCGCACCCAGGCACGCGGCCTCATAGTCGTCGCGCAACTGCTCACCCGCATCATATTGCCGCACCGACACGAGCCCGCGGGCGCGCAGCCATGATAGCGGCGATTCCGCCAGGTTCACCGTAACATTGCGACGCCCCCGTGCTGCCGGGCGGCTTCCCACCCGACCGTCTTCCAGGCTTCGTTCTGCAAGCTCGCGCATCCTCGGTCTCCTTCTGCCGACTCGCACTTGCCACAGCGGCGTGTTTGTAGGACATAGAGAAACCGATTTGGTTTGTTGCGGGAGCCGGACATGATCACCGCCATTCGCGAAGTGCGCCGTGCCAAGGGCCTGACCCTGGAGGAGGTGGCCCAGCGCTGCCGCCCCGCGACCACGGCCCAGACGATCGGGCGGCTCGAGACCGGCACCCGAACCGTGTCGATCGGCTGGCTCAACCGTATCGCAGAAGCACTGGAGGTCGATACCGCCGACCTCGTGAAGCTGCCCGACCGCCCCGACGTCGCCGTCGCCGCGATCCTGGACGGAAGCGGCGCCACCGCCCCGCGGCGTCCCGCGACCGTCGCGGCCCCGCGCGTCGACCCGAACCTTGTCGCGGTCACCGTCTCCGGCGGCGTCGGCGATTACCGGGCCGGAGATGAAATCTGGTGCGCCCGGCTGATGCCCGAGGCGTTCGGCAAGGCCATGAACCGCGACGTGTTGGTGCCCCGGTCCGCAGGCCGCTTCGTGTTCGGCCGCTTGCTCGCGCGTGACGGCGGCAAGCTTCACCTCCTGCCGCCCGGCGCCGGTAACCGCCAGCAGGTCGTGCCGGAGCCCGCATGGCTCGCGATGGCGGTGCGGCTGGTGCGTACGCTGTGATGCCGTCTTTCTTCGTGCCACAATTCGTTACGCAACACCCCGGCTGCGCGATGGTGTCGGTCGCAATGGCATGGTAGCCACCCCCATGCCCGCATCGGCCGCCGCCTCCGCCCGAGAAATTCTCACCCGCCTCCACGATGTGATGGCGTCGCGCGCCCCTGCGCAAGCCAAGCTCAACAGCGTGGTCAACATCATCGGACAGACGCTCGATAGCGAGGTCTGCTCGATTTACTTGCTTCGGGAAGGGGTATTCGAGCTCTTCGCGACCGTCGGACTTGCGGAAGAAGCGGTGCACGTCACCAAACTCGCCCCTGGCGAAGGTCTCGTCGGCACGATCGCCGCCAATGTCGAGACGCTGAACCTGGCCGAGGCGGCGAGCCACCCCGACTTCGCATACCGCCCCGAAACCGGCGAAGAGCGCTTCCACAGCTTTGCCGGCGTGCCGATCATCCGGCGCGAGCGAGCCGTGGGCGTGCTCGCGGTTCAGCACACCGAACCGCGCCGCTATGACGACGTCGAGATCGAGGCGTTGCAGACGGTGGCGATGGTGCTGTCGGAACTGATCGCCAACGCCGATCTGATCGATTCCACCGGCCCGTCCACGACCAGCCGCCCGCAGGCGACCGGAACCGTTCGCGTCAACGGCTTCAAGCTCGTCGAGGGCATGGGGGCCGGGGTCGCCGTCTTCCACCAGCCGCGGGTGACCGTGGAGCATACGGTCGCCGAGGACACCGAAGCCGAACGCCACCGCGTCTATGCTGCCTTCGACAAGATGCGGGAACAGATCGACCGCATCACCAGCCAGGCCGAGTTCGGCGTCGGCGGCGAACATGAAGAGGTCATCGCGACCTACAAGATGTTTGCCTATGACGAGGGCTGGTCGCGCCGCATCAACGAGGCGATCGATTCAGGCCTGACCGCGGAGGCTGCGATCGAGCGCGTGCAGCAGCGGACCCGCATGCGCATGCGCGAGATTTCCGATCCGCTGCTTGCCGATCGCATGCACGACCTGGAGGACCTGTCCAACCGGTTGCTGCGCATCGTTTCCGGACAGCTCGGCACCGCCGCGCAATTGGGCTTGCGGCAGGACACGATCCTGATCGCCCGCAACCTCGGCCCGGCGGAACTCCTCGAATATGATCGCCGCCGCCTGAAGGGCGTCGTGCTGGAGGAAGGCTCGCTCACCGCGCATGTGACCATCGTCGCGCGGGCGATGGGGGTCCCTGTGCTGGGGCGCGTCCGCGACGTTCGCCGCCTGATCTCGGAGGGCGACCGCCTGCTCTTGAACGCGGCCGAAGATTATCTGGTCATCCGCCCGTCGGCCGACCTGGAAGAGGCGTTCGAGGCCAAGCTCCTCTATACCCAGCGCCGCCGTGCCGCCTTTGCGGCGCTGCGTACCGAGCCTCCCGTTACCCGCGACGGCGATCGCATCACCCTGATGGTGAACGCCGGACTGCGCGACGACGCCGCTGCGCTCGACCTGACCGGTGCCGACGGCATCGGCCTGTTCCGCACCGAGTTCCAGTTCCTGGTTTCCTCCACCCTGCCCTCGCGCGAGCGTCAGCAGCGCCTCTATCGCGAAGTGCTCGACGTCGCCGGCGAGCGACCGGTGGTGTTCCGCACCGTCGACATCGGCGGTGACAAGGCGCTGCCCTATCTCTCGAGCGGCGACCATGAGGAAGAAAATCCTGCGATGGGCTGGCGCGCCTTGCGCCTGGCACTGACCCGCGAGGGTTTGATGAAGGCCCAGGCGCGCGCCCTCATCGAGGCTGCCGCCGGCCGCACCCTGCGCGTCATGTTTCCCATGGTTTCGGAGCCGTGGGAATTCGAGCAGGCCCGTTCGCTGTTCGAACGCCAGCGCGAATGGGTCGCGGCGCGTGGGCGCATGCCTCCGACCGAAATTCTCTATGGCGCGATGCTCGAAGTGCCGGCGCTGGCCGAGGCGCTCGATCTCCTGTTCCCGCGCCTCGACTTCCTGTCGATCGGTACCAACGACCTTACCCAGTTCCTGTTCGCCGCCGACCGGGCGCACCCGCTGCTGGCGCTTCGCTACGACTGGCTGAGCCCGGCGATCCTCCGCTTCCTGCGCCGGGTCGTACGCCAGACCCAGGCCGCGGGCATTCCCGCGACCGTGTGCGGGGAAATGGGCGGCCGGACGCTGGAGGCGATGGCGTTGCTGGGGCTCGGGATCGACCGGCTGTCGATTACCCCGGCCGCCGTGGGGCCGGTAAAGGCGATGATCCATTCGCTCGACCGGGCTGCGATCAAGGCGGAGATGGAGAGGCTGCTCGCCGCGCCCCCCGCGGACATGCGCGCCACGCTGACTGCCTGGGCGCAGAATAATGGAGTTGAACTGGCGTGAAACGGCGGCGGATCCGCACGTCTCGCCGTTGACACAGGTTTACGTGTGTCCGAAACCTCCCGCGGAGACGGGGACCGGACGTACATGAAAATCCCCCTGCGTGGAGAATGGAATGGGTGAGGGCGAGGGCGCCGTGGATCGGGCCCCGGCATCGATGAAGGCAGGCGAACGGTTGCGGCAGGCGCGCGAGGCCCAGGGCCTCGACCTTGCCGAGGTCGCGGCGCGTACCCGGATCCCCCAACGGCATCTGGAGGCGATCGAAACCTCCAACTTCTCGCAGCTGCCCTCCACCACCTATGCGATGGGCTTCGGTCGCTCCTATGCGCGCGCGGTGGGCCTCGACGAGGTGGCGCTGGCGCGCGATCTGCGCCGCGAACTCGACGTCAGCTATCAGCGCCGCGAACCGCGGCCCGATCTTCAGCCGCATGCCCCGCCGCGTTTGCCTTCCAAGGGTCTTGCCAATGGTGGCCTGATCGCCGTCGCGGTGATCCTCGTGCTGCTCGCGCTCTGGTTCGGAACCGGTTGGCTGCGCGGCGGCGACACCCCGCCTGCGCAACAGGCGACGGCGGAGAGCGAGCTTGGCGTGATGCCGGTGCCCGCCGTCGCTGCGGTGGAACCCACCCCGGCGCCGGCAACCGGCAGCCAGGTGACGCTCGCCGCCACCGATGAGGTGTGGGTGCGCGTCTACGACGCCGCCGGCAAGACGCTGATGCAGAAGACGATGGCGGCGGGCGAGCGCTATGACGTCCCGGCCGATGCCAATGCCCCGATGATCAACGTGGGCCGTCCGGACAAGCTCGCGATCACCATCAACGGATCGTCGGTGGCCCCGCTCGGCACGGGCGCCCGCCCGATCAAGGACATCGGCATCAGCGCCCAGGCGCTCCGCGCCCGCGATGGCGGCGGCACGCCCGCCGCCGCAGCAGCAGCCGCCACCACGCCCCAGGGCTGATGCCCGGTCCTTAGCGCCCCGGGGTTTTTACGGGGCGCTTAAGGCTGGCGACAGCTTCGCCGGACCATTAGGGTTCGTTCCAATTCAATTCCCACCGGGGGGTGTCACGACATGCGTATCCTCATGACGCTTCCGCTTCTCGCGGCCGGCCTCGCAGTTTCCGTTCCCGCCAGCGCACAAACCGCGATCGAGGGCCGAGTGAACAAGCTCGAGCGCGAGATGCGCGCGGTCCAGCGCAAGGTGTTCCCGAACGGCGCCCAGGCGCAGGTCGAGCCGCAGATCACCGCTCCCCAGACGCCACTTGAGGCACCGGGCACGCCCGCGAGCAGCCCGATCGCCAATCTGGAGTCGCGCGTCGCAGCGCTTGAATCGCAGCAGATGACGCTGACCGGCCAGGTCGAGCAGGCGCAGTACAAGTTGCGCCAGATGGAGGAGGCGTTCGAGGCCTATCGCCGCGCCAACGACGGCCGTCTGACCGCACTCGAAGGCGGCGCCGCGACCGCACCTGCTCCGGACGACCGCAGCGCAAGCGAAAGCGCCGCCGCTGCGCCGGCTCGTGTGCCCGGCAACGGCGGCGGCGTGCTGAAACTCCCGAGCGAGACCGCCGCCAAGGCGCCGCCAGCGGCGGCTCCGGAAGTTGCAGCGGCCGGCGTCGAGAAGCCCGCGCCGAGCGGCGACCCGGCCGAGGACGCCTATGTCTATGGCTATCGCCTGTGGGCGGCGAAGCGCTATTCGGAGGCGGCCACCCAGCTCAAGACGGTCGTCGACAAATATCCCAAGCACCGCCGCGCCAGCTGGGCCCAGAACCTGATCGGCCGCTCCTATCTCGACGATGGCAAGCCCAGCCTCGCCTCGATCGCGTTCTACGACAATTACAAGAAGATGCCGGACGGCGAACGCGCGCCCGACAGCCTCTACTATCTCGCCGACGCGCTGGTGCAGCTCAAGAAGCCCAAGGACGCCTGCGAAGTCTATGCCGAGCTGTCGGACGTCTATGCCAACCGCATCTCGGCAACGATGAAAGCCGACATTCAGCGTGGACGCGCCGCCGCCAAGTGCAGCTGATCCGGTGACCCCGGACACGGCAGCGGTCGCGCGGTTCGCGCACGACCTTGCTGCCGCGATCGGCGCGCCCCCAACCGGTGCGATCGCGCTCGCCGTCTCGGGCGGCGCCGATTCGATGGCGATGCTGGCCCTGGCCCATGCTGCGCTCCCGGGCCGGGTATATGCGGCCACCGTCGATCACCGTCTCCGCGCCGACGCCGCGGATGAAGCCGCGATGGTCGGGCGCTGGTGCGCCAGCGTCGGCATCCCCCACACCATCCTTGCCCCGCTCCAGCCGCCGGAGGGCGCCAGCATCCAGGCGCAAGCGCGCCAGGCGCGGTACGACCTGCTCGGCGCATGGGCGCTGGGGACGGGAGCCACGGCCTTGCTCACGGCCCACCATGCCGACGACCAGGCCGAGACATTTCTGATGCGGGCGGTGCGAGGATCGGGACCGTCGGGCCTGGCCGGCATTCGTACTCGCTGGCGGTTGCAGCCGGAGCGCTGGCGCGGGGACGCCGCCGCCGGTCCCCACGGCATGCTGGTGGTGCGCCCGCTGCTTGGCTGGCGCAGGGCCAGCTTGCGCGCGTTCGCAACCACAGCCGGCCTGCCGTTTGTCGAAGATCCATCGAACGTAGACCCCCGCCACGACCGGACTCGCTTCCGCGCGCTCCTGGCCGAAACCCCGCTGCTCGACGTCGGCGGCCTCGCCCGTGCTGCGCAGCATTGCGCGCAAATGGATGCAGCACTCGCCGAGACGATCGTCCTGCTGGAGCAGGACCGCGTCCTGGCCGCACCGCCCGAAGAACGCTGCATCAACGTTCAAGGTCTGCCGCGCGAATTGCAGCGCCGCATGGCGCGCCGCGCGATCGAGCATGTCCGCAGCATGGCGCAGCCGGCAGAAGGCAGCTGGGGCGCCGGCACCAACATCGAACCGCTGCTCGATGCGCTGGAGTCGGGGTCCGGCGCGACCCACGCCGGGGTCGCCGCCTCGGCCGCTGGCGATCGATGGCGATTCCGCCCCGCGCCGCCGCGTCGATCACCCTGATCGATGTTGTTCCATTGCCATTCATCTCGCGCAGCCTATCTTGCGGGGACGAAGAGGTACGCGCTTTCATGAACGACAACGACAAACAGCCCAGCCCCGACAACGGCGGCAACGGCAACCCCTGGATGAAGAGCCTGCTGATCTGGGTGGGCATCCTGATGGGGTTGGCGCTGTTCGTGTCGCTATTCCCCAGCAGCGGCACGCAGACCGCCGGCACGGCGATCCCCTATTCGGCCTTCCTCGACCGCGTCGAAGAGGGTTCGATCAAGGACGTCAATGTCGCGGCCAACGTCATCACCGGCACCCAGACCAACGGTGAGAAGTTCCGCACCTATGCGATGAACGATCCGCAGCTGACGGAGCGCCTGCGCAAGTCGGGCGTCACGATCACTGCGCGTCCGGAGGAAGGCCCGTCGATCTGGCAGTATATGCTGGTCCAGGCCCTCCCCTTCCTGCTGTTCCTCGGTATCGCCTTCTTCGTGGTGCGCCAGATGCAGAAGGGCGGCGGCGCCAATGGCGCGATGGGCTTCGGCAAGTCGCGTGCCCGCATGCTCACGCAGAAGGAAGGCAAGGTCACCTTTGCCGACGTCGCGGGCATCGACGAGGCACGCGAGGAACTCGAGGAAATCGTCGAGTTCCTGAAGGACCCGACCAAGTTCGCACGCCTGGGCGGCAAGATCCCCAAGGGCGCGCTGCTGGTCGGTTCGCCCGGTACCGGCAAGACCCTGCTCGCCCGCGCGATCGCGGGTGAGGCGGGCGTGCCCTTCTTCACCATCTCCGGCTCGGACTTCGTCGAGATGTTCGTGGGCGTCGGCGCCAGCCGCGTGCGCGACATGTTCGAACAGGCCAAGAAGTCGGCGCCGTGCATCGTCTTCATCGACGAAATCGACGCCGTCGGCCGCCATCGTGGCGCAGGCCTCGGCAACGGCAACGACGAGCGCGAACAGACGCTCAACCAGCTGCTGGTCGAGATGGACGGCTTCGAAGCGAACGAAGGCATCATCATCATCGCGGCGACCAACCGCCCGGATGTGCTCGACCCCGCGCTGCTGCGTCCGGGCCGCTTCGACCGCCAGGTCGTGGTGCCTCGCCCCGATATCGAGGGCCGCATCAAGATCCTGCAGGTCCACATGAAGAAGGTGCCGCTGGCACCCGACGTCGACGCGCGCGTCATTGCACGCGGTACGCCGGGCTTCTCGGGCGCCGATCTCGCCAACCTCGTGAACGAGGCGGCGCTGACCGCCGCGCGCAAGGGCAAGCGCCTGGTGGCGATGCTCGAGTTCGAAGAGGCCAAGGACAAGGTCATGATGGGCGCCGAGCGGCGCTCGATGGTGATGACCGACGACGAGAAGCGGATGACCGCCTATCACGAGGCGGGCCACGCCATCGTCTCGATTCACGAGCCTGCTTCGGACCCGATCCACAAGGCGACGATCATCCCGCGCGGTCGTGCACTGGGCATGGTGATGCGCCTGCCGGAACGCGACAGCTACAGCTACCATCGCGACAAGATGTACGCGAACCTGGCGGTGGCGATGGGCGGCCGTGTCGCCGAGGAGATCATCTTCGGCTATGACAAGGTGTCCTCGGGCGCCTCGGGCGACATCCAGCAGGCGACGAGCCTGGCGCGCGACATGGTCACCCGCTGGGGCATGTCCGATGCGGTCGGCCCGGTCGAATATGCCGAGCCGCAGGGCGAGAGCTTCCTTGGCTATTCGCAGTCGGCCCCGGCCCGCATGTCGAACAAGACGGCCGAGCTGATCGACAGCGAGATCAAGCGCATCGTCGAGGGCGGCCTTACCCGCGCGCGGGACGTGCTGACCGAGCATGTCGACCAGCTCCACACGCTGGCCGGCGCCCTGCTCGAATATGAGACGCTGAGCGGCGACGAGATCAAGCGCCTGATCGCCGGCGAGGACATCGGTCGGCCGACTGGTGGCCCAACGCGCCCGGTTGCCGCTGGCGGAACCTCGATCCCCAAGACGCGGCGCCCGCAAGGCCCCTTTGGCCAGCCGAGCCCTGCCGGCGCCTGATCCGGCAACGCGCGACAAAGAAGACCCTCCGCGACACGATCGCGGAGGGTTTTTCTTTACCGGCAGTCCCTGCAATCCCGGCAGAGAGCACAGGGCCCGGTGCACCATTGTGGCAAGCGTTAGGCCGCCCGTCCCCGCTCTCGCAGGGGGCTTAGCTCACCCCATCAGCCCCAGAAGCACGAGCAGCGACAGGAACATCGTCAGCACCACCACGGCGACGACCAGCAGCGCAGCGGTTCGCCAGGCTGCACTGAACGTCCGCAACTGGTACGCCCCCTTCAGCTGCAGGAACATGTGCGCGACAGGGACCAGGACAAGCCACGCGTCCAGCCACGACAGCAGTGGCGTCAGGCTGAACAACGCCATGCTCACGAACAGCAGGTTCATGAAGCTGATGGAATAGATCACGAAGATCGCATGATCGTACATCCGATACTCGCACCGCCATGCGAACAGCAGCCACATGAACGGCAACGACAGCGGGATAAGCGCCCAGCTGTATTTGTAGCTGCTGGTCTTGATCTTGTAGAGCAACAGCTCCGGGTTCTGCAGCTTGTGGGCGGCCTTGGCATAGCCCTTCCGCTCCAGCTTCTCGCCGATCGCCCGCAATATTCCGGATATGCCGCCGCCCTTTTTGAGCGCCTCTCCGCTCGTCAGCGCCGCGCGCGAGAGGTCCAGCTCGCGCGTGGATTCGCCGGCCGCCACCGCACGGCCACGCTCGCGGTCGAGTTCCGCAAGCTGCCGCTCCATCTCCGCCAGGTCGCTCTTGAAAGACACTTCGACATTGGGCGCAGCGCCGTCATTGGCTTGCATCCAGCCGCCGAGGCCGACCCAACTGAACACCGCGAACATCAGGAACATAGTGAACAGGAACAGCGCCAGCGGCGACACGAACCGCGCCCGCTCGCCCCGGACATAGCGGCGCGTGAGCGCCCCCGGTCGCAGCACGAGCATCGGCAGCGTGTTCCAGATCTTGCCCTCGAAGTGAAACACACCGTGCAGCAGGTCGTGGCCCACCGAGTGGAGCGTCCGATGGATATCGCCGGCTTGCCCGCAGCGATGACAGTGCGCCCCGATCAGGCCGGTTCCGCAGTTGAGGCACAGGCGTTGCGAACCGCCCCTGCCGTGCGCCTGCCGCTCGCCCGCCGACGGCTCGATAGCGCGCCCGAGCAATCCCGCGGCGACAATGTCGCCCCCTGCTTCTAATTCCCCCATGGTGCGAAAATTACCAGCTTGGTTCCGTCTGTCGAGGGCTTTGGGTCGCGCGCATCTGCGTGCTAGGCTCCGTCCATGTCCACTGCCGCCGCGCTCCGATCCGAAGATCCCGTCGCCACCGTGCAGGCAATGGGCGAGCGCGCCCGCGCCGCCGCTCGCGTGCTCGCCGCGCTTCCGACCGAGACCAAGGCTGCGGCCCTGCGTGCAGCTGCCGCCGCCATCCGCGCGGATGCGCCGGCGATCCTCACCGCCAACGCGCGCGATGTCGCGGCGGGCGAAGCACGCGGATTGAGCGCGGCGCTACTCGACCGGTTGCGGCTCGACGCGGGCCGGCTCGAAGGCGCCGCAGCCGGGGTGGAGGCGATCGCCGGCCTCCCTGATCCGGTCGGCGCGGTGGTGTCGGAAGATCGCCGCCCCAACGGTCTGGTGCTGCGCCGCGTGCGCGTACCGATCGGCGTCATCGGCATCATCTACGAAAGCCGTCCCAACGTTACCGCCGACGCGGGTGCCCTTTGTGTCATGGCGGGTAACGCCGCGATCCTGCGCGGCGGGTCGGAGGCGGTCGAGAGCAACCGCGCGCTGCACGCGGCCCTGCAGCGCGGCCTCGTCGCCGGCGGGGCACCTGCGGACGCGGTCCAGCTCGTCCCCACGACCGATCGCGCGGCAGTGGGCGCGATGCTGGCGGCCGACGGCCTGATCGACATGGTCGTGCCCCGCGGCGGCAAGAGCCTGGTTGCGCGGGTCCAGGCAGAGGCGCGCGTGCCCGTGCTCGCGCATCTCGACGGCATCAACCACAGCTATGTCGACGCCGCCGCCGATCCCGCCATGGCCCGCGCGCTGGTGGTCAACGCCAAGCTCCGTCGCCCCGGCATCTGCGGTGCGACCGAAACGCTGCTGATCGACCGCGCCTTTGCCGATCCTGCGCCGCTGCTCGCCGCCCTCATCGAGGGCGGCTGCGAGCTGCGGGGTGAGCCGGACGTCCAGGCCATCGACTCGCGCGTACTCCCCGCTACCGACGAGGATTGGGACACCGAATATCTCGACGCGATCCTGTCGGTGAAGTTCGTCGACGGCGTTGAGGGCGCAATCGCCCATATCGCCCGCCACAGCTCCGGCCACACCGATGCGATCGTGACTGAAGACGCAGCGGCCGCCGAACGCTTCCTGAACGCGGTCGATTCGGCGATCGTGATGTGGAACGCCTCCACCCAGTTCGCCGATGGCGGCGAATTCGGCCTGGGCGGCGAGATCGGCATCTCGACGGGCCGGCTCCACGCGCGCGGTCCCGTCGCGCTGGAAGGCCTCACCACCTATAAATGGGTCGTGACCGGCTCCGGCCAGACGCGACCCTGACGCGCGCGCCGATTGCGGCGGCGGAGCGTTGCTGGCATCGCGGCTGCCATGTCCCGCATCGGCCTTCTCGGCGGCTCCTTCAACCCGGCCCATAGCGGCCACCGCGGCATCTCGCTCCAGGCGATCCGTGCGCTGGAGCTCGACGAACTGTGGTGGCTGGTCTCGCCGGGCAATCCGCTCAAGCAGGATGCGGACGACATGGCGCCGTTCGCGACGCGGCTCGCCTCGGCAAGGCGGATGGCTCGCCACTCGCGAATTCGTGCGACCGACATCGAGCAGCGGCTGGGGACGCGCTACACGCTCGATACCCTGCGAAAGCTCGTCGCGCGGTTCCCGGATCACGACTTCATCTGGGTCATGGGCGCCGACAATCTCGCCCAGTTTCATCGCTGGCGAGGATGGCGTGAAATCGCCCGCACCATGCCGATTGCGATTATCGCGCGTCCGGGGTATGATCGGCGTGCCCGCGCAAGTGTCGCGATGGGCTGGCTGCGGCGCCACGTGCGGCCCGCAGGCCAGGCGAAACGATGGACAAAGTGGAGTCTGCCGGCACTTGTGTTGCTGCGCTTCCGCCCGGATCCGACGTCGGCGACCGGCATTCGAGCCGCCGATCCCGCTTGGCACCGGCGCATCCCGCCGAACCACGATCCCACGCGCACGGCCATGAAAGGCTAGGAGACAAGTTGCCCAACCCCTCTTCCGCACGCGAAGGCGGTACCCATGACGTCGAGGCGCTGCACCGTCTCGTCCTCACCTCGCTCGACGACGACCAGGCGGTCGAAACCGTGTCGATCCCGCTCGCAGGCAAATCCAGCATCGCCGACCACATGGTGGTCGCGTCCGGCCGGTCGACCCGGCAGGTCGCCTCGATGGCGACCAAGCTCGCCGAAAAGATCAAGGCGGAGTTCGGCCGCAGCCCCCGTATCGAGGGCCTGCCGACTGCCGACTGGGTGCTGATCGACGCGGGCGACGTGATCGTCCACCTGTTCCGCCCCGAAGTCCGCACCTTCTACAATCTGGAGCGGATGTGGGCGTTCGGCGATACCCCGACCATGGGTTCGACCGGCAACCCGCCCGCCCACGCCTGACCTTTTGCGCCCGTGCTGCTGCATATCGTCGCGCGCGGGCGCATCGGGCGCAGCCCCGAGGCTGAACTCGTCGACCGCTATCTGAAGCGGGTGACCTGGCCGACGCGAGTCACCGAACTGCCCGACAAGGGCGGCAAGGTGCCCGCCCGGGAGCCCGGCACCCGCATCGTCATGCTCGACGAGACCGGGCGCGACATGCCCTCCCGCCAGTTTGCGCAGATCCTGGGGCAGTGGCGCGACGATGGGGTGCGTGAGGCGCGCTTCCTGATCGGGGCCGCCGACGGGTTCGACGATGCCGATCGGCGCGAGGCCGACCTGCTGATCTCGTTCGGCCGGCTCACCTGGCCCCATATGATGGCCCGCGCGATGCTCGCGGAGCAATTGTGGCGCGCCGCCAGCATCCTCGCCAATCACCCCTATCACCGCGAAGGCTGATGCGCCGGGCCCGCAGCGCCGCCGCCGCCGTGCTGGTGCTTGCCGCCGGTGGTGCGATCGTCGCCGCCGCGACGGTGGCCGCCCCCTCCCCGCTCGACCCGCAGCGTGAGCGGCTTCGCGCCGCCAAGATCGAGGCAGCGCGCGCTGCCGAACGCGCGCGGGCGCTCGACCGGGAAGCTGCCGCCGCCCGCACCGCTGCAGACCGCGCGGCTGCCCGACAGCGCAGCATGGCCGCCCGCATCGCCGTGGCCGAGGCCGAGCACCGCACGGCCGAGGCCCGGGTCGCACTGATCGGCCGGCTGCTCTCTGAACGGCGCGACGAGCTTGCCCGCAGGCGCGATCCGATCGTGCGGCTGATGGCGGCGCTCCAATCCCTGGCTAGGCGCCCCGCCGTGGCCGCGGTCGCCCAGCCAGGCTCGACCGCCGACGCCGTCCACGTCCGCGCGGTGCTCGCAACCGTCCTTCCCGCCGTCCACCAGCGAACCAGCGCCGTCCGCGCCGAACTCGCGCAGGTTCAGCGCACCCGCCAGCACGCGGACCTGGCCGTCCGTGCGCTCGGCACCAGCCGCCGCAAGCTTGAGGCCGAGCGCCTTCAGCTGGTGCGGCTCGAAGCCGCCGAGCGCCTGCGCTCTCAGGATCTCGGCCGCACCGCGCTGGTCGAATCGGACCGGGCGATCGCGCTCGGCGAACGCGCCCGCGACATCGTCGACCAGATGGAGGCGAGCCAGATCGCGGCCGCCACCCAGGGGGAGCTTGCGTCGCTTTCCGGCCCATTGCTGCGCCCCGGCGGGGACGGCACCCCCCGCCACCGCTCGCCCTATCGGCTTCCGGTCTCAGGCGGCGTCGTGACCGGCTTTGCCGAAATCTCCGACGCGGGCGTGCGGGCGCGCGGCCTGACGCTGTCGGTGCCCCCCGGCGCACCGGTGGTGGCGCCGCTCGCAGGGCGCGTGCTGCTGGCGCGGCCCTTCCGCAGCTATGGCAGCATCATCCTCCTGGATCATGGCGACGGCTGGACGACGCTCATCACCGGCCTTGCCCGGGCGAGCGCCGGACGGGGCACGAATGTCGACGCGGGAGCGCCGATCGGGATTGCGCCGGGCGGGGAGTCGCCCCACGTCACGGTCGAGCTGCGCCGACACGGGGTCGCCGTCGATCTGGCCGCCCTGCTCGGCTGAACGCGGGAACCAGAGAGTTCCTTTTACGCAGCCACCCTTTGCCGCTATTCTGGTGCAGCATGTCCGTTCATAAGGTCTCCCACATGGTCCGCCCGTTTCTTCAGGCCACTGCGATTGTGGGTGCGCTGGCGCTCGTCCCGATCGCCAACGGCGCGATGGCGCAGGCCGATTCCGACAGCTATCGCGAACTCGATACCTTCATGGACGTCTATAATCGCGTCCGTGCCTCCTACGTCGACAAGGTCGATGACAAGGTGCTGGTGAAGGGCGCGATTCAGGGCATGTTGTCCGCGCTCGACCCGCACAGCTCCTATGTCGATGCGCTCGATTTCGACAACATGCGCATCGCTACCGAGGGTAATTACGGTGGCCTGGGCCTGACCGTCACGATGATCGACGGCGCCATCAAGGTCATCGCCCCGACCGAGGATACTCCGGCGGCCCGCGCCGGGATCAAGGCGGGCGACTATATCACCCACATCGACGGCAAGCTGATCTACGGCGGTTCGCTGGATGAGGCCATTTCGCAGATGCGCGGGCCCGCCAATACCAAGGTGACGCTGACCTTGGTGCGCCCTGGCCAGGAAAAGCCGATCACCGCCACGATGACGCGCGAGATCATCGTCCAAAAGCCCGTGAAGTGGGAAGTGAAGGACGGCATCGGCATCATCAACATCAACACCTTCTCTGCCCAGACCGGCGCCGACACGCGCGCCGCCATTGCCGCGATCGACAAGGCGCTCGGCCACAAGCCGCTCGGCTATATCGTCGACCTGCGCGACAACGGCGGGGGCCTGCTGAACGAGGCGATCGAAGTCTCCGACGTCTTCCTCGACCGCGGCGAGATCGTCTCCCAGCGCGGCCGCGAGAAGACCGACATCGAACGCTATTATGCCGAGGCCGGCGACCTGACCCAGGGGCTGCCGCTCATCGTGCTGGTCAATGCCGGCAGCGCTTCGGCATCGGAGATCGTCGCGGGCGCCCTGCAGGACCATCACCGCGCGATCGTCATGGGCGAGCGCAGCTTCGGCAAGGGATCGGTGCAGACCCTGCTCCCGCTGGGGCCGCAGACGGCGCTGCGCCTGACGACGGCGCGCTACTACACCCCGTCGGGCCGCTCCGTGCAGGAAGGCGGCATCGAGCCCGACCTGAAGGTGCCGCAGATCTCCGACCCGGATTACAAGGACCGGCCGGTCTTCCGCGAGGCGGATCTCCGTCGCCACCTCATCAACGAAGCAAAGGTCGACAATTCGGTGCTGGAGGACGACGGCAAGCCGGATCCCCGATTCAGCGAAAGTGCCGAGGCGCTCAAGAAGCGCGGGATCGAGGATTTCCAGCTCCATTACGCGCTGCAGACGCTCGGCCGCCTGGGTCCGGCACAAGGCGCGGTCGCCGCGGCTGCCCCGGCAAAGAAGCGCTAGGATGCGCGGAGGCAATCTCCAGGCGGCGCGCTGGCTCGCGTTGCTCGTCCCGTCCGTGTTGATGGCGGGGGCGCTCGGCAGCCAGTACCTGGGCGGGCTCTACCCGTGCGAGATGTGCTATTGGCAGCGCTGGCCGCATTATGTGGCGATCGTGCTGGCGCTCCTGAGCTTCCTGGTGTCGCGGACCTCCGCGCGGGTCGCGCTGGTGCTGCTCGCAGGCGTCGCCATCGCGGTCAGCGGGGCGATCGGCGTGTTCCACGCCGGCGTCGAATATGGCTGGTGGCAGGGTATCACCGGCTGCGCGACCCCCTTCTCCGGCGGCACCGGCAACATGCTCGACGCGATCATGAAGGCGCCGGTGATCCGCTGCGACGTGCCGCAATGGACACTCGCCGGGATCTCGCTCGCGGGGTTCAACGCGATCTTTTCGCTCGCCGGCGCGTTGGCGATCTTTGTGCTGGCAGGAAAACGTGGATGAAACGGTGGCGACCAGGCGACCGGCGTGAGCCGGTTTCGCAGATGATCCGGGTGGATCAGGCGGGGGAATATGGCGCGACGCGCATCTATGCGGGGCAGCTCGCGGTGATGGGCGATCGCGTGCCGCTCGCGCGGGAGATCGTCGGCATGGCCAAGCAGGAGGAACGCCACCGCGCCTGGTTCGACGGCATGATCGCCGAACGCGGTGTCCGCCCGACCCTGCTCCAGCCGATCTGGAGCGTCGCGGGCTTTGCGCTCGGGGCCGTCACCGCCGCGATCGGCCCGGAGGCGGCGATGGCCTGTACGGCCGCGGTCGAGACTGAGATCGACAAGCATTACGACCAGCAGCTCGCCGAGCTTCGCGACGAAGAGCCGGAGCTTTCGGCGGCCGTTCGGGAGTTCCAGGCCGAAGAGCTGGAGCACAAGGAAGCAGCCCTGGCACATGGTGCCGAACAGGCAGTCGGGTATCCCGTGCTGTCCACCGTGATCCGGCTGGGCTGCCGACTGGCAATCGCTACGTCGAAACGCATATGAAGATCGGCGCGTTGACGATGGAAACAGGAGGACGATCGATGGCTAAGTGGATGCTGATGGCGGCGATCGGCCTGGGTGCGCCGGTGCTGGGACTGTCTGCACCTGCGGTCGCCCAGAATGCGGCACAGAATGGCGTGCTGGTGATCTATGGCAACGACCGTTGCCCGACGAATTCCAACGGCGAAGAAATCGTCGTCTGCGTGCGCCGCGGCGAGGAAGAGCGTTTCCGCATCCCCAAGGAACTGCGCACCACCGAGGCGTCACCCGACCAGCAGAGCTGGGCCGTGCGCCAGAAGTCCGCGCTGGAGGCCGGGGCCACCGGCGTCGGCACCTGCAACACCATCGGCGCCAGCGGCCAGTCCGGCTGCTTCTTCCAGAATGCCGATCGCTGGCGGGCAGAACGCCGCGCCGCCAAGGCGGCTGAGGGGGCGAGCGTTCCCTGACGCTCGGCCGACCGCACAGGCGATCACCGTGCATTGCCATGATGTCGCTGCCGTCGTAGCCGCTCGCCTCTTGGACGGGGCAGCGATGGCGGCGGCATGACGAGGCAGAAGGGGCTTAGACGCGATCCGATCGCCTGGTTGCTGTTCGCACTGGTCTGGTTTTCCTGCGGTTGGTTCGGCTCTTGGGAGTTCAACCCCAACAACGCCACGCGCATGTACGCCGCCGTCTCGCTGGTCGAGCAGGGCGACGCCACCATCGACGAATTCGCCAACCTGACGATCGACCGCGCCCAGTTCGGCGAGCATTTCTACACGGACAAGGCACCGGGCATGACGCTGATGGCGGTGCCCTTCGTCGCCCTCGCCGACGCGGTGACCGGGGACAACGCCGAGTTCCATCGCATCCGCAACGAGGACCCCGGGTTCAACCGGTTCATCAAGATCCGCACCCGGCTGACGGCCGTATTCACTTCCGCATTGTTCGTCGCCATCGCCGCCATGCTGCTGTTCGATCTCGGGCGCGGCATCACCGGCAGCAATGCAGCAGGCCTGTTCGGCGCAATAGGCTATGCGCTCGGGTCGATCGCCTGGGGGTGGGCCACCACCATCTTCGGCCATGCCGCATCCGGCGCAATGCTGGTCATCGCCGTGTGGGCCGTGTGGCGCGGCACCCGGATACCGGCTGGCAGTCGTGCGAGCATCGGGTACGCGGCTCTCGCCGGTCTGGCGCTCGGTTGGGGTGTCGTCATCGAGCCGCCTTCGGTGCTGGAGGCGCTGCCGATCGGCATCTGGGCGCTGTGGCGGATGCGCCAATGGACCTGGCCGCAACGAACCCCGGTGATGATCGCGGCGGCGGGCATGGCCCTGATCGCCGTGTTGCCGCTCTTCGCCTACAACGCCTTCGCCTTCGGATCGCCGTTCCAGTCCGGCTATGCCGGCGTTACCGACTTTGCTGGCATGCAGCAGGGCTTCTTCGGGCTTACCTATCCCAAGCCGCACGTGCTGTGGGAGATCGTGTTCGGCCCGCGGCGGGGTATCCTGTGGGTCTCGCCCGTACTGGTGCTCGCCCCCATCGGCCTCGCCTGGCTCTACTGCGACCCGCGCCACCGCGACATCGCGGTCATCGCGATCGTGCTCAGCATCCTCCCCTTCCTCTACAACGCGGCCTATTATTACTGGGACGGCGGCCATTCCACCGGACCTCGCCACGCCGTTCCGGCGCTCGGCTTCCTGGGCCTCGGCCTCGCCAGCTTCTGGACCCTTCTGCGGACGGGAATCGGAAAGCTGCTCGCGGCCCAGCTGCTCGCGGTGTCGATCGCGATCAACCTGATGATCGCGGCGGCGGAGATCGCCGCCCCCGACTTCTTCGAATATGCCGTCTGGCGCTCGGTCCTGCTGGAGCGGTTCGCACCCGGCTATCTTCGCACCGTCGCCGACGAATGGCTCGGCTTCACTCCCTGGGAGGGGCTCGGCATCTGGGCGCTGATCGCGCTGCCGCTGCTGGGCCTTGTCGCCTGGATGGCGCTGCGGGCGGATGCGGAAGATCGGAACCCGCTAACCGCCTGATTCACAAGCCTTGCGCCGGTCCATGTTTGAACATATGCAGAACATATGGCGCAGCTGGACACTCGTGAGAAGTTGGCGATCCTTGCGGACGCGGCGAAGTATGACGCGTCCTGCGCCTCGTCCGGCACTTCAAAGCGCAACTCGCGCGACGGCAAGGGGCTGGGCTCGACCGAGGGGATGGGCATCTGCCACGCTTATGCGCCCGACGGTCGCTGCATCTCGCTGCTCAAGATCCTGCTGACGAACAGCTGCATCTTCGACTGCCATTATTGCATCAATCGCAAGAGCTCGAACGTCCGCCGCGCGCGCTTTACGGCCGAGGAAGTCGTGCGGCTGACCCTCAGCTTCTACCGCCGCAACTATATCGAGGGGCTGTTCCTCTCGTCCGGCATCATCCGATCGTCCAATTACACCATGGAGCAGATGGTCGAGGTCGCGCGCAGCCTGCGCGAGGATCACGACTTCCGCGGCTATATCCACCTCAAGACGATCCCGGACGCCGATCCGGAGTTGATCCATCAGGCGGGCCTCCACGCCGACCGCGTCTCGATCAACGTCGAACTGCCCACTGCCAGCGGCCTGAAGCGCCTCGCGCCGGAGAAGTCGGAGAGCCAGATCGAGGGCGCGATGTCCGGCATGCGCACCGCGATCACCGACGGTGCCGACGCCCGCAAGCGGTACCGCAGCGCTCCCCGTTTCGCGCCCGCGGGTCAGTCCACCCAGATGATCGTCGGGGCCGATGCTGCGACCGACCGCGACATCGTCGGCCGGGCGGCGACGCTCTACGATCGCTTCGATCTGCGTCGCGTTTACTATTCGGCCTTCAGCCCGATTCCCGAGGCTTCGGCCGTGCTGCCGCTCCAGCGTCCACCGCTGATGCGCGAGCACCGGCTCTACCAGTCCGACTGGCTGATGCGCTTCTACGATTATAAGCCCGAGGAGGTGCGCGCGGCCGCCGACGACGCAACGGGCATGCTCCCGCTCGACATTGATCCCAAGCTCGCCTGGGCGCTGAAGTTTCGCGACAACTTCCCCGTCGACGTCAACCGCTCGCCGCGCGAAGCGCTGCTGCGCGTGCCCGGCCTTGGGGTAAAGGCGGTGAACGCGATCCTGTCGGCGCGCCGCTGGCGGCGGCTGCGGCTGGATGACGTCGCCCGCCTCACCGTGTCGATCAAGAAGCTCCGCCCCTTCCTGATCGCGGAGGATTGGCGCCCGCTGGCGCTTGCCGATCGTGCCGAGTTGAAGCCGCTCGTGGCGCCCAAGAAGCAGCAGTTGGAGCTGTTTGCCGCCTGAGAGTGATTCGCGGGTGAAACGCCTCGGCCCGCCGCCGGTTGTGCCCAACGAAACCCAGGGAGAAGACCATGGCGGACGCCCGCATCTATCAGGATCTGAAGCGCGACCACGACAAGCAGCGCGAAATGCTCGCGCAGCTCGCCGACTTCTCGAGCCCGGCTGCCGAGCGCCAGCAGCTGTTCGAGGATTTCCGGCTGGAGCTGCAAAGCCATGCCGCGGCCGAGGAAGAATCGCTCTATGCCACCATGCTCGGCGAACCGGAACTGCGCGACGACGCCCGCCACTCGGTCGCCGAGCACAAGGAAGTCGACGATCTGCTCGGCGAGCTCCTGAGCCTGGAGTTCGATTCGGACGAGTGGAAGGAGAAGTTCTTCCATATGCGCCGCCGCTATGAGCACCACATCGAGGAGGAGGAGGAAGACATGTTCCCCGCCGCCGCCGAGGAGCTGGACGACGCGACCGAGGAAAAGCTCGCCGACATCTACGAGGACCGCAAGCCCAAGGAGCTCGAGGAGGCGAAGGACAATCCGCCCGGCAGCGACGAGCGCGAGTAACCCTGGCTGATGCGCGGCGTCACCCTTCCCGCTCCCGACGATTTCGACGCGTGGCGGGATGCGGCACGCGGTCTCGCGGCCGAGGGGGTGGCACCCGACCAGGTGGTATGGCGCACCGGCGATGCGGTCGTGGACCTGTTCGCCCAGTCGGCGCCCGAGGCTCGGCCCGCACCCCCCGCCGGTGCCGCCTTCTCGGTTCCGCGCGCCTTTCTGGATCTGGGTCGCGACGTCGTCATGGCGTCCGCCCCGGATCGCTTCGCATTGCTCTACACGCTGCTCTGCCGGCTGCGCACCCAGCCGCGATTGATCGAGGACCGCGCCGATCCGCTGGTGCGCAGGCTCGAAATCCTGGCCAAGGAAGTCCGCCGGGACATCCACAAGATGCGCGCGTTCCTCCGCTTCCGCGAAGTGGCGGAGGAGGACGGCACCAGCCGCTACGTCGCCTGGTTCGAACCCGAGCACCACATCGTGCGTGCCAACGCGGCCTTCTTCGTCAACCGCTTCGCGAGCATGCGCTGGTCGATCCTGACGCCGGAAGTCTCCCTCCACTGGGACGGCGAGACCCTCACCGAAGGCCCGGGCGCCACGCGCGCCGATGCGCCGGAGGGCGATCCGGTCGAGGAGGTGTGGAAGACCTATTACGCCTCCATCTTCAATCCTGCGCGGCTCAAGAAGGGCGCGATGCTCAAGGAGATGCCGCGCAAATACTGGAAGAACATGCCGGAGACGGCGCTCGTCGGGCAGCTGATCGCCGGCGCCCAGGCACGAGAGGCAGGAATGATCGACAAGGCCCGTACCCAGACCGGCGGCAACATCCAGGCCGCCTGGGAAGCGCTGCGCGAAGAGGCGCTCGGCTGCAAGCGCTGCCCCCTGTGGAAGCCGGCGACCCAGACCGTGTTCGGCGAGGGCCCGGTCGGCGCCCGCCTGATGTTCGTCGGCGAACAGCCGGGCGACCAGGAGGATCTTGCCGGCAAGCCGTTCGTCGGCCCCGCCGGGCAGATGTTCGACCGCGCGCTTGCGCAAGCCGGTGTCGACCGCACCACCGTCTATGTCACCAATGCGGTGAAGCACTTCAAGTTCGAGCCGCGTGGCAAGCGCCGCATTCACAGCAAGCCCGATGCGGGTGAGATCGACGCCTGCCGCTGGTGGATCGAGCAGGAAACCGCACTGGTGAAGCCCGAGGTCACGGTTGCCCTGGGCGCCACGGCCGCTCGCTCGCTGCTCGGCCGCACCGTCACCATCAGTCGCGAGCGGGGCCAGGCGATCGCGCTTCCCCACGGCGGCGAGGGCTGGATCACCGTCCACCCCAGCTACCTCCTGCGCATTCCCGACCGGGCAAAGGCGGAGGAGGAATACGGCCGCTTCGTCGAGGACCTGCGGACCGCCGCCGCCCGCCTCGGCTGACACGGCAGACCGGAACCGCATGCCACCCCGCCCCCACCAGCTTCGCGTCGCGTGAAAGATGCTCTAGAGGCGACCCGGATGCTTGCCAGTGCCGTTCTTCGCGAAACCACCCGCGCCGCCCATGACGCGGTCGATACCCTCTTCTCCCGGTTCGATCTGACCGATCGGGCGAGCTATGCCGCGATGCTGGTCGCCCACGCACGCGCGCTGCCGGTCGCGGAGGCAGCGATGGCCGCCGAGAGCAGCCTGCCGGCTTGGCGGCCGCGTACGCCGCTTCTTGCCGAGGATCTGCACGATCTCGGCCGTGTCATGCCCGCTCCGCTCGCGCTCGAGCTGCCCGCGGGTGCGGCGGCCATCGCAGGCCTCGCCTATGTGGTCGAAGGTTCGCGCCTCGGCGGCGTCTACCTCGCGCGGCAAGTCGGCGCCGGCTTGCCCGCGCGCTACCTGTCGGCCGCCCACGGCAAGGGCGAGTGGCGCGCCTTCCTCGGCTGGCTGGACCAGGCTGGACTCGCCGGCGGCCCCGACTGGATCGAGGCGGCGTCGGCGGGCGCCGCGGCCGGGTTCGCGCTCTATCAGCGCGCCGAGGAAGCCGAAGTGGCCGCCTAGTTCCGCCTCAGCGCGGCACTTCCCCGATCGGCGCCGTCAGGATCGCGCGCAGGCCCGGGTGGTTGTCCTCAAAGGTCAGCTCGCCGTCCAGGCGGCCGACCAGCGCACTCATCATCCGGCTCCCGAACCCTTCGCCGCTGCCGCTCTTGCCCGCACCCTGGTCCTCGACGATCAATCGCAAGTGCGCGCGGTGCTGCTCCAGCCTGAGCGTGATCGGACCGGTCTCGCCAGGATACGCATATTTTGTCGCGTTGATGACGAGTTCGGTCGCGATCAGGCCGATGTCGATGGCGCGGTCGGTCGGCACCAGCACGGGCGCCAGATACACCCGCAGCGCCGAACCCCATCCGGCACCCAGCGACGCGCGCATGTCGCCCATCAACTCGTCCAGGTAGCGGCTCAGTTCCACCGTCTCGACCTGGTCGTCGCGATAGAGGCGACGGTGGACGAGCGCGACCGCGGACAGCCGCGCCTGCGCTTCGGTCAGATGGCTCGTCAGCGCCGGATCTCCGACCGCGCGTGCCTGCATGCCCAGGAAGGCGGAGACCAGCTGAAGGCTGTTCTGCACCCGGTGGTTCACCTCGTGCATCAGCACGTCCTTCTGCCGCAGCAGCGATTCCTGATCCCGGTTTGCGATCGACAACTGCCCGTTGAGTTCGCGCAGCCGCAGCCGCTGCCGCACGTCATTGAAGACGTGGCGAAGCCGGTGTGCCGCCTTCACCTCCTCCAGCGTCCAGCGGCGCGAACGCCCCCGCACGATCTGCGACCAGCTTTCGAACGACGCACGCGGCGTCAGCACCGCGCCGGGCACCAGGTCGACCGCTTTATGCGGGTTCCCGGCCCATTCGACGCTCGCGATCTCTTCGCGCCGGAACCACATGACCTCGCACTCCGTGCCGTCGATCGGCATCGCGAGCAGCCCGCTTCCCACCGCGGCATAGCGTTCGGCCGCCGGGAACACCGTCGAAAGCTCGCGGCTAACGACCAAGCCACCGCCTTGCGCCCTCACCCATTCGGCGAGCTGCAGCAGGTCCTGCGTCTCCGGGCACTCACCCTCGCGCGTGACCGTGCCACCGCCCAGCAACGCGAAACCGTCAGCCTCCAGAAGTTCGGCCAGTTCCTTGGCCGCCTGGGCCAGCTGGGTTCGGAGCGGCATGTCGCCGCCGAGCTGCCGGATCACCGTGTCCTCGCCCGCGTGCAGCCGCAGCCGTTCGCGGTAGCTTTCCGCTTCTTCCTGGGCACGGATCTGACGCGCCAAGCCGCTCGCCAACGCGCGTGTGGCGGCACGAAGCTCGGGGTCCAGCCCGCGCGGGCTGTTGTGGTGGCAGGCGATCAGCCCCCACAGCACGCCGTCGCGCACGATCGAGATCGATGCAGAGGCCTCGACCCCCATGTTGCGCAGATACTGGACATGGATAGGCGACACGCTGCGCAGCGCCACGTCGGACAGGTCGATACCCGCGAGGTTGGCGGACTGCGGCCGGATCGGTGCCGGAACATAGTTGCTGTCTGGAATCACGCGTACGCGATTGCGAACATACAGCGCGCGCGCCTGGCGGGGGATGTCGGACGCCGGGAAATGGTGGTTGAGGAAGGTGTGGAGCCCCTCCGCCCGGTCTTCTGCCAGCACCACGCCGGCGCCATCGTCCAGAAACCGGTAGATCATCACCCGGTCGAACCCGGTCAGCTGGCGAAAGGCGACCGCGGCGCGCTCGCACAGCTGGACCAGGTCGGCCGAACGCTCGAAGCTGGCGGCGGCACGCTCGATGCCGGTCAGCACCTCGCCTGCGGAACGCGGGACGTCCGGCCCCGGCTCAAGCTCGACGATCAGCAGGTCGCCCGATCGATGCAGGCTCGCTTCCAAGCGGCCGCACGAGGCCGAAACGGGCGCAAGCCGCAGCGTCCCGCCCGGCCCTGCGTCGGCGGAGCGCAGCACGGCCGCCACATCCTGCCCAATCAGCTCCGAAATCGGGCGATCCAGCCAATCCGGCGTCAGCCGCTCCTCGAGGTCGCCCGCCCCCGCGACGGTGCGCAGGGTCGCCGCATCGACGATCAGCATCACGCCGTGTGGCTGGATCGCTCCCGAAAGATGGATAGGCTCGCGGTCGCATGCCGCAAGGTCTTGGCCTATCTGCGTGCCGTTTTCGATTTTTTCTGCTGTCGTCACGCGTCACTCAACTCTTTGACTAAGCCCTAAAATGACGCATGCGCTCTCCCAACGCAAATCCTCCTCCCGCCGACTGTCGCGGGGCAAGAAAAAAGGGATTGAGAGCATGGATCTGGGCATCGCGGGACGCACCGCAATCGTCTGCGCTTCCAGCGGCGGGCTTGGCCGGGGCTGTGCTGAAGCGCTCGCACAGGCAGGTGCACGCATCATCCTCAACGGCCGCAACGCCGCCAAGCTGGAGGCGACCGCCGAAGCGATCCGGAAGGCCGCCGATGGTGAGGTGATCACGGTCGTCGCCGACGTCGGCACGGAAGCCGGGCGCGATGCGCTGATCGCCGCCGCTCCGGATGCGGACATCCTGGTGAATAACAACGCCGGCCCGCCGCTGCGCCCGTTCGAGGCGCTCGACGCCGACAAGATTCGCGCGGGCCTCGAGAGCAATCTCGTCACCCCGACGCTGCTGATCCACGCGCTGCTGCCCGGCATGGTCGAGCGCCGCTTCGGCCGGATCGTCAACATCACTTCGGGCTCGGTAAAGATGCCGCTCCCCGGCCTCGACCTGTCGAGCGGTGCGCGTGCCGGGCTGACCGGACTGGTTGCCGGCGTCGCGCGCTCGGTCGCGCATGCCAATGTCACCATCAACAACCTGCTGCCGGGTTCGTTCGACACCGACCGCATCGCCAGCATCATCGCACAGGCTGCCGAAAAATCCGGTGCCAGCGAGGCGGAGGAGCGCGCGAAGCGCGAAGCCTCGATTCCTGCCGGCCGCCTCGGCACCCCGGCCGAGTTCGGCGCTGCCTGCGCATTCCTGTGCTCGGCCCATGCCGGCTACATCACCGGGCAGAGCCTCCTCATCGACGGCGGCAGCTTCCCCGGCATCCTTTGATCGCTCGCGGCCGTTCGCGAGAAGCGGCAAGGCTGCGCCCTGCAGGACTGGCAGGGGCGAGAAACTAGCCTGGCGCGCCGGCACAAGAACGGCTCCGGTTATTTCAAGCACCGGCCGGATAGGATCCGGCCGGTGCTCTGAAGCAACAGCTGTTCGGCGATCGGGCTGGACGTCTACCCGCCCATCACCGGGGAAGCAGCTTCTCGCCCGAAATCGTGAAGGACGTTGCCACCCCGGGCGCCTGTGCAAGGCCCGGCCGCGCGACGGGCTGGCCGCCGCCAATCCAGACAGCGGTCTGGCCGGCTGCGATCCGGCGACGCCCCTGCGGATCCACGAAGCTCAGCTGACGATCCTTGAGAGTGAAGCGGACGGTGCGCGTCTGGCCCTTCTTGATGTGAACGCGCTCGAATCCTTGCAGCGTGCGGATAGCCGCACCTTCCTGGCCAGGGTGCGAGACATAGAGCTGGACGACCTCGTCGCTGTCCATCGGCCCGGTATTGGCGACATCGACCGACACCGTCACCGCCCCGTCGGGACCGATCGCCTTGTCGCTGACCCGCGCATTCGCATAGCTGAAGTTGGTGTAGGAAAGGCCGTGCCCGAAGGGATAGAGAACCTCGCCATTGAAGTAGCGATAGGTGCGGCCCTTCATCGAATAGTCTTCGAAGCCGGGCAGATCGTCCGCCGATTTGTAGAAGGTGACGGGCAGGCGTCCGGCCGGGCTGTAATCGCCCGCCAACAGTCCAGCGATTGCGTGGCCGCCTTCACCGCCGGGATACCAGGCTTCCACGATGGCGGGGACGTTCGCGTCCGCCCAGTTCACGCTCAGCGCCGACCCATTCATCAGCACGAGGACGACGGGCTTGCCGGTGGCGTGGACGCGCTCGAGCAGCTTCTGCTGTGGCTCCGGCAGGTCGAGGCTGGTGCGGTCCCCGCCGGCGAAGCCCTTTGCCTGGACCTTCATCTCCTCACCCTCGATGCGGGCGGACAGGCCCCCTGCAAAGATCACCACATCGGCTTGGCTGGCCGCGGCGACCGCGTCGTCGCCATTGGCGCTCGGCAGGCTCCAGAGCAGCTGCTGCTGGCCGCGCGCACCGCGCTGGAAGCCTTCGACCCGTACCGGATAGCGCTTCCCGGCCTTCAGGCGGATTGATCCGGACAGGATCGAGGGCGCATCGCCCACCCCCCATTCGTCGACCACCAGCTTGTTGTCGATCCAGACGCGATAGCCGTTCTCGCTGGAGAAGCGGAAACGATACTCGCCCGTCTCCGGTGCGGTCAGCGTGCCGGTCCAGCGTGCCGAGCTCACGCGATCGCCGGTCCACTCGGCCCGTGCGTTCGTCGCTGCCTCGGTCGTGCTGGGGGCGCCTTGCAAGCCCGGATTGGCGAAATGCTCGACGCGGAGGCCCCGGAAGGCAGTATCCGGCACCGGCGCCTCGGCCGGGCCGATCAGCCCGACGCCCTGCGCGTGGAGGATCCGGGCATTGGGATAGCGAGCGCGGATCCCGTCGAGCACCGTCACCGGCTTGGACGGCGTGCCATAATAGTTGCCGACCAGCGTATCGAAGCTGTCGGCGTTCGGCCCGATCACCGCGATCGTCCGGGGGGCGCCCTTGAACGGCAAAAGATTGCCCTGATTCTTCAGCAGGACCATCGACGCCTGCGCCATCTCGCGCGATTTGGCGTGGTGCGCCGGCGTGTCGTAATCCTTTGCGGTGATGTTCGCGAACGGCAGCTGCGGATCGAACAGACCCAATCGGATGCGGGCTTCGAACAGCCGCTGGAGCGAACGGTCGACCGTCGCCTCGCTCATGTGCCCGGCCTTCACCGCCGCAACGATGTTCTCAGGATCGGTGGTCATCCCGTTGCGGTAGTCACCGCAGATCAGGTCCATGCCGTTCTCGAACCCGGCGGCGACGCCTTCGGGCGCGGTATTGGTGTAGGCGAGCGCGTCCTTGCGATAGATGTTCGCCGCCGCACCGCAGTCGGAGACGATATAGCCCTGGAAGCCCCAGTCGCGGCGCAGATACTGTTCCTGCAGGACCGAACTCGCGCAGCCGGGCACGCCCCAGACCGCGTTGTACACGCACATGATCGACGCGACCTTCCCCTCCGTCACCGTGGCGCGGAATGCCGGCAGATAGGTGTCCTCCAGGTCGTGGAGGCTCGGATACACGTCCTCGCGGTGGCGGTTGCTCTCCGGGCCGGAATGGACGGCGAAGTGCTTCGACGTCGCGATCGTCTTGTAATATTTCGGGTCGTCACCCTGCAGGCCGCGGATGAAGGCGATCCCGATCCGGCCCGTCAAATACGGGTCCTCGCCATAGGTCTCTTGCCCACGACCCCAGCGCGGATCACGGAAGATGTTGAGGTTGGGTGACCACACCGTCAGCCCGCGATAGAAATCGCTGCCGCCATCGGGGTGCCGGCGTTCGAGATATTTCGCGCGGAACTCGGTCGAGATTACATCGGCGGTATTCTGCATCCGCGCGACGTCCCAGGTCGCCGCCATGCCAATGGCCTGCGGGAAGACGGTCGCGATGCCGGCGCGCGCCACCCCGTGCAGTCCCTCGTTCCACCAATTATATTTCGGCACCCCAAGCCGCGGCAGCGCGGGTGCGTCATGTCCCAGCTGGAGCGCCTTTTCCTCAAGGCTCATTCTGGAGACGAGGTCGCGGGCACGCTCGGCCGGAGTCAGCCGCGGATTGCGATAGGAGAGTTCGGCAGGAGAAGTCTGCGCATGGGCGACGCTGAGCGGCGCGATCGACGACAAAAGTCCAAGTGCAACGAGCAACGTACGAGCCACGCGATCCCTCTCCATGTTCTGTTTTGAGGGAAGTCTGCACATCGTTTCCGAGCGGTCAACGCAATTGCGGTACCGCTACCGTAGAAAGCTCTGCCCGGTGGCGTGCGCGGGACCAGCAGCTCAATCCGGCGCTGAGACGCGACCTTGCGCGCGCCCGCCTGCTCTGGACGCAACAAAGCCCGCTGAGTCTTGCGACTTAGCGGGCTTTGTTGGTTGCGGGGACAGGATTTGAACCTGTGACCTTCAGGTTATGAGCCTGACGAGCTACCGGGCTGCTCCACCCCGC
>NZ_JASNVZ010000009.1:0-150310 GCF_049311085.1 Sphingomonas sp. 3-13AW | reverse complement strand
GCGCGACGAGACCAGGAAATAGCGCGTCGGTGCGCACGTTGCCGGCAACATGGGCGTCATAGGACGTGCCAGGCCCGCGCTCCGTCCAGTCGGCGTTGGGGAGGATCGGCAGCAGCAGCACCCGGCAGCCGCGCGCCTGAAGGAAAGCGACGATCAGCTTCAGGTCGACCCACATTTGGGGGTTGGTGTGGTCGCCGTATTCGTTGGGGACGCCGCTGTAGAAGTAGTTGTTGCCGATCCAGACGACGGCCGTCCGGCCGGCGACCGACAGGGCGAAGTCGGGAACGAACGTCACCGGCCCGTCGAACGTGATCGCAGCCTGCCCCGGCTCCTGGGTGACGCGATAGGCAAAGCTCCCACCGTTCGGAGCAGAGACCGTCACGCGGCGGCTGACGCCGTTACGCGCGACAAGGCCGCTCATGCTCATGCCGGTGGTGAGGCCCGCATCCCCGGTGGTGAGGAACGCGGCCGGGTTGTTGCCGTCGATCGGGGCGCCGTTGATTTGCGAGACAGCGACCGAGCCGCTCGCGGGGAGCGCGCCCGCCAGCGTCAGCACGATCGGCTTGGCGCCGCTGCGGTATACCATGCGCGCGTCGGACGAATAGCGCGCGACACTGGTGAAGGGCTGGCCGTAGCGAGCCGCCAGTTGCTGCGTCCAGCGATCGGTGACGTCGGTGGGATCGGAGAGGCTGTTGCCGATGAAGGCGAACGGCTGCTCGAGCGAGTAGCTCGGGAAATCCATTCGCCGCGCCTGGCCGTCGAGCGTAATCGCGCGGCCGCCCCAGGAGACGACGTGGGACGTCGGCTGCCCTGCCGTTGCCCATTCCACATAGCCGCGCGGGTTGGCCGCGCTGGAGAGCGCGACCGCACGCGGCGAGAGGATCTTGACCGCAACGGCCGCAGAATCTGCTTCCCGCAGAGCGTCGAGGGTGCCCAGCAGGCCATAGACCTTCTCCTGGGACAAGCCGCCGTGCATCAAGTCGAGGCGGGACAATTCCTCCTCGGTGCGCAAGCCCACCCATGCGCCCGGCGCGAACAGGTCGGAGCGCCATTCGAACGTCCGCTCCGCTTCCAACACATGCACCCGCATGCCCGCGCCGCGCTGATCGAGCGGGATGCCCTCGCGCGCCCCATAGGTAGCAACTGCGCGGTAGCTGGTGCTGGCGATCGCCTCGGTGCGCCGCGCCGCTGCGACGGTTTCAATGCGCGCTTCCTCTACGCCCTCGCGCAGCCCGCCGATCAGGTCCGCGCCGTCAATCACGACCGTCGCGCCGCCGTCCTTAGCGATCGTCAGGGTTACGCCCGCATCTGGAGACGCCGCGCGCACCGCGGAACGCGAACCGTAGCCTGACACACGGCTCGCGGGCGCGCTGTCCGAACGATAGGGGTGCGCGGGCAGGACAACGCGCCCGCTGAGCCGCGTGCGGCCTCCCATCACGAGCGCATATTCGAACTCGGCCGGATCGCCGACTTCACCGAAGTAGGGCAGCCCCTGCAGGGTCCCGCGATGCATCCGGATCCGGACGTCGCTTACCTGGGTGCCGTCCACGACCGAGACGCCGCGGAACTGGACGCCCTCCGTTTCATAGTCCGCGCCGCCGAGGTTGGGCACGACCTTACCGAGCGCGATGATTGCGGGCCCAGGCACGTCCCCGCCGAGACGTACTTCCATCGCCAAAGCGGTATTCGTCAGGTCGACGCCGACGACCCGGATCGGATATTCATAATAGTCGTCGTTCCGCCAGATCGTCAGATCGTGGCGAGCCGTGATGGGCTTCGTCATGAAGGGTGCTCCGGTCAGGTGTTCAGGCGACGCAGGCGGGCGGTGATCGTGTAGCTGCTGAGCAGCGCCAGGGCCGGGGTCGTCATCGTCATGCGTCGGGCATCTGAGGCTGATACCCTCCGCCGCTTGATCCGTTGCCACCCCAGCCGCCCGGCGGGGTCGGGGCCGCCGGATAGGTGCCATCAGCGTTCGCCGTGGTGACCCAGCCCAGGAAGATGTTGTCGTTCGCCGCCATCGCGGCGGCGGCCGGAGAGGGATAGGTTTCGTAAAACCCTGCCGTGAGGTTCCAGAACACGCCGTACTGCGTGCCTGCGGTGAGGCCGGGGAGGCTCCCGTCGGGCAGGTCGATGATCCTGCCGTCATCCATGACGTTGCCCGCCATTGCCGTGATCGCGATAGCGTCCGCGGTGCTGTTGAGCGGGTAAGGGACGGCTTGCGCTACGAGCCGGTGGGCGGCGCGCTCATTCCGGCGCGAGCCGGCCACATCGTCGGCTTCATCCGGACCGGGGATGCGGATTGCCGGCGGAGAGTTGCCCGTCAGCCCCAGCGCAAAGGCGTGCTTGTTCGGGTTTTCGCTCACCAGCGTCAGCGACACCGTCATGGTTGCAGGATCGACCGTGCGGTTGATGATGACGAAGTCGCGGTCGGTGAACATCTCGCCGGCCTCCGGGATGTTCAGCGTGAGCATGTCGCCCGGGCCGTACTTCCGGAGCCGCGGCTTACAGACCAACTCGACTGGGCCAACCTCGCGCCCGCCGATCAGGTCATAGCCTGCAAGCTGGGCTGCCTGGTTCGGGTTCGTGACGAGGTTGTACTGCCGCTCTGCCGACTTCTCCTCGCCGTCCTCGGTGACGAACTGCGTGACCTGCACCGGCTCCTGGGTGGCGACGTATTCCCATTTCTGCGCCGGCTCCCGGTATTTCGGGATGATCGTGTTCAGCCGGTCGCGATAGCTCTGCATCGCCGGGAAGACGTTCTCACCATCCGCCAGGTCATCGACCGTGATCGTGTCGAGCGCCACGCGCGGGGCGTTGATGCGGAGGCCGAGCTGACCGTTGCGGAAGCACGGCTCGGCGCCGCCCGCCTGCAGGATCGACTTGAGGTTCGCCCACTTATCCCCCGGCTCGGAGATGACGCCGTTGCAGGTCCAGCCATTGTCGTCGCAGACGTTGGCGAGGTGGATGAAGTCCTCGATGATGATGCCGTCCAGCGAGAGCCCGATGCCGAACGTCTTCTTGTATTCGGCCGCCGTGTTGCTCTCGTCGCGCTCCCATGTGCCCAGCGCGTACCGCAGCGCGTGAAGGCCGGGGTTGCGGCTGTAGATCCATGTTGCCTTGGCAGCGGCGAACGCGGACCTGTTGGCAGGATCTGCCCAACGCTGCGAGCCGGCCCCACCGGGAAAGGTGCTGTCGAGCCGAGGGTCGTAGAGCTTGATGCCGCGCCACACAGCGCCGGTCTGCGGGAAGCCCGATCCAAACCGCTTGCCGTCCTTCGGAAAGCGCGCGTTCCAACCGATCGCCGCTTTGCCAGAGAGCTTGTAGGCAGCGCCCCAGTTCGGCGCGCCGGGCCAATGCGGCACTAACGCATCAGGCTCCGGCGTCAGGCCAAGCTGATAATCGCGATACAGTACGTTGTTGGAATAGTAGCCGAGTGCCTGGCCGGTGCCTCCGAAGCTGACCGGCGTGAAGTCCATGTAGGTGCCGACCAGCGCCTCATAGGGGCCGCCAACGCCATAGACGTCCACCGCCCACAGATAGCTGTTGGGGACGTCATTCTCGCTGCCGTAGCCGACCAGATGCACGCGGCTGCCGCCGTAGTAGCTCTCGCCCAGGATCATCGGCGAAGGCATGTTGGCGCCGATCGTGATGTCCGTGCTGGAGCCCTGCGCGGTAGGCTTCTTCACGGTCATCGAAGCGGCTGTGCTGGCCGCCACGGCGGCGACCGACGCTGCCTGTGCAATAGCCGAGAAGCTGCCGACGCCTGCGATACCCCAGCCAGCACCTGCGATTGCACCAGCGCCCGTCGCCGCGAGGGCAACCATGCCTGCGACCATCGCCACCTTGCCCAGCGTGCCGCTCATACGATCCTCCAGGCAGCGATGAGAGGGGCAATGGGTACGAGGTTTACGAGACCAGCCCGGCCGCCCTCGTGCCAGCCCAGCAGCTTGCCGCCGGCGGAGATCACGATCGCGTCGAATGGCTCGCCCGCGAGGAGCGCGACGTCGCCTACACGCATCTGCAATGGCGGGATCGGCGTCAGATGCTTGTTCAGCAGCCCCTTCAACGTCCGGTGGCCTGCCTTCCGCAACGCGCGTTTGGCCCCCAGCACGTCGGCGAATGCCGGGATCTCCGGCGGCGAATATCCGAAGGCCAGCATCTGCTCGCGCAGGAGGTGGAGACAGCTAACGCCCGCCGAGAAGTCGAGCGGCCGACCCCGGAACTTGTCAGCAGTTGCCTTGGTCGCAGCTGCGCGCTCGACCGGATTGAGGGGAGCGATCACAGACATCAGGCGGTGCCTCGCGGCTGCCCGGCAACACCCCAGGCTACAACCGTGGGAACGCCGATCGCGTTGTCCAGGCCGCGCTCGCCCGGGTAGATGCTGCGGTGAAACTCGCCCGACAGGACGTTGCCCTCATTCACCAGGAACAGCCGCTCGGCGCGGGAGACGATGTCGACTTCCAGCTGCCGCGAGCCGCGCGCCAGTTTCAGCCGGCTCACATCCACAACGCTGTCAAACATCAAATCCGGGGGGCCCGTCAGCGTGCCGGTGTCCCCGTCGACCTCGCCGATCCACATGCGGATCCGCGAACCCTGGAGCTCCGGAGCGTTGATGATCGAAGGGTCGGCATCAGGGGCAGGAGAGAACGTCAGCGTGCCCGCCGGCGCCTCGTCACCCACCCCCTCGTTGATAGGCTGGAAGCCGGAGATCGAGCCGAACACCGGATGGGACGAACGATACTGCTCGCCGTTGAACGACAGCGTGCCGCCATCGGCAAGGCGCACGTCTCCTGCCGGGGTGCTCCAGAGGAGGAACCCCGCAAGGATGATCCGCTGCGTCATGTCAGGCCTTTTCGCTGATCGTGAAGCTGAAGGAGGTGAAGCCGTCGGTCGCGCGCGGGATGCTGAAGTTGCCCTCGATCCAGCCCTCGATGCATGGGCGCACGAAGTCGGCCTTCACGCCGGCGGTGAGCGGCGCGCGGATCAGGTTCTGCGTCGTGATCGTGGCGGTGCCGGTTGCGCTCGCGATAATCCCGCTCTCGACCTGGTCGAGGTAGCGCTGCCCGTCGATAATAAGGTTGAACCACTGACCTTCGCGGATCGAGTACCCGGGCGTCAGGCCGGCCAGCGGGATCTGGCGACCGCTCGACACAGCCTCCGGCACGATAGGGCTCCCCGGCGCCCCGACACGAAAGCCGGGCTGGTGAATCATTACGATCCCGCCTTCCTTGCGCGCCCGAAGCAGCTTGGCCGACCAGCGCCGCCCGTCCGGCTCAATCTCCATCGACGGCGTCGAGACCTGTGCGGCGTAGCGGTCACCCATCCGTCCGAAGCGAGAGGTGGACCCGCCGAGCGCCGAAGGCATGAAGCCCCCGAAGTCGAGCGGCATGATCTCGTCGCCGTTTACCTCTAGCGCGGTGAGATCGACGCTCATTAGAGGCGCTGCCTTGCGCGACGTGCGTTCGCCATGTTTGCGCTGCGCACCGTCTCGACGGAGACGTTGCCCGAAATACCGGCCACTCGCTGGGTGAAGGTCGCCCCTTCCTCGCCCACAATCTGAATTATAGCCGGGGCAGCCTGGCCACCACGAAGGGCGCTGTTTGGATGGATCGTGCCGGCGCTGTCCGGGACAAACGCTTCCGTCCCGCTCTCGCCGACCGTGTACCAACTTCCCGGAGACACGCGGCCGCCAGATGCCTTGCCGCCCCCGTAGCTGAGCCCCCCGGCCGCTGCGAGATCCGCACTGAAGTCGACCCCACTGAAGGCGGAAGTGGCAGCCGTGGCGCCACCGAACAGGCCCTTGAGGAAGCCGCCACCCCCGAACAACGCACCCGCCATCGGCTTGATGATGCTCTGCTCGATCGCGATGCGGGCGATGCCGCTGACGATCGTGGACACGAACGATCCCGCCGCGCCCTTGAGCTTCAGGAACCCCGTGAGCGAGTCCGCCAGCTCATCGTTCAACCGCTGGAATGCGGAGACGGCGGTGTTCTCCATCGTCTCACCAAGCGCGGCCGCCGACCTGTTGAGATCGCGCATGTAGCCTTCTGCCGGACCTTCGGTGTCGCGCACCGCGCCCTCACGCAAGCGAGCGTAATCGGCGTCCAGGCGATCCTTTCGGGCCCGTGCATTCTCCCATTCGGCAGTCGTGCTCGCCTTGGTCGCGAGGATCAGCTCGATTTCCGCCTCCTCCTGCTTCCGCTGAAGGTCCAGGAGGCGCAGGCCGATGTCGCGACGCTCGGCCATGCTATCGGCTAAATCCATCCGATCACGAAGAGCCTCCTGCTCCGCGTTGCGGGCGTCGCTCTCCATGTCATACTGCTGCTGAGCGAGGGCATTGAAACGCTCGCGCTCCGCGATGCCCCTGCGCTGTTCGAGCTCGACGTCCTTCGCAGCCAGCAGCGTCGCCCGCTTAGCGTCGTTCAGACCTTCATCGAGCGCCACAGAGCGGGCAAAGGCGGCGCGCTCCTCCGCCAGACCCACCGTCGCCGCCTTGTAGCGACCGTCGATGCTCTCGGTCAGGTCGGCGCGTGCCTCCAGTTCAGCGACGCGGAGGCGGCCAAGCTCATCCTGATAGCTTGCCTCGTCACGGGCTGCGTCGCGCTCGCGGGTCTTCCGGCCACGCCGCGTCTTCTCGGGGTCTTCGATGTTGACGCTGCCGTTACCGGCGGCTTCGGCAGCCCGGATCCCTGCGTCGAGCTCGGCGTAGAGATCGGCCTGCTTCTGCTGGACCTCAACGAACTTTTGATATTCATCGTTCTTGGCTTTGGCGTTCATGCCTCCGCGAATGCGCAGGAACGTGCCGACCAGGCCGGTGGGTAGCTCGTTGGCTTTTTCCGCGGTTTGGATCGCAGTCATCGCGGCAGCCCGCGCAGCGGCCAACTGAGCGCGAGCATAGAGAAATGCGTCGCGCGCGGCGTCACGCTGCGCCTTGGCCGTCTTTAGGGCCTCCTCACGCACCTTTCCTTGAGCGGTGGCGAGGCGATCGAGAACACTGCGCGCCTCTTCCTGACGCTTTGTGAGATCGTCCTGCGCCTTCGACAAAGCCTCCGACTGCTTCGCCGTCTGCATCAGCAACGGCACAAGAATGGTGAGCAGCGTGATCGCAATTCCGATCGGACCGGCGAACGCGGCCATGCGCGCGCCGAGCAGCCCGAGCGCGGTCGATGCCCCGGCAGCGATTGCTAGCTGGCCGAGCAGACGGATCAGCACGCCGACCGGGTTGACCACAGCAGCAAAAGCAAGCGCGACAGGCCCGAGGCGCAGAAGCAGCAGAGGCAGCGCCACTTTCGCGATCATCGTTGTTGCGAGAACCAGAGGCCCGATGGAGGCGGCAAGCGCCCCAACAGACACGACTGCCGTGTAGAACCATGGAGGCATGTTCGCGAGCGCACCGACCACCGATGCGATTGCCTGCTTCACGGACGTGAAGATCGGCAGCAGCACAGAACCGAGCTTGATCGATAGTTTCTCGGTGGCGGCGGACAACTGCTCGCTTGCGGCGGCATCGCCCCTTAGCAGTTCCGCAAGCTTTTGATCGGCGGCGACACCGTCTATCTGCTGCTTGAGATCCGCAATTCCCTGCGAGCCTTGGTTCATCAGCGAGATGGCAGTGCGCATCGCGTCATTGCCGAATATGTCCGTTAGAACCTTGCTCCTGGAAACATCGCTTAGGTCCTTAAGTTTAGTATTTAGTTCGTCCGCCACCTCGGCCAGTGATTTGGCCCTTCCAGAGCTATCGTAAAACTCCAAGCCGAGTTGCTTTATGCGTTCCTTCGCTACATCGGAGTTTCCCGAAAGCGAGGTCATGAAGGTCTTGAACGCAGTGCCCGCGTCGGAGCCAGAACCGAACAGCGAGACGGTGGAAGCGAGGGCGACGTTGAAGTCGTCAAACTCGTAGCCCAAGCCACCCGCGACGCCGCCCGCTTGGGCTACCGCCAGCTGATAGTCGTTAAACGACAGCTTCGTCGCATCGAGCGCGCCGGCGACCTTGTTGGTGATGTCGGGTAGATCAGACGCTCGCTTGCCGAACTGCGCCAGAACATCGGTCGTCAGGTCGGCGGCAGAACTTAGGTCACTCTGCCCGACGACGGCCAGCTTGAGGGCGCTCTCCAAGCCTCCTCCCAGGATCTGGGCGGCGCTCATGCCGTTCTTTGCCAGCATCTCCACGGCACCTGCCGCTTCGATCGCGCTGCGGCCCATCGAGGGGCCTAGACGAAGCGCCGCCTCAGAAAGCTTGTTGATGTCCTCGGGAGAGGTGCTGAGCAGTGCCGCGCGGACACGGTTCATGCTCTGCTCAAACGAAGCCGCCGTATCCTTGGTCGACTTGCCGACGAGCCCAAGCGGGACCGTGAGGCCAACGGTCAACCCGACACCAGCCCGGCGGATCTTCTCGCCCATCTCGGCCACGCTCTCGCCGATCCGAACCATCGCGTGGTTGATTTCGCGAGCAGCGTTCTGGATCGCGCCTTCCATCGTCTTGGACGAGCGCTGGAATTCCTGCCCGGTGCGCTTTGCTTCCGCACGCGCGGTTGCCATGCCCGATTTGAAGGCTGCATCCTTGACGCCAATCGAAACAACCAGAGATGCGAGCAGTGCTTGCATGCGCGTTTCCTTGCTGGTGCAACGCTCCCGTGTTTGTCGGGAGGGAACAAATGGAAGCAGAAGGAGCGACCGGGAAAATCACGGTCACTGAGGGTTTGGTTACGATCCGCAGACGGAAACTTCTGGGTTCGACAGACGACACCCGCTCAATCCGGGTAGACGAAATCGCGGGTGTCGATTTTCGCCGGGCGAGCGCATGGGAGTCGGGCTATATCAAGCTTGTGACAAAGGGATCGTCGGGATCTTCGGACCTAACGCCCAAGGCATATGACCGCGAGGCCGTGTCGTTCCGCCTTGATCAGCAGTCTGCATTCTTGACGGTGCGGGCAGCTCTCATGGAGCGGATCACCGGGGAGCCGTTCGTTGACACCGAAGCTCCTACAGAAATGGGCAGGGGTTGTGCAATCGCACTGCTGGGCGCCGTTATCCTGTTCGTCGGATGGTTCCTGTACGTCACGCTATCCGCTTGATCGTCATCGGTACTCCCGCCGCCTGCACGTTCCGGAGTGCTGCCAGCTTGCCAGCATTCGTCTGCGGCTCGCGAGGCAGCATGTCCTTGGCGTAGTGCGAGAAGCTCTTCAGCTTTTCCTGCCGTGTGAACATCGCGCCTGCCCAGGCGGCAAACAGGACCCTCTCACGGTCTTGCTTCAGGGCGTCCGCTCGGCCCCGCATCGCGGCGCCGTAGGTGGCTTGGCACTGGTCCCAGAAGGTGGAGGCATCAAACCCCGCGGCTGTCCAACTGCGCTGAAGCGTCAGCCAGTCCGTTTTTGCCGCGGGGTCTTGGGCTTTTTTGCCGCACCGCCCTTCCCCGGTTCAGCGGCGGTGTCCTGAGTTGCACGGATGGCAGTCCCGACCACTTCCCCGAACGCCTGCTGCCCAAGGTCATCGGCGATGTCGCTGACGTCATCAAGTGACAGGCCCGGGTGATGCTTGCGCAGGCCATGCCAGGCGAGGTCGCGCAGATCCTTCATGCGGATCTCACGAGCGACAGCGGCGAGCTCTGAGGCATAGGCCTCCGGGTTCAGGAGCCATGCCGGATCAGCGCCCGGCATGACGTCCTGGATCACCGCGAAGAAGCCCTTGTCATAGGCTTCCTCGATCGAGCACTGGGCCGCGTTCCCGAAGAACATGGTCCAGCGTTCACCGCATGCGTCGAAGGTCTTTTCGCCCTTCATCAGTCGTCATCACCATCAGGGCCGGCGCCTTCGGTCGAATTGCCGGTGAAGCGGACGCTGACCGTTTGCGTCATGCGGTCGCCGATCGGAACAGCGCGGCCGCGGCTCTTGACGTAGAGGAAGCCGTCCACCTGCCAGGTGCCGTCACCCGCCGGGATGATCGTTCGGAAAGCGCGCACCTTGCCGGAGCTCTTGGCCTCAGTGATCAGCAGATCCGTAGCGCTGCCGGGGATGTAGTTGAGAGTAATCGTGCCATCACCCGGCTCGATCAGGCCCGGCTTGTATTCCTTGCGCCGCCCCGGCGACTTGAAGTGCGTGACCTCCACATCGTCGGCGGTTTCCTCGGCGAAGGGAATCTCCGTCACCTCGTCCAGTTCAACCAGCACGCCTTGAGCGTTCGCCAGCCAGAACTCCGAACCCCAGCCAATCTGGGCCTCGCTGTTGCCGTTCATGTCCATTCTGCTGCTCCTGATCAGCCGTTGTGCCAAAGCGTAATGTCGATGATCTCGCGGTAGAGTTCCTCGGTCTCCGTGCGCTCGAAGGTCGGCCGAATGCTGATGTCCTGCGCCCGCTGAAAACGGACGCCACCCGCTTCCGCAGGCCCAACCAGGGCGGCAAGCACCGCGTCGCGCAACTGGACGGCGGCAGCACGGGAAGCCGCCCAGCAGTTGACCTGCACCCGCGTTCCGCGCGTGGCGTAGAAGCCTTTGAAGTGCTGCGGTCGCGGATCGTTGATCGTCTCCAGCGTGATCGCGGACAGCGGTGCCCCCTGCTCCCGCCGATCCCAATCGACCCGCTGCTCCACCAGGGCGGTGACCTCCGGCGCGTCGAGAAGCCGGCGAGTGGTTGCGGTCTCGTAGCTCATGCGGCGAGCTTCACGATCTGGGCGGAAAGGCGCGTGACGACCAGGCCGGCCGCCGTCTCCGCCTTGTTGTCGAACGCCACGCGCGCGAACGGATGCGCCGCCACGCCCGCGCGGCCGTACTCGACCAGGAAGCCATACCAACCGTCAGGCCCGCCCCGCCCCGTCCGAGGTCCGATGTAGACGGTTAGACCGTCGCTCGGCAGGTTGCTCGCCTGCATTGTCTCGATGATGCTGTCATGCAGGTTGCCGCTGCGCCGCGGCACCAGGCGCCGCTCCTCGTCGCCGATGACCCGAGCGCCCGCCATCAACGCCGAAGCTATCTCGCGCAGCGGCACGCCCTGTTCCAGCGATGCGAGTTGCCGATCGAGCTTGTCGAAGCCGGCTACTGTGACCTCTGCGGTCCGCATCACTTCGCCTTCCGAACGACAGCGATGTCGAGTCCGACCCGGCGGCCGTACTCGACCACAGAGACGATCTCGTAGAGCGCACCGTCGTCGCGAGCAGGAAAGCGGACGCGATCCTTGACGCTCAGTCCGCCCGGCGCGTCGGGATCGAGCTTGCGCTGCCAAGGAATGCGAAACAGCGCGGGCGCCGTGGCGGCAATCTCCGCATTGGCGTAGCGCTCGCGGCCCGGCGACGGGATGTACTGCGCCCACGCCTTCGCGAGCACGGCCGGCTTTCCAGGCACGTTCTGGTAGCCGTCATGCGTCGCTTTTCCATCCCGCTCGATCCGGATGCGTCGATCGAGCAGACCTGCGTCGAGACCGGCCATCAGCTGTATACCCGGAAGGGCGCGAGCAGCTTCGCGACCGGCGTCGAAATGGCGGCCTTCTGGGCCGTAGCGGCCCCGCCCGCCTCGCCAGGGTTGCGGTACATATCGGCGACCATCATCAGGATGGCGACGCGGACGGGCGGTGGAACGGTGGCGTACCCCGCCCGGTACGTCACACGTACCGTCTCGGCCGCGCCTCGATAGGCGCGCGTCGTCGGCCAGCGCGTTCCCCAGCTGCTGCCCAGCTGATCGCCGCGCAGCTCATATGCGTCGCCATCCAACGTCTGCCAGGCGCCCTGCGCGTCCTGATACTCGGCCTTCTCGATCGACACGACGGGCGGATACGGCAGCCGCACCGGATCCTCCCGGAACAGATCTCCGTGCGCGACGAGCGTCTGCTCGCCGATCGCACGTCCCAGCCAGCCGTCCGGCCCGTCGATGTGCGCCGTCGCCGCCGCGATGTACCCCTCGATCAGCATATCCTGCTCGTCGTCGTCGAGGCGGAGGTGGCGCCTAGCCTCTTCCGCCGTGACCACCGGGACCGGCGGAGTGATGACGACGACGCGCATGGATCAGGCCTTGCTCTTGGCCGACGCCTTGGAAGGCGGCGCGTCGCCGCCATCCTGCTCACCCTCCGGCTTGGGGGCCGTCGCGGCGGCAAGGTCCGCCAGCAGGTTTTCTACCCGCGCCTGCGCCGCATCGTGCGCGTCGGTCAGTTCAGCGATCCGCCGGGCCGCCGCGGACTGCGCCGCTCCGGCGTCGATCGCGAGCTGCGTCACGCGGCCACGCAGTTCCTCGTTGGCATCTGCCAGTCGGGCGTTCTCCGCCTCCAGCTCGACGATCTTCCGGTCCGCACTGCCGGTGCCGGGCAGGACCGGCGCATCGCTCGGGATCACCCGCAGGCATCGCGCGGCGATCAGGCGCTCGGCCTGGTCCTCTTCGGGTTCGGGCAGGAACTCGTCGCCGACAGCAAATTCCTTGCCGCTGCGCACGTCAACGCAGCCGGCGATCACAAGATATCGCATGGTTCACCTATTCACTGAGAGGGGCGCCCCCGCAGCCGCCGGGGCAAAGGCGGACGATCAGGCCGGCAGACCGAGCCCGACGAACGGCGACACCTGCCATCCATTTTCTTCGCGAATCGGCGCGGTCAGCCACGGCTTGCCGTCGACGTTCCAGAAGATCTTGATGACGGTCTTGTTCTGCCGGAACAGCACGTGCTCGGAAGCCGCGACGAACGGGCCGGAGCCGTCCTTGATCAGGTACTGCGACCAGTCGATCAGGGTGATGTCGCCCTTCGTACCCAGCACCGGCGCGCGGTTGTTCCAGCGAACCGGATAGCCCAGCAGCGTGCCGGCGAAGCCATCACGCGCGTCGGGCTTCCAGATGTAGCGGCCTTCCGGATCCTGAAGCGTCGCGATCTGGGGCAGCGCCCCCTGCGGCATCGACCAGACCGGCGAGGTGCCACCACGCATCAGCAGGTGCGAGACCATGTCGACCAGGTCGAGATAGGTGACCTGCCCTGCGCCGCGCCGGTTTACATAGTACATGGCCGGCGAGTTGATCGCGCCCAGCGGCTTCCCGACGCCATTGCCCCGCAGGAACGCGAAGTCCTCCGCCTGCGAGACCGCCCCTCGCAGCAGGTTCTCCAAGAACTGGCTCGCTGCCGCCCAGTTGCGGAGCATCTTGTCGGTCACGACGATGGTGCCCGCGACTTCCTTTGGCTCCAGCGTGATCGAGCGGAGGTTGACGTCGGTCTCCGGCTTCTCACCGCCCTCCTCGATCCACTGCACCTCGACGCCGCCAAAGATGTTCGACGCACCTTCGCCGGTCTGGTCCAGCGCCGGAATGGTCAGCGCCGCGTCGGGCGGAGAGCCCGCAGGAATGACGTTCGCGCGCGGGCGCACCAACGTCTCTTGCGGTTCGACGCGCATGATCTCCTGCCGGAACTGGGTCGGCACCAGGAAGCCGCCACCCGTCTGATGCTCGTCCATCCGCAGCTCGGCGCCGATCTCGGTTCCGTCTTCCGCGTTATCGCCGACGCCTTCCACGTAGTTCAGCCGCTGATCGTTCGGATTGAACCGCACTGCCGACATGAACTCGCCCAGGCTCTCGAACTCTCGAGACGCATGCGGGCCCGGGGGAATGGTGGACACACGCGCACCGCGCGCAGCTGCGGTAACGACGACCGCACCTGCCGCTTCTGCCGCTTCCTGACTCGTGAGGCGACCGATGCGCTGGTCGAGCGCGTCGAGTTCCGCCTTCATCCCGTCGTAGGATGCGATCTCCTCCGCAGTCAGATCCCGATCCTCGCCCTCCGCCGAGGTGATGATGCCGCGCATGTCCGCGACGAGCTTGTTGCGCTTATCGCGCAGCGCCTGCAGGTTCATTGTCGTCTCCGTTCTGGTTCGCCGGCAGACACGTCCCTTCGTCGCCCGCGCCGGCGCGCGGACGGGGAATTTCGTTTCGTCTCAGAAGAGTTCAGCCGAGCGCGAGCGCCCGCCTCTCCCGCTCTCGCGGGAAGGTTCGCTCCGGGGACGGAGCGCCTGCACCGAACCGCGCCAGCGTCTCGGCCATCGTGGCGATCCTATCTGCCATGCCTTCGCGCACCGCCTGCTTCGCGCTGAGCATCCGCCCCTGGCCGAAGCCGTCGCGAACCGCAGCGGCGGTTACCCCGCGCCCGGCCGCCACGCGGTCGACGAACATGCCGTAGTACTCATCGATCCGACCCTGCATGTAGGCGCGGGTCTCGTCCGAGAGCGGCCCAAGCAGACCCTCACCCTTGAATTTGCCGGCGCTGATGATCTCCCGGGTGATACCCTGCTTCTCCATCGCCGCTGTCATATCGTCGTAGGCGGTGCGAACTCCGATCGCGCCCGCCGCCGAGCTGGGCGACATCACGATCTCATCGGCCGAGCAGCCGATCCAGTAGCCTGCACTCGCCAGGTTTCCCGTAACTTGCACCACGATCGGCTTGCGGCCTCGTACGGCGGCTACCGCGGCAGATGCTTCGTCGACGCCAAGCACGTTGCCGCCAGGCGTGTCCGCATCCACGATAATCGCTTTCACCCGATCGTCGGTCGCCACCTGATCAATCGCGCTCGCGAACCCTTCGGCCGTCGCCCCGCCACCGGTTGAGCTATTCGGCGTTAGGCTGACGCGCGGCGAGATGATGCCGCGCAACGGAACGACGGCAACGGCGCCTTCCCGACGCGCCAACGCATTCGCGGTGGCGGGCGAGATGCGCGCCTCGATCTCCTCAGCCCCGAACTTCACGCCGTCAGCCTGCATCGCGAGCAGGTCTACGATCGCCAGCAGCTTGCCGGGTTCCATTGCCCAGAACTCGGACGCGAACGCCGCCAGGATGTGCGGATACTTCATGCGGGTTCTCCAGCAGGTTCGCCCCGGATCGCGCGATCCAGCGTCTGCACGTTGTTGGACACGAAGTTGCGGTCGCCCTCCGCGCCGATGCCGTTCATATCTTCGAGGGCAAGGATCTGGTTGATCGTCATGCCCAGCTCGAACATCGATTTGTAAAAGGCCGACCGCGCCGCCATGTCGCCGCGGAGGATCGCGTTCATGTTGAACTTCACGAACAGGCCGTTCGCCCGCTCGTCAGGCGTGAACAGTTTCCAGTTGTACTCCTGCTCGGTCGCCTCGACCCAGGGCGCCACCGTTTGACGGATGAAGCCGAGCATCAGCTGCTCAATGCCACTTCCCCAGCTCGTCGACTTCTCGTGGCTCTGCAACATCACCAACGGCACGTCGTACATGCGCGCGATCTCGGCGATCTGAAACTCCCGGGTCCCAAGGAACTGGGCATCCTCGGGCGGGATCGTCGTCTGGATGAACTTCATGCCCTCTTCGAGCACTTTCACCCGGTGCGCGTTGTCGAGACCGCCCTGCTTCTCCACTGCCGAGGCCGGGTTCTCCGCTGACGCCTTCTGTTCACCACCGGGCCCGCGGACGTTCTCCCGAGCCCGCGGGCTGAGCTTGCCCGGATGCATCAGGAAGCCACCACTCTTCATGTCGTTGGCGAAGAACTTGCCCCCGAACTCTTCCAGCGCCAGCGCCATGCCCATCGCTTGCCGCGCAATCGCGACCTGCGAATAACCGATGTACCCGTCGTGGCTCAGGTCCATTACGTGCGCGACGTTCTCGCAGTCGACTTCGAACGTACGGCCATCGATATTCGTTCGGTACACCAGGCGGTCACCGATGCGGTGCGGCCGCGTGTTCCCCGGTAGCAGCGGCCAGAGACCCACCGCTTCGCCACGTCCATTTCGCTCGATCTCCTGATACCCGTTGCCCCACAGCAAGGCATGGGCCTGGGTCGTCTTCCGTAGCGTCCGCGACGACATGAAGTCGTTCGGCCGCAGACCCAAGCGATCGGACATAGGATGCTCGGTGACCCGAACAGAGCCGCCTCCCGGAAGGCGCTGCCGGATCTCCAACGGAAAATTGGCGATCGGGTTCGCGATCCGATTCACACACGCATAGACTGCTGGCACGTAGATCGCCGTGTGTTCGGACACCGTCCGACCCGCGTTGGTCTTTCCACCGCCGATCCACCGCATGAACCAGCCATCTCGCGAGCCTGCGCTTGCCGACGGGCCATAGTGTTCCGAGGCCTCAACCTCGCCGGATGCCGGGGCGGTCGCGCCGGTCAGCGCGCGCCAAGCCTCGCCCATCCTGCCCATCAGAGATAGTCCACTTCGATTTCAAGGATGCCGCGCTCCTCGTAAACCGAGGGGCCTTCGGTTGCCTGCGGGTTGCGGCTCATCAGGTAGACCGCGTTGAAGAACGCGATCAGCGGGTCGATCTTGGCCTTGCCGGCAGTCTGCTTCGTGATCAGCACCGCGTTGCCGCGCTGCTCAATCCGGGCATTGCCGACACAGAATATCATCAGTGCCTGGTCAGCATGGTGCAGCGTTCCATCAGCAAGCTTTCGCTCGGCCGTCCACACGGCGCCGGAGAGCCGGAAGCCTTGCGCTACCGCGGTCATCATCTCCTCTGGCAATCCCTGCCGGACACACTCATCGATCAGAGCGCCGATACCTTGAGGGTCGAGCCCCACTGCGTAACTCTCCGGCAGAAGCCCCGCCTCATGCACGAGGATCAAAAGCGCCGCGACTTCCTCCAGATCCTGAGTCGGTCGTTCGCACCGGATGAGGTCGCCGTCGGCGACGAAGCCGTCCAGCTCCGCCGCAATCTCTTTACGCCGTTCCCACACGATCGGCTGCGCCCAGGCGCGGGACCACGACAGCCAGTGTTTGGTCTCGCGACACCGCCCGACAAACGTCGCGCCGAGCAGATCATCCAGACCGCCACCGTCGATGCCAGCGACCATCACTTCACACCGGACGATCATCTCGGCCAGGGTAATCGACTTGTCCGCTCGCCGCTCCCAATAGTCCGCGCCGATCCATCGGTCGGTATGCAGCGCCAAGCCGATCTGAACGTTCAGGTGCTGTGACGCCCAGCGCCGCTCTTCCTCCTCACCCTTGTCCCGCGCCGCCCTGTACTCCGCCGCGAGGCGCTCGATCGTGATCGAAAGTCCTGCGTTCGGCAGCACCATGTGCCAGTGTCGGGGGTCACGCCACGAACCGTTGCGCTGCATCGCCTCGGGAAACTCGTAGAGGAGCGGCAGGGTAGCCACTTCCTCCACGATCCGCCCGTCGCGGATACCGCGCGCATAATCGAGCTCCGACTTAAAAGCCCCTGCCGGCGGGCGGTCGGACTGCGTGGTGATGATCACCATGAAAGCTTCCGGATTGGCGATCATGCCGCCTCGAAGCTGGCCGATCACGCGCGCGGCGTCGGCCATGCTCGCCATCAGATGAAGCTCGTCCAGCAGAATGCCGGCAGGCTTCGATCCGGTGGCGACCTTCATGTCGAACGTCTTGATCTTCAACCGGGCCTTGGTCAGCCGATCTGTGATCGTCTTTGTGTGCTCGGCGACATGGAACCGCGTCCGCAGAAAGTCATCTGCGTCCACCATCCCGGCCGCCTGCTGGAAAGCTGTGTCTGCGACCTCCTGCGTCGGCCCGACCAGAACGAACTCCGCACGCGGGCGCTCGTTCATCAGCAGCGCCGTCATCATGATGGCGGCGCCACCCGTAGTCTTCGCGTTCTTCTTCGGCACTAGGGCGAAGATCTCGCGCAGGATGCGGGCCCTGGTATCGGGATCAAGGGTGCCGAAAAGCACCCTGACGATATCGCGCTGCCACTCGCCGGCCGCCTCCGCCAAGGTCGGCTGACCCGGCACGTCAGGCAGGCGCAGCTTATTGAAGATCGCAACTGCTCGCTCGGCCTCAGCTTGGTCGAGCAGGTCGCGCAACGCGTCCGGAATCAGTGAGCGCCCGGCGGCGAGCCGATCCGCCCAATCCGGGCAGGCGAAGATCGACCAGCCCGGCTCCGCCAGGCGGCGATCTAGTGCCTCAACAACGAGCCCCATTCACCACTCTTCGTCGCCTCCGCGGCGTCGGTTACAAGTTTCTCCTTCTTGCCCGGCTTTGGCTTGGTGACCGGCTTGGCCTTCCCCGGCACCATGCCCGTAACCATGTCGTGCCGGTCGAGCCGCTTGAAGAGCTTGTCCATCGCCGACACGTTCCCGGCGTCGACCTCGCGGGCCATCGCCGACAGGAGCTTCCCTTCGAGGCGGAGGCGCGCCTCCAGGCGGGAACGCAGCTCCCGAAAATAATGCTTCTTCAGCGTCGGTTCGCTGATCCCTAGCGCCGCCGCGATCTGAGCTTCGTTCTTGTCGAATGCAGCTAAGAGTATGACTTTGCGTCGGTTTTCGTCGGTCGGCGCATGTGGCGGCCGCCCGCGCTTGCCGAAGCCCTCCGGGATCGGGTCCCCCAGCAGGTCCAAATCCCAATCAGCCACAAAAAAATTCTCCGCGTGGGAGAGACAGCGGTCTAGAGGCCGCGTCCCTTGCAGGGTTTTCACCCCCCCCGGGGTCACCCGGCGCTCCGCCGTTCCTCGCGCTGTTTCCAGCTGTCGTGACACGACTTGCAGAGCGTCCAGAGGTTCTTGTCGTCCCAGAACAACGCCTCGTCGCCACGATGCGGGCGCTTGTGGTCCGCCACCAGTTGCGACGTGTCGGCTTCGATCACTCCGCAGCGCTGGCAGGTGAACAGGTCACGCACCAGCACCACCATGCGGAGCTTCTGCCATCGCGCCGTCTTGTACCACTTGCGCCAGGACTGCTGGTCGCGCTGCCGATCGTAGGTCTGCCGGTCGATTGGCGCACTGGCGATGCGGGGCCGCAGCTTACCGAGCCGCGGCTTGAGACTGCTCAACCGGGCCATGTTTGCACCAGGTCCAAATGCGAAGCACCCCGCCGGGCACGGGGCCAAGCGGGGCGCTTCGAGGTTCGGGAGGGGAAGCTGGACCGTACCCGAAGGCCCGTCCCAGTGTGACAAGAAATAGCCTCAAATCACGTGATAGACGAACAGGTAAAATCGCTTCTGCTGCACTTTCACCCCCTTGACACGAAACGCAGTGGATTTCCGCCATTCAGAGCGGCCGCAATGCGCGCAATCGACCGTCCGTACCGCATCCGCAGCCCGTCAGAGCCGCGATCAAGCCCCATCGGGCCCAACAACCGGCGCCACTGCACCTCGCGCTGGCCGCGCGCCAGCTGCGCAATAGCGAGCCCCAGCAGCTTGCGGTCAGTCGGGTCGATTGCCAGCGTCCACCCGAACGCTTCCTCCATCTCTGCCACGTCGCGCCGCGTCAGCGCAGCGGGGCGGATCGATACGTCGGAGCTGCTGTGGTCCCCGCCGCGCGCGTCATAGTCCCACTGCTCGCGGGTGATCTCCGGCCAGTGCGAGCGGACGCGCAGCCACCCGCGCTCCCGATCCGCGTCGCGCCAGCACGTCAGCATCGCCTCGACGAGCCGATCCTGCACGTCTTCGGCCGTCCAGCCATGCGGAAGGGTCTGCCCTTCCATCGGAACCCCCACGTCGTTGCCCTGCCCTTCCATCATTGTGTCTCCATAAGTGGCGGATTTCCGCCGTTTGTCGTGTTTGGTGATGGTCTGTTCAGACCATCTGGAAGGGTTGGAAGGGAATATCAGGGTATTCCATGTGCGCGCATGCGCGCACCTGCGCATGCATGTGTGGCAAAGGGGAACGAAGCTATTCCATCCCTTCCAAAGCCGCAGAAAACCGCCAAAAACGCCCTTCCAACCCGCCTTCCACTTGGAAGGCCCTGCCCTTCCATTCGGCCCTAGATCGGCGGATAGTCGTCGTAATCGGGTCCGGGATCGCCGCCGCTCGCACTAGTCTCGGTGAAGTCTTCCACGGTCTTCACCATGCGCAGGTTGAGCCACTGGACGCCGTTAGAGGTCTTCTTCTCAAAGCCTCGGTCCTCCATCGCCTTGGTGAAGCCGACCTGTTGCCACTCTGCCGCGCCGTTGGCCTTCACCCACGCGGAGTATAGCGCGAACAGCACCGACGATTTCGAGCGTGCGCCCTCCTCCACGGCCGTACATTCCGCCAGGAAGCGCCCTAGCTGGTCCGATTGCTCGCGATACTTCGCCGTTGCCGACAACACCTCCTCGGGCGTCGCTAGCCCGTTCGCCCGCCAGTCCAGCAATCCCGCTATCAACCGGTTGAGCACGCCCGACGCCTCGCCGCGCAACTTCTCCGGCAGCGTGGCATCCACCTGGTCCTTCGCGATCTGCACCGCCCAGGGCACCAGCAGCATCCGTCGCCAGATGCCATCATCGTGCCCGGTGATTTTCGGCTTGTGGTTGCCCTGCACCGATAGCTTGAAGCTGGGCAGGAAGGTGAAGAACCCCTTGTTCAGGTGGCGCGCGTCGATCGGCTCCCCACCCGTAACCAGCTTGATCAGCGCCTCGGCGAGCTTCGCCCCCTTCTCGGGTTCGGAGGTCCGGAGGAAGCGCACGCCGGGCAACCGCGCCAGATCCGGCGTGGCCTCCCCGCCTTTGCGACCGCGCCCCTGGTCGAGGAACGTCTCGATCGCGATGGTCGCGCCATAGTCGCCGGCGATCGTGCCCCACAGGTCGTTCAGCGTCGACTTGCCGTTCCGGCCCATGCCGTAGTGGAAGACCAGCTTCTGCTCGCCGATGTCCCCCGTCAGCGACAGCCCGCCCCATTGCGCCAGGAACCGCCGCATGCCGACCTCCGGCTGCACCGTTTCGAGGAACCGGTCGTAGATCGGGCACTCCGCTTTCGGATCATAAATTACGTTGGCGAGCTTGCTGATCAGATCCGCCGGACGATGCCTGTGCAACCGAATCGCGAACCCGTCACCCCGCTGCTCGATGCGCAGCGTGCCGTTGAGGACGTTGATCGCCATTCGGTCGACGTCCATCGCGTCCGCGCGGATCGCCACGTCCCCGAACGCCTTGGCCAAGTTGGCCACGCTGCCGATCCGCTGCGCGCCCTCGCTCGACTTGGCATGCGCACGCAGCTCGTCCGCAAGGTAAATCGCGACCGCATTGTCGCCGGATCCTTTCCAGCGCAGGAAGCGGTTCAGCCGTGTCCTGTTGAGGGCGATCTCGCTGTCGCTTGCATCGGACCCAAGGTCCTCCGGCACGCCGCTCGCCTCGATCGCGTCGGCCTCATTGCCGATCGCCCGCACAGTGTCGAACACGGCCAAGGTGACCTTGCCCGGCACCTTGTCCTTCTCTTCGGACAGCAACTCCCAACGCCGGCCGTCCCACACGAACCAGCCCAGTTCGTTGCAGAAGCGGAAACGCCAGCCATGCCGCGCCCGAAACCGCTCCGCATTGCCAAGGTCCGTCATCGCGAACAGACCACACTTCCGGTCCAGATCGTCGTTGCGATCCGGCGTGATGCGCCCCCCACCCCCCGGAGTGGCGGAAGTCTCGGCGCCGGTTCCACTATGGAAGCCCGTCACGCCGGCATCGGCGCCGGGTGCGGGCGCATGGCCGCCGAAGTCCTCGGCATAGGCGGAAAGCGGCGGCGCCTCCCGGTCCTCAATCGAAGATTGATCTGCGGAGCGGTCGCTGTCGCGCCCGCGTGCCGTTCGCGCGCCTACGGCGCTGAGGTCGTGAGGCCGCTCCTTGCCGCCCTCAATGCCGCGCTGGATCGCATCGACATGCCGATCGAAAGCGGCGGGATCGAACCCGCGCACCACCTCGACCAAGACTTGCCGCACCAGCGTCTCGGACAGCACCCCGGTGGCCACGAACCCGCCCAGGTTATACGCAGCCGCATAGGCCGCCTTGTTGCGGCCGCCGTGCTTGCCGCCGCCCCGCGGCGTCGCCGCCAGCTCGGCTGCGGTGCGATCGAGCGCCGCCATCGCATACTTCCGATGCGAAGCGTCGAGATCCGGCTGAAACATCGCCGAACTAGACGGCCCTGCCGATGGGCCATGCGAAACTGTCCGGCCCGCAGCCGGCGCACGCAGCACCCGCTCCAAGGACGCCGGCAGGGTGACGATCTGCGCGTCGGCATCGCCCCGCAACCAGCGATAGGGGCCCGCCGCATTCCTCCCGTCACCGTCGCAATGGCTCGGCGGCACGATCACATAGCCGCCGAGCCCACGCACATCGACGTGCTGCGGCAGGCTGCCCTTGTTCCCGATCGGCTCACCGTCCGGCATCCGGTAATAGACGTGGACACCGCCCGATGGCGTGCGCACCGCAAGGCTGACCGGCAGCGGTTCGCCGATCATCTCTTCCACCGCCGCCTTCAGCTCTTCCAGCGTCCATTCACGCGTGGTGACCTCGCCGGTCTCCTCGTCGTGCACCTCGTCGACGCGCGGATCGAAGTCGATCACGATCAGGCCAGCGACACCTACCGACACCCCAATCATCGCTTGGGGCCACTTGCCCCACCAGGCGCGGATCTGGGCCTCATCGCAGGTCGCCTTGCTGACGCCACCGGTGCCGTTGATCGGCTTGCCGTCGGCATCGCGGTCGCGCGCCACTAGCGGCGTCTTGTTGCTCCGCCGACACGGGAACACCGGCCAGCCACGACGCGCGAAATGGAGCGCCGCCTCCAGTTGCGACGACGCCGTTGAAATCATGCTCACGATCAAGCCCTCAGAAAATGGGGACAGGCGGGCTGGCGCGGCCTGTCAGCGCGACGTGGCGCTCAGTCAGAAGGGCACGTCATGGTCCAGATCGTCGGCAAACCCGCCGCTACCGCCAGCCCCGCCGCCGCCGCCAGGCGTGTCGCCATAGCTGGAATAATCATGGCGCCCGGGATCGCCCTCGCGCTTGTCGAGCATTTTCAGCGCGCCGTTGAAGGCGCCGATCACGACCTCGGTCGTGTACCGGTCCTGCCCCTGCTGGTCCTGCCATTTGCGGGTGCGAAGCTGACCCTCGACATAGACCTTGCTGCCCTTGCGCAGGAACCGCTCGGCGACCTCGGCCACCGCTTCGTTCATGACCGCGACCGAATGCCACTCGGTCCGCTCCTTGCGCTCGCCGCTCGCCCGATCCTTCCAGTGCTCCGACGTTGCGAGGCGGAAGTTCACCACCTTGCCCCCGTTCTGGAAGCTCCGCGATTCAGGATCTCGGCCGAGATGCCCGATCAGGATCACCTTGTTGACGCTGCTCACGCGAACATCTCCTTCAGCGCCGCAATCTTCTTCTCAGCGGCCTCAGCACGCGCGAGCGCCGCGGCCAGCTCCTCGGCACTGGCCGCGCCGGCCGCCTTCGCCTCTGCGTCCTCGGCACGCTTCAGTAGCCCGGTGAACAAGGCGTCGAGCGAGCCACCGGCGTCCTTCAACGCCTCACCAAGTGAGAGCGACGGGCCGGGTGGCGGCGCGGATCGAGTCGTCGTGGCTTTGGCCATGATCGGTTCCTTGTTAGGTACAGGCGCTTGTTCCTGCTGAGTTGGGCCTCCGGCTCGTCGAGCCCCTACGATCAGCGCTGCAAGGCGTTCGACTTCCGGATCGGCGCGCCGCACGGTCCGAGGTAGCCGCTCGACAGAGGAAGTTCGGAACGGCTTCACAACGCTCTCAGGCAGTAAGATCTCACGGTCCCGTCCGGCGCCTCGGATCTGGATCGACTTTGCATCTGCCAAATCGGCAAGCAGGGTACGGGCGATCTCTTCGCTGCCGAACCCAAACCGCTCCATGATCGCGGCATCGGTTGGCATTGCGGAGCCGGCATCTGCGCAGTCGTGGATCCACTCCAGCATCAGCCGCTTGTTGAGCGTGCTGTGCTTCATGATACGTCCGCCACACCGCCCGCCGCGGCATACAGATCGACCAGCGCGTCCAGCTCGATCCGCTTCTCGCGGTCAGTCCCACGACGTTTCAGCACCGCCCGCATCGCCGTGGTGTCGAAACCCATCGACTTAGCTTCGGCAAACACGTCCTTGATGTCGTCGCTGATGCCCTTGTGCTCTTTCTTCAGCCGCTCGATCCGCTCGAAATAGAGCCGCAGCTGCTCGCGCGTGCTGTTGTCTCCAATCCCGCGGGCCGGATCGCCGCCATCTTCCTTCGGCGCATCCGGGGCGCGATAGACGATCGCGCCCCCAGCCCGCCGCACACCCACCCAGCCGGCGGCGATCAGCGCCTTGGTCATGGACTTGTGCGTCGGCCGGCCGGAGCGGATCGTCGCCGGGAGACCCTGCTCGACTTCCTCGAGCGTGATCTCCTCGCGGCCGACCAGCATCGCACCGACAGCAGCGGCCACCTGAACGGCAAGGGATCGGTCAGCACGCATGGCTCAGACCTTCATCGGCATGACGACGAAGGTGGCGGGACTATCCTCCCTATCCCGCCACACCGTCGCACCGGCGCTGTCGGACAGCAGGATCTCGATCGTTTCGGCACTCAGCTGTCCGAGCGTGTCGGCGATGAACTTGCCGTTGAACCCGATCGTCAGCGGCGCTCCCGAATAGCTGCAGGGCACCTCCTCGCTCGCAAGCCCATGCTCAACCGACCGCGCGATCAGCATCACTTTGCCAGGCTCGACCTCGACACGGATCGTCTTCGTCTTGTCGGAGCTCACGACCGAGACGCGCCCGACTGCCTCGGCAAGATCGCTTCGCGAAATCGCGATCAGGCGTTCGTTTTCGGCCGGGATCACCCGATTGTAATCGGGAAACTCGCCATCGATCACCTTGGTCGTGAGCACGGTCTCCCCGACCTCGAAACGGATGCGCGTTGGCGAGAGAGCGACAGCGACTTGCCCCTCAAAACGGTCCAGCAGACCGGCAAGGATTCGCGCAGCCTTGCGCGGCAGGATCACGTCGGGGATACCGCTTGCGCCCTCCGGCAGCGGCAGAACGATACGGGCAAGCCGGTGCCCATCGGTTGTCGCAAAGCGCAGATCGCCCTCGCCAGGAGCGTGCACGAACACGCCGTTCAAATAGTACCGTGTTTCATCGGTGCTGATCGCATGCGAGACGCGCCCTAGCACGCCACCCAGGGTCGTGGCTGGCAGGTCGAACTGATGCGCAGCCGCTGACAACGGGATGATCGGAAAATCGTCCTCCGGTAGCGTCGACAGCTCGAACCGGGAGCGGCCAGCAGACACTGTCAGCTTTCCCTCCCCGAACTTCAGTTTCGCCTGGGCATTCTCCGGCAGCTTGCCCGCGATACGGTGGAGAAGGGCTGCATCGACCGCGACACCGAAACTGTCCTGCGTATCGATCGCCGACGCCCGGCGCTCGACCCAGACGTCGAGGTCCGTGCCGACGACAGTCAGCGACGCGGTCTCAACCCGTAACAGCACTGCCGCGAGAACCGGCACCGTATTCCGAGCCTCAACGACCCCGACGACGTCCTTCAGGACGCTACGCAGCGTCTTGACGTCGATCTCTGCGACGCTTGAAACCTTCAACTGTTTGTTTGGCATCGAACCATCCCCGTCTTCAGCCCCGTTCCCACGATCGTGACCCGGCGCAGCGTCGGCGCAGGCGCCCACTCCACACGGATCAGTCCGGTTTTCTTCAGGATCGCCACAGCGCCCTTCGCCTGGTTGAGTGTGATCCCGGCCCGCCGGGCGATCGCCGCGTTGGTCGGGCACGGCCGCTGGAACCGGGCCGCACGCGTCAGCAGCACCAGCACCCGGTCGTGGACCTCCGCCTCATTATCGACGTGCACATGCTCGCCCGCCCGGGCGACACCGCCGCCGCGCACCGGCAAAGGCGATGCGGTCCGCCGCGCCACATAGTTCCGTTCGGGCCGGTCCCGCAGGCGGCGCTGGAACAGCGTCACGAGTCCAGCTTCGAAGGCCTCGCGCGCGACCCGCGCAGCAGCACAGCCCACCGGCAGTGCGCACCGGGTCGCGTACACGAACTCATCGCCCTTCGCGGCGGTCGCCAACCAGGCCGCGAGCCGCTCCGGGCTGGCGACCACGCCGGGCGCCTCGCCGGCTAGCCCCGCCGCCATCACGCCCGCGCCACCACGGCATCGAACCAGCCACCCTCGGGCGGGCGGCCCCATTCACGCCGACCAACTGCGCCGTCCGTCGCCAGCCAGATCCGGTGCGCCAGGTCACCACCCGGCGTCAGCTCGCCCGCGATCAGCCGGTGGATCGTCATCGCTTCGTCGCGCGCGGCAGCAGCCACTTGCTCCGGCGTCCACCCCCGCTTTCCGACGAACGCCGCAAGACGGCGCGCGCCCTCGTTAGGCACCGTAGCGCCCAGGTGCAGCTTACTCATGCTTCCTCCTCGGAGATCGCGAGCAACTCGCCGCGCATCGTCGCGAGCACGCCCAGAATGTCGTCGAGTTCGGGCAGCGCCTTTCGAGCATCCGCCGCGTCGAACTTGCCATCCGCCAATCCCGCGCAGATCGCCGCCGTCAGCTCGGCGGACTCCTTGCCCTTGCGCGCAACCAGTTCGAGGAGGGTGGCGCGGCCGCCAAAGCGCTCCGGCACCGGCATGAACATGCCGCCCGCCTCGATGGACAGATGACGGGTAACCCGCGGAACCCCTGCCAGCGCCTCCAGATCCCGCACCACGTCCACTGGTGCGAAGCATTCGGCGTCGGCGAACGACAGCGACGCATAACGTGCCAGCGTCGACTTCCCGACGCGGCAGAACCGCGCCGCAATTTCAATCCCGCCAACAAGACTTAGCAGTTCGCCGAACTGGACCTTCAGCATCCGGTCTCTCACCGGACGGGCAGCGAGGATGTTCATGCGCCGTGACCTTGGGCTAGGCTGGCGACACCGGAGTCGCACCAGGAAAGGATCGGCCAACCATGAGCAGTGAAGGACGCGTCTACGTTCCGGTCCGCGCAGATTGCGGCCACGAGTTCGAGGTAGATCTTGTTGGGCGCGACCCGCACACGATGGAGTTCACGTGCCCCGTATGTGGGGCCGCAGAGCGCTTCACACCGGAACAGGCAGACACCATCCTCGCCCAGTATGAGGCGGCGAAGAAGGACGCCGCCGATGCGGTCAAGGACTTCGTCCGGAAGCTCAACAAGCGGCGCTAGCGAGCGGAACGAGGCCGCTGCCTCCGCCGAACCCTCCAGCGCAATTGTGACGGATCCGGTGAGCTCGGCCACGGGCACGGTCTCTGCCTCGTTCGCCGACGCCGGGAGGCGGGAAATATGGGGGGCCTTTCCCGATGACGGGCGCCCCGCCGCCGCAGTAATCGGGCAGCTATGGACTGCGCTCACGCCAAAGCCTCCGCGATCTCTTCCCGCCCCGGACGAGCCCGGGCGGGAGTGGTCCGCATCAGCCACTCGGCGTCGACCTCGATGCCCTCCGCATCAGCCACCGCGATGATGCCGGGCCAGTACTCGGGCGGAATGCGATTCCGCGCGCGCCAAGCGCGCACGTTGACGGGAGTGGCATCAACGGCGTCGGAAGCGGCGAGTTTCGCGGCGCCACCAAGCTTGGCGATCAACGCCGCATGAGTGTGGATGTCGATGCTCATAGCGTGTCGCTATCATTCGTAGCACGCGAGAGCAACATGATTTGTAGCGCCACGATGTGCAACGATCGAACCATGGACGAATCTCTCGACACACCTCACGCCCGTCTCCAGTATGCTCGCCGGGCCGCCGGTTTCGCGGACAAGGCAGAGTTCGCGCGGGAGGTCGGGATCCACGCGACGACGTACCGCGCGTACGAGAATGGCCAGAATGGCTTCGCAAAGCTGGCAAGCCTGTTCGCAAAGAAGCTAGGCGTCTCTACCGATTGGCTGATGCATGGAGGCGAGACGCCCGATGTACCGTTGCGGGTGCCATCACCCCCTACCAGGCCCGACTTGCCGCCAGTTAGAGGGGCGTCTGACGGCGACGGCGCGATCGCTGTTCGTCAGGTGGACCTAAGCTACGCGATGGGGGATGGGACGACGCTGGAAGACTACCCGGAAGAAGAGCGCATCCTCTTCGATCCGAACTTCCTCCGGCGGATTACCCGAGCAACCGCCGACCGCCTCTTCGTCGCGCGCGGTGACGGAGACAGTATGTTCCCTACTCTGCTGAACGAAGATGAAGTCGTGATCGATACCACGCAGCGCATCCTGAACATGCAGGATCGGATCTGGGCGTGCGCTTATCGCGGGGCTGGTATGATCAAGCGTCTCAGGGTGGTCGGAGACGGGATGGTCGAAGTGCGCTCAGACAACAAAACAATTGGCGATCACGTCGTTCCGGCGGAGGATCTCCATATCGTCGGACGAGTGATCTGGGTGGGCCGCCGAGTCTAGCGCTACGCTTTGTGTTGACGCGCTATGATATGTAGCGTTATGAATCTCTCGCCACCTGACGCGTCGCATCCAGCGCCGCAAGCATTGGTGGCGGGAGAGCCATCGTGCAGACAGCGTTCCTCACCGATTGCGTCGCAGTCTCGGCCCGGAGCGAGACGGAAGAGCGCATAGACGCCACCGTTACCCTCAAGTTCCTCGACCAGAATGGAAAGCAAGTCGGCACGTCCGTCGCGGGCCCGGCCGAGGTACACCAACTCGGCGTTCAGCTGACTAGGCTTGCGGCCGACCTCGCCCTCCATGCCGTCTCACCAAATCTGATCGCCCTTCCTGATCGCTTACTCCTGGCGTTGAGCCGCGAAGAGCGCGTGGCGGAGGCGGCATGATGGCCAAGCTGCCCCGCTCGCGACGCTGGCCCGGCCTGCGCGTCACCATTGCAGTCGTCGGCCTGGCGCACGCCGCCGCCGTCATCGTCACCATCGTGATGGTGTCGAACTGATGGGCGCGCTCCATGCCGTCGCCACCGCCGCGCTGTTCGCCACCGGCGCCAGCGTGGCGATCACCACAATCCTCGGCGCCGTCCTGCCCCAGCGCACCCGCATCCTGCGGCTGCTGCGCGAGGGCCCGTCCGCGTCGATCGTCGCGAGCTGAGCCCATGACCGGCGACGTTCTCTTCACAGCAACTCCGGCAGAAGCGGCACTCCACAAGCGCGCCGAGGATAATCTCGCGCAGCAGGCGCACTGCTGCACCCAGCGGGGTGCCCTCGTACGGCGATACCCGCCGCAATGACCGACACGCCCCCACCTTATGCCCGCATCACCAGCTGGCCCGACCTGCTCGCCACCGCCCAGGCGATCCTCGCCCAGCGAGAAAAGCGCTATCCGCAGGAGGTTGAGCGCGGCCGGATGACGTCGGCCGATGCCGAGCGCGGCCTGCGCATTGCCCGCGCGCTGGTGCGGCAATGGCAGGCGGTGGTGGATCGCGCAGACTGGTACGACGCGGAAAGCGACTTTGCCTTCGGCGACGGCAGTACTGGCGCCGGGGAAGTAGAGTTGCGCACGGATCTCGCCCGCGCCAGCATGATTGCGGCCGAACGCGCAGCGGCCAACCCCGGCGACGAACGTTTGAAGGTCTTCGCCGACCACATCGCCGCGCTCGCGTGGCATCAGCGCCCCTTCGGCGCTGGCCAGTGTCCACACATCGAGGGGGTCCACAAGCTTAACCAGGCCGCCCGCGCCCGCGCGGACGAGTTCATACTCGAAAGCACGAACCCGGACATTAGTTGGAGCGCGGCAGCATGACCGCCCCTCCCCGGCAAGCGGATTTCCGCCGCTCGCTAAGCGCCTCCGATCCAGACGTCATCGCTTTCGCGGAAGCGCTTGCGCGCGCGCACGTTGCGCGGGACATTGCCGCCGCCAAGGAACGTGCCCGTGCGAACACTGATCTACGCTCGATACTCTAGCCAGCTCCAGAACCCGCGCTCCATCGCGGACCAGATCGGCGCATGCACCGAACGGGCAGAGCGCGAGGGCTGGAGCATTGCAGGCATCTACCACGACGAGGCGATCAGCGGCGCCGCCGGCATCGACGGCGGTCAACGGCCCGGCCTCCACGCCCTGCTCGCCCATGTCGAGCGCGGCGGCATCGATCAGGTCCTGACCGAATCGACGGATCGCATCGCTCGCCACCAGGGCGATGCCTACACGGTGCGCGAACGGCTTCAGTATGCCGGCGCCCGCTTGTTCACGTTGATGGACGGTGAGGTCGATGACATCACCGGCACCATCAAGGGCCTGTTCGATGCACGCATGCGCAAGGATCTGGCTGCACGCGTCCGCCGCGGGCATCGCGGGAATATCGAACAGGGCCGCGCCGCATCCGGCGTCGCCTATGGGTATCGACGCGTGATCCGCCTGGACGTGAGTGGGGAGCCGATACGGGGCCTTCGCGAGATCGACCCGGACAAGGCAGAGATCGTGCAGCGCATCTATCGCGAATATGCGGGCGGCCAGAGCACCCTAGCGATCGCAACCCGCCTCAACGCGGAAGGCATCCCCGCGCCCCGCGGTGGTATCTGGCGAGCCTCGACCCTGATCGGCCACCGCGCCACTGGCTTCGGCTTGCTGGTGAACCCGGTTTATGTCGGCCGCCTTGTGTACGGCCGCACGAAGGGCAGCGTGGATCCTCGCTCGCGCGAGCGCCGCATGCGTCCTGGCGACGGCGACACGCGCGAGGGCAGCGCCCCGCACCTCCGCATCATCGACCAAGCGCTGTTCGATCAGGTGCAGGACGAGATCGCCCGCAGAGCGTCCCCACATCCGGAGCGACAGCGCCGACCCAAGCACATGCTGTCAGGGCTGGGCGTGTGCGGCGTGTGCGGCGGCAGATGGGTGATCATCCGGGGCGGCTACTGGGGCTGCTCGCACGTCGCGGGTGGCAACGCCTGCTCCAACACGCGGCAGATCAAGAGCGCCGAGTACGAACATCGCGTGCTGCAGGAGCTGCGCGACCAGATGCTCGCGCCGGACGTCGTCTCGGCTTACTTGCGCGAATACCACCGTGAGCATGCCCGGCAGTCGGCAACCCTCACCCGCGACCGCGACCGCCTCCAGCGTCGGCACGACGAGGCCGAGCGCAAGATGCAGCGCCTGGTCAGCGCCGTCGCCGACGGCGGCAACGAGTTCGCCGAGATCCGCCAGCTGCTCGCCGAGGCACGCGATGAACGCGGCCGCCTCGCGCGCGAATTGGCGTCGTTGGACGCGCTCCCGGTGCTCACCCTCCACCCCGGCCTAGCCGACCAGTACCGCCGCTCGATCGAGGCGCTGGAGGCGGACCTGTCCGATGAGGCCACTCAGTTGGAAGCGGTCCCCCGCCTCCGCAAGCTGATCTCACGCGTCGAGGTGATGCCGAGCGCAGCGAAGACGGGTGTAGACCTTAGGGTCGTCCGCCAGATCGACGAGATTCTGAACCTGGCGTGCGAGCCTAAGCAAGCGCAGATGCGGTGACTATTTGCCCCGCCCTCCTTCAGGAGAGCAGGTTGGTCGCGAGCCACTCATTGACCTCCTTCGGCCCCCAGCCAGAGTACGGCGCGTTAAGGGTTATGACGTAGATGACGTCATTCGCATCCAGCATGGGCCTCAGAAAGTCCTGAACCTGTCGCGGCGTGTTTGCCGTCTTGATCGCATAGCAAGACTCGGACAGCTTCGCCCAAGTAGGATAGCCCTCCTTGAGGCGCTTTGTGATGTTAGGCCGAACTGCCTCGCGATTCAGGTCGTACGTCACAAGCAATACTGACATGCTGAAAATCCTCTATCATCCCCGCACATCTGACTGCTTCAGACGATACGCCGCAGGCGATGATCATCAGGGCCACTACGTCGTGAGTCCACCCAGCAAACGCTGAGGTCCTGACTACTCACGGCGTTACTGTTCGAAAAAGGCACAGGGCGGTTTGGGTGCGGTAACGCCTAGTTCGTTGAAGCGCATGGCAAGCTGATGCCGGTGCGCCAGGCGCTTGGCGCCGGGCTGCCGCTTGCGGGCACCGGCTGCGCGATCGCGGTGCCGATGCTGGCGCGGATCGCGATCGCGCGGGGCGGCGCGCCGTTCGACGGCGCCAGCCTGACCGAGGATTATGAGCTCGGCCTGACCATCGCGATGCTGGGCGGGCGCGGCGTGTTCCTGAACGTGCGGGAAAAGGACGGCGACCAGCCGATCGGGGTGCGCGCCTTCTTCCCCGCTACCCTCGACGCCGCCGTGCGGCAAAAGGCGCGCTGGATGGTCGGCATCGCGCTTGCCGGCTGGGACCGGATCGGCTGGGCCGCACGCTGGCGGGCGACCGACCATTGGATGCGGATGCGCGACCGTCGCACCATTTTGGCCGTGCCGGTGTTGGGCGCCGCCTATGTGGCGCTGGTCGGCTGGGGCATCTCGGAGGTGGGCCATTGGCTCACCGGCTCCGGGCGCATGCCGGTTTCCCCGGCCATGCGCCTGCTGCTGATGCTCAACACCGGCCTGCTCGTCTGGCGGGTCGCGATGCGCGCGCATTTCGTCGGCGCGCGCTATGGCTGGCAAGAGGGGCTGCGGTCGATGCCGCGCGCGGTGATCGCCAATTTCGTGGCGCTGCTGGCGGCCAGGCGGGCGATCTTCCGCTACCTCGCGATGCTGCGCGGAGCCGAACTGCGCTGGGACAAAACCGCGCATCACTTTCCCCATCTCCACGCCGGACCCGTCGCATGACGGGCGTCGGCCGGCCGCTCAAGTTCCTGGTCATCGTGCTGCTCGGCTGGTCGGGAGCCCGCGCGGCGCTGCTGTGGCCGGGCGCACCGCTCGCGGTTCCGGCGGAGGCGACCGCATCCGCGGGGCCGGAAATCCCGGCGCCGGCGGCGGCCTTTTCCGCGTTCGCGCAGCCGCTTCCGCCCCCGACCGAAGCGGCTGCTGCGGCGATGACGCCCCTGGGCGCGCCGATACCGCCGCTGCTTCCCTTCGAACTAACCGACACCGGCTTCGGGGAATCTGCCGCCCCCGCCCCGTTCCCGGAGCCGTCGATGCCCCTCGCCGCCCGGATGCAGGAAGCCGTCCCGCCCGCCGCGCCGGCAAGCGTGCCCGTAGAACCCGCGCTCGCACTGGTCGCACAGCCGCCCGGCCCCAGCCGCTGGTCGGCGAGCGCGTGGCTGGTCGCGCGCGCCGGCAGCATGGCCGGCAACGGCGCCTTCGGGCCCGCCCAGCTTGGCGGCAGCCAGGCCGGCGCCCGCATCCGCTACGCGCTTGGCCGCACGCTCGCGCTCTCCGGCCGCCTGTCCGCGCCGTTGCGCGGGATCGGGCGCGAAGCCGGCCTCGGGGTCGAGTGGCAGCCGCTCAAGATCCCGCTCTCGATTCTCCTCGAACGCCGGGTTGCGCTCGATGCCGGCCGGGGCGGCACCGCGCTCGGCGCCATCACCGGGATCAACCCGACGCGGGTGGCCGCGCGGCTGGAGCTGGAGGGCTATGGCCAGGCCGGCGTCGTCGCGCGCCGCCGTCGTGAGCCCTACGCCGACGGCGCCCTGCGCCTGCTTCAGCCGGTGGCGAGCGGTCGCCTGGGTCGGCTGGCGGTGGGTGCGGGCGTCTGGGGCGGGGCGCAGCGCGGGGCCAGCCGGCTGGACGTCGGGCCTTCGGTGGTCGCGACCGTGCCGACGGGGGGCCCGACGCTGCGGGTCGCCGCCGAATGGCGCCAGCGCGTCGCCGGCAATGCCGCCCCGGGCTCGGGCCCGGCGCTGACGCTCGGCACCGACTTCTGAAGGCTTTGTCCCGCCCGGCCAAACGGGTATCGACGAACCAATGGATCTCTACCTCCCCGTCGCGAACCTCTCGGTCAACGCGCTCGTCATCGTCCTCTTGGGCGGCGGCGTGGGGTTCCTGTCGGGCATGTTCGGGGTCGGCGGCGGGTTCCTGACCACGCCGCTGCTCATCTTCTACGGCATCCCGCCCACGGTCGCGGCCGCATCCGCGGCGAGCCAGGTGACCGGCGCGAGCGTGTCGGGCGTGTTCGCGCATTTCCGCCGCGGCGGCGTCGACGTCCGGATGGGCGCGGTGCTGACGGTCGGCGGCGTCCTCGGCTCGATCGCCGGTGCCGGCATCTTCCGGCTGCTCCAGGCGAGCGGCCAGATCGATACGGTGATCGCGCTCATCTATGTGCTGCTGCTCGGCTCGATCGGCGGCCTCATGCTCAAGGAAGCGGTCAGCAGCATCCGCGTGCTGCGCGGGGCAAAGCCCCCGCCCCCGGCGCGCCGCCGACACCACCCGCTCGTCGCCGCGCTGCCGCTGCGGTGGCGCTTCTACGCCTCGGGCCTCTATATCTCGCCGCTCGCGCCGCTGATCCTGGGCTTCGGGGTCGGCATCCTGACGATGCTGCTCGGGGTCGGCGGCGGCTTCGTCCTCGTGCCCGCGATGCTCTACCTGCTCGGCATGGGGACGCGCGTGGTCGTCGGCACCTCGCTGTTCCAGATCCTGTTCGTCACCGCCTCTGCCACCCTTGTCCATGCGATGACGACCAAGGCGGTGGACATCGTGCTGGCGGTGCTACTGCTGCTCGGCTCGGTCACCGGCGCGCAGATCGGCGCCCGTTTCGCCCAGACCGTGAAACCCGAATATCTGCGCCTGATCCTGGCGCTGATGGTGCTGGCGGTGGCATCCCGCATGGCGCTCGGGCTCGGCTGGCGCCCCGACGAGATCTTCACGATCCAGTCGTCGTGAAGCGCGCGCTCGCCCTGTTCCTGCTCGCCCCGCTGCTGCTGGGCGCGACCGTCGCCAAGCCGGTGCTGGTCCCCGACGTCTCGCGCCGGGACATCCAGATCGCCTACAGCTTCACCGGCGCCGAGCTGCTGCTGTTCGGCGCGATCCTCTATCCCGGCGGCCGTGAGCCCGACAGCAAGCATCCCGCCGACGTCGTCGTGGTGGTCAAGGGCCCCTCGCAGTCGATCGTGATGCGCGAAAAGGAAAAGGTCGCCGGCATCTGGGTCAACGCCGCGCGCACCCGCTTCCGCTCGGCCCCTTCCTTCTACGCGATCGCCTCGTCCCGGCCGATCGACGAGCTGGTCGACGACCGCACCCGCGCCATCTACGAGCTCGGCCTCGACAGCCTCCAGCTTTCCCCGGCCTCGGGCGCCACGACCGAGGAACAGGCCCGCTTCGCCGCCGGGCTGGTCGACTTGAAGCGCAGGAGCGGCCTCTATTACGAGGCGCCGGGCGCGGTCGAGATCACCGACGGCGTGCTCTATCGCGCGGCCGTCGACATCCCCGCGCGCGTGCCGGTGGGGCGGTTCACGGCCGAGACCTTCCTGATCCGCGACGGGCGCGTGCTCGCCGCCGCCGTGCGCGACATCGACATCCGCAAGTCCGGGTTCGAGCGCTTCGTCGAACAGGCGGCCGAGCATCACTCGCTGATCTACGGCCTGGTGGCGGTGGCGCTGTCGGTGCTGTTCGGCTGGGCCGCCGGCGCGATCTGGCGGCGGTTCTGACGCACGGCGCCGTCGCGGGCGCCAACGCATTCTTTACCCTCGCCGGTGCATGGCCCCGCCCAACGGCCGAGGAGTTTTCAGGTGACAGAAGTGACGGGCGCGCGATCCTTCCATGATGGCGCCGCCACCCGCGCTGCCCCGCCCCGCGCGATCGGCGCGGTGACGCAGGTGTCCGGATCGGGCAGCCAGATGGCGCTCAACCTGGAAACGGTCAGCGCGCTTACCAACGACCCCGACAGCGCGATCGCCGCGGCCGGCCAGATCGGCAGCCAGGTAAAGATCCGCGCCGGCGGCAACTGGCTGATCGCCAATGTCCGCGCCGTGTGCGCCGCCCCGGACGAGGAGCGCCAGGCGCTCGCCACTATCGATTTCCTGGGCGAGGCGGAGGAGGATCGCGCCACCGGCGGCTTGCGCGACTTCCGCCGCGGCGTCACCCGCTATCCGATGCCGGGGACGCCGGTCTATCCGCTCAGCACCGCGGACCTGCGCCGGATGTACGCCGCCGGCGATCGCGCCCATATCGAGATCGGCACCGTCTATCCCACCGCCGACATCCGCGCTGCGCTGCAGGTCGACGCCATGCTCGGCAAGCATTTCGCGCTGCTGGGCTCAACCGGTACCGGCAAGTCGACGGCGGCCGCGCTCATCCTCCACCGCATCTGCGAGCTCGCCCCCCAGGGCCATATCGTGATGATCGACCCGCACGGCGAATATGCCGCCGCCTTCGCGGGGATCGGCGCGCTCTACGACGTCTCGAACCTCCAGATGCCCTATTGGCTGATGAACTTCGAGGAGCATTGCGAGGTGCTGCTCACCGCCTCCGGCGCCGATCGGCAGGTCGATGCCGACATCCTCGCCAAATGCCTGCTCGCCGCCCGCGCCAAGAACCGGCTGGCGCAGGAGTTCGGCCGGCTCACGGTCGACGCGCCGATCCCCTATCTGCTGTCGGACCTCACCAACATCCTCGCCCAGGAAATGGGTAAGATGGACCGTGCCGGCGACACCGCGCCCTATCTGCGGCTCAAGAGCAAGATCGACGAGATCAAGGGCGACCCGCGCTATTCCTTCATGTTCTCGGGCATGCTGGTCGCGGACACGATGGCGGCGTTCCTGTCGCGTGTCTTCCGGCTTCCCTCGGACGGCAAGCCCATCTCGATCATCGACGTCTCCGGCGTGCCGAGCGAGATCACCTCGGTGGTGGTCGCCGTGCTCAGCCGCATGGTGTTCGACTTCGCGATCTGGTCCCGCACGGAACCGCAGCGCCCGATCCTCCTCGTCTGCGAGGAAGCGCACCGCTACGTTCCCAACGAGCGCAATGCCGACGGCTCCTCGGTCGGCCGCATCCTCAGCCGCATCGCCAAGGAAGGCCGTAAATACGGCGTCTCGCTCGGCCTCATCACCCAGCGACCGTCGGACCTGGCGGAGGGGGTGCTGTCGCAATGCGGCACCATCCTGGCGATGCGCCTCAACAACGATCGCGACCAGGCGTTCGTGCGCGCCGCCATGCCAGAGGGGGCGCGCGGCTTCCTCGACACCATCCCGGCGCTGCGCAATCGCGAGTGCATCATCTCGGGCGAAGGCGTGACGACGCCGGTCCGCGTCCGTTTCGACGCGCTTGCCGAACACCAGCGCCCGGCCTCCAGCGACCCGCTCTTCTCGGAATTGTGGCGCGAAACCGGGGGCGAGGACGGCATCCTCGAACGCACCATCCACCGCTGGCGCGCGGGGAAATAACCGGGGCCTTCCCCGCTTCCCTCCCCACCGCTCGTCCTCAGTCGCCCTTGGGCACCGCCATCAGCTGCGCGTACAGCGCCTTGAACCGGCGCAGGTCCTGGCCGCTCAGTTGCTGCACGCTAGCCAGCGACACCGACCGCGGGTTCACCGCCGTCCCGTTCTTCCACAGCTCGTAATGGAGGTGCGGGCCGGTCGAAATGCCGGTCGACCCGACATAGCCGATCACGCTGCCCTGCTTGACGCGCTGGCCCGCCCGCACCGCGATGCGGCTCATATGGCCATAGCCGGTGGCGAGCCCGCCGTTGTGGTTGAGCTTCACGAAATTGCCATAGCCGCCCGCACGGCCCGCCCGCGCCACCACGCCATCGGCGGCGGCCCGGATCGGCGTGCCGCTCGGCGCCGCCAGGTCGAGGCCCTTGTGCAGCCGGCGGAAGCGCAGCAGCGGGTGCACGCGCCAGCCGAAGTTGGAGGTCAGCCGCCCGTTGATCGGCATGGTCATGCCGCCGCGCCGCTCGCCCACGCCCTTGGGGTCGTACCACTGGACCTTGCCGCCCTGTTCCCAGCGCAGCAGCCCGACCTTGCGCTTGCCCTGGTCCAGCCCGGCGTACAGCAGCTTGCCCAGCTGGACCTCGCCGGTTTCCGCGCGCTGCCGCTCGACGATGATGTCGAACCGATCGTTGCCGCCGACCTGCCCCATCGGCACGCGCGACGACAGCGACTTGATATAGGCCTCGACCGCCTTGGGAGGGGCGCCGGCGGCGCGCGCCGCGTGATAGAGGCTGCCGCCGACCCGGCCCTGGATGCGCAGCGGCGTGTGGTCGATCGCGATCGGAATGGTCTTGAGCGCGAGCCCGCCGTCCGCGCGCGCCAGCTCCAGCGCCAGGTCGAAGCGCGCCCGGAACGCCAGCTTCTCCAGCGGCCGCGGCTGTTCCTTGCTCTCGCGCCGGCCGAGCGTGATGTCCAGCCGCGTGCCCGGGTTGAGCTCCTTTGCCGAGACCTTGCTGCCGATCAGTTCGACCGCGCGCGCCGCCTCGTCCGCGCCCACGCCCGACCGCTTCAGCACGCCGGCCAGCGCCGTGCCGCTTCCCAGCGTCGCCGTCAGCTGGATGATCGGGCGCTCCGGCGTGTCGGCAAGCGGGCGGACGCTCGACGTCGCCGCCATCCGCATCCCGCTGGTGGCGCCCAGCGCCCGCGCGCCGAAGCCCAGCGTGCGGGCTTCCTCCCAGTCGCGCCCGTCGAGCGCGGCCGGCACCGCGGCACGGATCGGCCGCCCGATCCCCGGCGACAGCATCCAGGCGACCGAAAGCAGCGCAACGCAGGTCGCGGCCCCGCGCCACCATTCGCGCGAACCGATCTGCGCGCCCAGGTCGGGCGCCAGTTCAAAGTTCGGGAAACGGGCGTGCAGCCGGTCGGCGAGCGTTACTGCCCGCGCAGGTGCATCCATGCGGCCGAACGAGCGCGCATTGGCGCCCCCGGCAAATTGCAGTTCAAGATCGCTGCGCAAGAACAAGAAAAGCGCGCCCCCTGTATCGACCGCCCGACCCGGCCGAGCCGCTTTCCTCTGCAACCAAGGGCTTAAAGTCAAATGAACGCCGGCCGAGTCGCGCCATCCCGCGACCGGCTGTGGCGCACAAACGGCCAGCGGCAGCGACCCTGGCAAAAGAGAGACTGGCACCGGGCCCGCAGCTACTGCTGAGTGCCGCAGACAGTGATGTTCCAGGGCGTGAGCGCTTTTCTCGCGCAACGCGCGCGAAGCAAGGCGAGTATTCGCAGGAAAATGTGCAGGAATCCCAAGTCTTCTGACTTGCCACAAAACGAATCCAGGCGAAACTTCGCAGGATGCGACTCTTGATCTTGCCGCAACTCGGCGCAGCCATATTGAGCCTGTCCGGATCACAGAACCACTTTGATCAGGATCTGGCGTCGGCGGAGGTGATAGAGAGAATCGAACGCGCTCTTGGTACCGATCCTTGCATCGGGTCCCTCGCGAAATGGGACAGGATCTATTATCAAAAGGGTTGGGCGGAAGGGCGCATGCGGTACATCGATACGATGAGCATCGCGTTTACGTTCCACGAAGCGAATAAATACGAGTTCCGATCGCGCTGGCGGTTCGTCGAGCCTTATCAGCCCATGATCGACGACCGTCCCTACAAGTTTGCTACCGGCGAATATGATTTGATGACGGATCGGTTTGAGATCTGGACCTGCGGCTCTAACGTAATTGATAACGTAAATGGTTCGCTTCCGCCGGGATGGGGTTCAATCACCATACCCTGACCAGAGCCTGGACGCCGACCGTCCCCGGCGCCGCCCCCGACTGCTCGCGCACCACTCCGCCCGGGCTGTCCTAATCGCGCGCGCCCTGTCAAAGCTTGGACCAACCGGCGCGGGAGGCGAAAACCATGGGCGGGGACATCCTGAACCCTCGGGTGAAAACCGCGCCGGAGCGTGTCGCGGCAGCGCTGTTCTTGGCCTCACCTTAGCCTCACCTTCCGCCGCCGCCCGGGGCCCTGCGCCGGTGTTTTTGGCCTCACCCTTGCGTGACCTTCCACCCCGGCCCGGGCCGGCGGATCGCGGCGGCGGACCGCCATCACGGCGCCCTTGCACTTCGCCGCGCAAGGCCCGATGTTTCCGAATGATATGAGCCAGTTCGCGCGTAGTCCGCTCACCGCCGTGCTGGGTCCGACCAACACGGGAAAGACCCACCTCGCTATCGAGCGGATGTGCGGCCATGCCTCTGGCATGATCGGCTTCCCGCTGCGACTGCTCGCGCGCGAGGTCTATGAACGGGTCGTGGCGATCAAGGGGGCGCACCAGGTCGCGCTCATCACCGGCGAGGAGCGGATCGTCCCGCCGGGCGCCCGCTGGTTCCTGTGTACCGCCGAAAGCATGCCGCTCGACCGCGACGTCGCCTTTGTCGCGCTGGACGAGGCGCAGATCGGCGCAGATCCCGAGCGCGGCCATGTCTTTACCGACCGGCTGCTGCGCGCGCGCGGACGCGAGGAGACGATGATCCTGGGGTCGGAGGCGCTGCGCCCGATGGTGCGCGCGCTGGTGCCCGATGCGGAGATCATCAACCGCCCGCGCTTCTCCACCCTCTCCTATGCCGGGGCGCGCAAGCTTTCGCGCCTGCCGCGCCGCTGCGCCATCGTCGCCTTCTCGGCCGAGGAGGTCTACGCCGTTGCCGAGGCGATCCGCCGGATGCGCGGCGGCGCGGCGGTGGTGATGGGCGCGCTGTCGCCCCGCACCCGCAATGCCCAGGTGCAGATGTTCCAGTCGGGCGAGGTCGACTATCTCGTCGCCACCGACGCGATCGGCATGGGCCTCAACATGGACGTGGCCCATGTCGCGTTCGCCTCGCTGCGCAAGTTCGACGGGCGGCGTCAGCGGCGGCTGATGATCTCTGAAATGGCGCAGATCGCCGGCCGCGCCGGGCGCCACCAGCGCGACGGCACCTTCGGCGGGCTGGTCGAGGAAGGTCCGAGCGCCTTCACTCCCGAAGAGGTGATGGCGATCGAGGCCCATGCCGTGCCGCCGCTCGAACAGCTCTATTGGCGGGAGGGGAGCCCCAGCTACGACAGCCTCGACGCGCTGATCGAAAGCCTGGAGCGCAAGCCCAGCCACCCCGCTCTGCGCGCCGCGCCCCAGGCCGTCGACCTCGCCGTGCTCAAGCGGCTGGCCGAGGAGGGCTGGGTCCGCGCCCGCACCCGCAACCCGCGCATGGTCGCGCGGCTGTGGGCCGCCTGCGGCCTGCCCGACTTCCGCAAGCTCGGTGCCGATCCGCATGCGCGCTTCGTCGGCCGCATCTTCCAGCATCTGAGCGAGGGCAAGGGCCACCTCCCCCACCAGTGGTTCGCGGACGAGATCGCCCGACTCGACAATGTCGGCGGCGATGTCGAGACGATCGCCGGCCGCATCGCCGCCGCACGCAGCTGGGCCTATATCGCCCATCGCGCCGACTGGCTGGAGGAGCCCGCCCATTGGGCCGACCGCACCCGCGCGATCGAGGAACGGCTGTCGGACGCGCTGCATGACCGGCTGCGCCAGCGCTTCGTCGACCAACGCACCACCGTGCTGCTGCGCCGGATCGGTGCGGATGCCAGCAACCTGCCGGTCGATGTCGCGGAGGACGGCGAAGTCAGCGTCGACGCGCATGTGCTCGGCCGGCTCGACGGCTTCCGCTTCCATGTCGCGCCCGAGGCGCGAGTGGCCGACAAGCGGCTGCTGATCTCGGCCGCCGAAAAGGGGCTCGCGGGCGAGCTGCGCCGACGCGGGGCCGCGCTCGCCGCCGCCGCCGACGAAGCCTTTGCGCTCGACGCCGAAACCGGCGGCCGCCCCGGCGTGCGCTGGGACGGCATTCATGTGGCGACGCTCGCGAGCGGACCGACCCTCGACCGCCCGCTGGTGAAGCTCGACCGCAGCCTGGACTGCCTCGACCGCGCCGGGCAGATCGCGGTGCGCGAACGCATCGCGGCATGGGTCGAGGCGGAGATCGCGCGCCGGGCGCCGGTGCTCGCGCGCCTTGCCGCCCTATCGCGGGATCCGGTCGCGAGCGCGCAGCTGCGTGCGGTCGCGGCAGCGCTTGCCGAGGTCGGCGGGATCAGCCCGCGTGAAAGCGCCGATCCCGCGCTCGACGCACTGGCCCCGGAAGACCGCCGGCTGTTGCGCAAGGCAGGCGTCACCGTCGGCACCCTCGACCTGTTCGACGCGCGGCTGTTCCGTCCCGCCGCGGCCCGCTGGCGCGCCGCGCTGCTGGCCGCCCGCGACGGCCAGCCGGTCGAGCCGCTGTCGCCGGCGGGCGCCACCGTCCTGCCGGGCGACACGCTTGCCTGGGGCTTTCGCCGGCTGGGCACGCAGGCGGTGCGCGTCGACCTCGTCGAACGCATCGCCCGCGCCGCCCATGATGCTCGCGAAGGGAACAAGCCGTTCGCACCCGATCCGGCGCTTGCGACCTCGATCGGGCTGCAACCGGATACCATCGCGCGACTCATGGGGCGGCTGGGCTTCCGCAGTGCCAAGCCGGACGGCGACCAGCCGCGCTGGACCTGGCGGGGCCGCCCGCGTGCGCCCGCCCCGCGCGGACCGGTGGTGCCGCGCCCCGGCAACGCCTTCGCCGTGCTCGCCGGGCTGAACCTGCGCCGTGGCTGATCCGACGCCGCATGGCGCCGAATCGATGCGGCTCGACCGGTTCCTCTGGTTCGCGCGGCTGGTGAAGACACGCAGCGACGGTCAGGCGCTCGCCGAATGCGGGCTGTTGCGCATCGACGGCCGCCGGATCGAGCGCGCGCACTGCCCGGTTCGGCCGGGCGTGGTGGTCGCCTTTCCGCGCGACGGACGCGTGCTGGTGCTGCGCGTTCTCGCCCTTCCCAGGCGGCGCGGACCGCCTGCGGAAGCCGCCGCCAGCTATGTCTTGCTGGAACCTGCCCGAACCGTGGCCGTTGACGGGGCGGGATAGCCCGCATAACGCGTCCCCGTCCGAACCCCTGGAGCCTTTTCCACAATGACCTACGTCGTCACCGACGCCTGCATCCGCTGCAAGTACATGGACTGCGTCGAGGTCTGTCCGGTGGATTGCTTCTATGAGGGCGAGAACATGCTCGTCATCAACCCGTCGGAGTGCATCGACTGCGGCGTGTGCGAGCCCGAGTGCCCGGCCGAGGCGATCCTCCCCGACACCGAGCCGGGCCTGGAAAAGTGGCTGGAGCTCAACAACACCTTCTCGGCACAGTGGCCCAACGTCACCCGCAAGCTTGACCAGACGCCGCCCGACGCGGACGCGATGAAGGGTGTCGAAGGCAAGTATGACCAGTTCTTCTCGCCCGAACCCGGCAAGGGCGACTAAGCGCCGGCAGCCCGGCGTCGCCGCCCAGCGCCCATAGAACTGCGGTTTTCCCGCGCGATTTCGCGGGAAGGGCAACTCGCCACTGGCATTTTTGCTGCAGTGGCGCTATATAGTTGCGCGACGGCGGCATTTCGTTGCCCGCCGCGTGGAGACGCACCCTAACGAAATGCCCCAGCCCGACGCGGATCGGCCTGACCCCTCCTCGTCCAGGCGCGCTTCTGGGGCGAACCGTACACGAAAGGCTACCAATGGCTGCCAAGGCGCTGTCCTTTGATGTCGGCGATTATGTCGTTTACCCCAAGCATGGCGTTGGCCGTGTCATCGAGCTCCAGAAGCAGGAAATCGCAGGCATGCAGCTGGAGCTGTATGTGCTTCGTTTTGAAAAGGAGCGCATGACGCTCCGGGTTCCTACCAACAAGGCCGAGAGCGTCGGCATGCGCAAGCTGTCTTCCGACAAGACGCTGCGCGAGGCGCTCGACACCCTGAAGGGCAAGCCCAAGGTAAAGCGCACCATGTGGTCGCGCCGCGCCCAGGAGTATGAAGCCAAGATCAACTCGGGCGACCTCGTGTCGATCGCCGAGGTGGTCCGCGACCTGTTCCGTGCCGACGACCAGCCCGAGCAGAGCTATTCCGAACGCCAGATCTTCGAGGCGGCCGCCAGCCGTCTAGCGCGGGAGCTGGCAGCGATGGAAGAGGTCGAGGAGCCCAAGGCACTCGACAAGATCCTCGACATCCTCCGTGCCTCGGCTGCGATCTACAACAAGGAGAAGACCGCGGCCTGACCCCCCGGTTCTCGACCCACCAGACAAGGGCGGCCTAACAGCCGCCCTTTTTTGTTGCGGCTTTCCCCCGTCGGCACCGTCACCGGCTCGTTCACAACCTGAGGGTTCGAATTGCGTTCGTTTATAGTCCTGGCGTCCCTTTCGCTCGCCGCCTGCTCCGGCAGCGGCCCTGCAGCCAATCCGGCTGTCGATGCGGCCAGCCGCACCTTCCCGGTGCGGGACTTCACCGCGGTAGTGCTCGAGGGACCGGACGAAGTCGAGGTTCGCACGGGTAGCGATTTTGCCGTCACGGCAACCGGCGACCGCAAGGCACTCGATGCGCTCGAGATACAGCGCGACGGCGCTAGCCTCAGGATCGCGCGCAAGGTCGAAGGCTGGAAATGGCCGCTGCGCAGCACTGCCACGATCACCGTAGAGATGCCGGCCATCCGCGCGGCGTCGGTCGATGGCTCCGGCATGCTGACGCTCGATCGCGCTGAGGATTTCGCCGGCCGCGCGACCGGCTCGGGCGCCCTCACCATCGGCATGCTGGAGGGACGCCAGGCGAGCCTCGCCAACCGCGGCTCCGGCACCATCGCCGCCGCCGGGGCCGTCGACATGCTCGCCGTTGAGCTGAAGGGCGCCGGCAAGATCGTCGCCCCCCAGTTGCGCGCCGAACGAGCCGCAGTCGTGGTGCAAGGATCCGGCGCAATCCAGGCGAACGTTGCCGGCCCGGCAACCGTCAGCCTTACCGGCTCCGGCAGCGTCGACCTGGGCGACATGGCGCAGTGCACGAGCGCCCACAAAGGCTCCGGCACGATCCGCTGCGGCGGCTGACGCCGACCCGCGCTTGCCAATCCGGCAGGGCGGGTGCGATGCACGAGAGATGCTGCTCCTGCCGCTTCTCCTCGCGCTGAATGTCCCTGCGCCAGCACCCCCTGCACGCACGGTGATGTTGACCCGCTTCGACCGACTGCGCGTCAGTGGCCCCTATGTGGTCGAAGTCGTGACCGGCGGCCGCACCGGTGCGGAGATCCAGGGGGATCGCGCCGCTGCCGAGCGAGTCTCGGTCCAGGTCGAATCGGGCATGCTCACGATCCGCCCGGCGGCAACCACCCAGGACGGCTTTGGCGCCCGCCCCGGCCCGGTCACGATCCGCGTTCACACCACCGCGCCGATCACGGCCGCGACCGTCATCGGCGGTGCCCGCGTGAAGATCGACCGCATGGCAGCGGATCAGGTGGAAGCGGTGCTCAACGGCACCGGCACGCTGTCGATCGCGGCCGTGAAGGCTTCGCAGTTCAAGGGGACGCTGGTGGGCAGCGGGACGCTTACGCTCGCCGGCACGGCTGCGACCGCGCGCTTTGCCGCGAGTGGTTCCGGAAGCATCGACGCCGCCGAGCTGGATGCGGGAGCGCTGATCCTGCGCAGCGAAGGCGCCGGCGACGGTCGCTACCGCGCGCGACGGACCGCGGATGTGTCCGCCAGTGGCGCGGGCAGCGTGGAGGTAGCGGGAACGACCAAATGCCAGGTGCGCGGCACCGCCGTCATCCGCTGCGGCGCCGGGCGCTGAGCGTCAGGCGGCGACGGGAAAGCGCAGCAACCGATCCTCGAGCGCGACCAGCGCCTCGGCTCCGCGGCCCACGGCCCGGACGATCTCTGGATGATGCGGCTCCAGCCCGCCGGTCAGCGAGCCGAACGCCGGCAACACCAGCTTCGTCGGCGTCGCGACGAAGCAGCGGCGCGCGATGGTCCGACCACGGACGGTCACGCGCAGCTTGGGATGGAAGTGACCCGACAGTTCCGGTCGGTGTTCGGCAGGATCGGCTTCATGCCGGAGTACCAGCCCATCGACCACCGCCTCCTCCATCACCGCCCCGCCGCATGAGGTCGTGAAGCCCGCATCATGGTTGCCGGTGATCCAGGTCCAGCGGCAACCACCGGTCAGCGCCCGCAGCCGTGCCTGCGCCGCAGCCGGCAGCCGCGCGCAGCCCTTGGGATCATGGAAGCTGTCGCCCAAGCACCAGAGTTCCTCCGGCCCGAACCGGGCCGTCAGCGCCTCAAGCGCGTCAAGCGTCGCGAGCGAGTCATAGGGCGGCAGCATCTGCCCAAACTGCGCGAACCAGCTCGCCTTCTCGAAATGGAGGTCGGCGACCAGCAGCGCCTTGCGCGCGGGCCAGTAGAGCGCCCCGGCAGCCAGCGCGACCAGCTCATGCCCCGAGAACGAAAAGCGAACCATGCCAACGCTATGCAGCGCCCACGTCGTCGCTGCAAGCCCGGTCAGTCGAGCCGCATCGCCTCGGCGGCCATCGCCTCGGCTTCGGTCAGAAGGGCATCGTCGGCACTCCCCTGCGGAACATGCTCGCGCCCGATCAGCACCATCACCGGCACGGCCAGGGGGCTGATGCGATCGAGCTGGACGTGGAGCATCCGCGCATTCGCCGTCTCCAGCAGCGTGGCCAACCGGCCCACGTCCGTCATGCGCGCCCGCGCATCCTCCCACGCCGCCTGCAGCAGCAGGTGGGTCGGCTCGTACTTGCGCAGCACGTCGTAGATCAAGTCGGTCGAGAAGGTGACTTGCTTGCCCGACTTGCGCTTGCCGGGGTGCTGGCGCTCGACAAGGCCGCCGATCACCGCGACCTCGCGGAAGGCGCGCTTGAGCAGGTTGGAGCCCTGCACCCACTCGACGAACTCATGCTCCAGAATATCGGGTGAGAAGAGCGCGCGCGGATCCTCGATCGGCTCCAGCCCGTAACAGGCGAGCGCATAATCGTTGGAGACGAAGCCGATCGGCTTCAGGCCCAGCGCCTCCATCCGTCGCGTGATGAGCATGCCGAGCGACTGGTGCGCGTTCCACCCTTCGAAGCTGTAGGCGACCATATAGTGGCGCCCCTCATGCGCGAAGGTCTCCACCAGCAGCTGCCCGGGCTCCGGCAATCGCGAGCGCCGCGCCTGGATTTCCAACCACTCGCGTACATCATCCGGGAAGCGCGCCCATTGCGTGCGATCGTGGAGGAAGGCGCGGACACGCTGGGCGAGGTTGGTCGACAGCGCCATGCGCGTGCCGACATAGGTCGGGATACGTGCGGGCCGGCTGGAGGCGCGGACGATCAGGTCCGTCAGCTCGATCTTCTCCACCTCCAGGCTCAACCCGGCGAAGAAGAAGGTGTCGCCGGTCGAGAGCGTGGAGGCGAAATACTCCTCGACCGTGCCCAGCCTGCGCCCGTTGCGAAAGCGCACCGTCAAGGTCGGCGCGTCGACGATGATGCCGGCATTCAAGCGATGCTGCTGCACAAAGCGGGGATGGCTGACTCGCCAAAGCCCATCGACACCCTGGGTCAGGCGTTTGAAGCGGTCATAGGCCTTCAGCGCATATCCGCCTTCCGCGATATAATGGAGCACCCGGTCGAAGGTCTCCGCATCGAGCGCGGAATAGGGCAATGCTGCACGCACCTCCTGCAGCATATCTGCAGCATCGAAGGGCTCCGCGCATGCGCAGGCCATCAGATGCTGGGCCAGCACGTCGAGGGCGCCGGGGCGAAACAGCTCTGCGTCGAGTTCCCCCGCCTCGACCGCATCCAGCGCGGCGCGTGCCTCCAGATATTCGAAGCGGTTGCCGGGAACGACGATCGCCTCCGACGGCTCGTCCAGGCGGTGATTGGCGCGACCGATCCGCTGCAGCAGCCGGGAAGATCCTTTGGGCGCGCCCATCTGGATCACGCAGTCGACGTTGCCCCAGTCGACACCCAGGTCGAGGCTGGCAGTCGCGACCAATGCGCGCAGCCGCCCGTCGGCCATCGCCTGCTCGACCTTGCGGCGCGCCTCTACCGCAAGGCTGCCGTGGTGGACGCCGATCGGCAGCCCATGCTCGTTGGATTTCCACAGATCCTGGAAGATCAGCTCGGCGAGGCTGCGCGTGTTGCAAAAGACGATGGTGGTCTCGTGCGCCTCGATCTGCGCCATCACCTGCGGGGCTGCGTAGCGCCCGGAATGACCCGACCACGGGATGCGGCCCTGCGGCAAGAGGATCTCGATCTGCGGCTCGGCGCCGGGGTCCCCCTGAACGACAGCGACGGTGTCGATGTCGCCATGCGGTGCCAGCCACGCACGATAATCGTCAGGGTCGGCGACGGTGGCGGATAGCGCGACCCGTCGCAAGCTGGGGTTCAGCCGCTGGAGACGCGCGAGGCTGAGCGCCAGCAGATCCCCTCGCTTCCCGGCGGCAAAGGCATGGACTTCGTCGATCACGACCGTCCGGAGGCTTCCGAGCAGGCGGTCGGCATCCGGATAGGACAACAGCAAGCTCAGCGACTCGGGAGTGGTCAGCAGGATGTGGGGCGGCTTCACGCGTTGCCGCGCCTTGCGATCCGAAGGAGTGTCGCCGGTCCGCGTCTCGACCCGAATGTCGAGTCCCATTTCGGCGATCGGATTTAGCAGGTTGCGCTGCACGTCGACCGCCAGCGCCTTGAGCGGCGAGATGTAGAGCGTGTGCAGCCCCTCGCCCGGGTCCTCTGCAAGCTCTACCAGGGTGGGGAGGAAACCGGCCAGCGTCTTGCCAGCGCCGGTCGGGGCCACGAGCAGCGCGTGATTGCCCGCACGCGCGGCGGCGAGCATCTCCAACTGGTGACGACGCGGCGTCCAGCCACGGCTGGCAAACCAGCGGGCGATCGGCTGGGGAAGTTCAGGAAAACCGGCAGGCACGGAGCGCATGTGGCGATCCGCCCCGCCAAGGGGAAGGGCGAGGTTCAGAGCGTATCCTTCTCCCGGTCGATGCGGTCCTGCTCGTCATAGAGCTGAGCAGTAGCGCGTTCGCTCTGTTCATGCCGCTGTCGCGACACGCGATTGTTGAGCACCACCCAGATGATCACGCCAAGCAACACGATCGGGCCAAGGATCGTCAACAGGCCCCACAGGCTCACTTCATCCATCATGCTTGGCCTCCTCTTTGCTGCGAACGTTCTGGTAAACGACAGGAACATCGGCTTCGATCCATCGCGGGCGCCATGACTTGGCCGAACGCAAGGGCTGCGGCTCCCAATCGCGGTTCGTGCGTTTGCCCTTCATGCCGCGTCTTGCCGACTGGATCGAACCCAAGCCCGAGGGCATCTACCTCCCCCGCGCGGACGCATGGATTGATCCATCCGTACCGGTGCCGCGCGCCCTGGTGACGCACGGCCATGCCGACCATGCCCGCGGCGGTCACCAGACAGTGTGGGCGACGCCGGAGACGCTCGCGATCATGGACGCGCGCTATGGAGCGCAGAACGGTCGCCCGGTCGCCTATGGCGAGTCGGTCCGGCTGGGCGACATCGAGGTTTCCTATTTCCCGGCCGGACATGTCCTCGGGTCGGCGCAGATCCTGCTGGAGCATCGCGGCGAGCGCGTGGTGGTCTCCGGCGACTATAAGCGACGGTCGGACCCGACCTGCGCTCCGTTCGAGCCGGTTTCCTGCGACGTGTTCGTCACCGAGGCGACCTTTGGCCTGCCGGTGTTCCGCCATCCCGAAACGCGTGACGAGATCGACAAGCTGCTTGCCGCGCTGCATGCCGAGCCGGAGCGCTGTGTCGTGGTCGGCGCCTATGCCCTGGGCAAGGCACAGCGCGTGATCGCCGAGGCGCGCGCGATGGGCTTCGACGACCCGATCTATGTGCACGGTGCGCTACAGCGGCTGTGCGACCTCTATATCGCGCACGGGGTCGATCTGGGTGAGCTTCGCCCCGCCACCGGCGCGACCAAGGCGGAGATGGCGGGACGGATCATCCTCGCCCCCCCTTCCGCGCTCAACGATCGCTGGTCGCGGCGCCTGCCCGACCCGATCACGGCGATGGCATCCGGGTGGATGCGCGTCCGCCAGCGCGCCCGCCAGCGGAACGTCGAACTGCCGCTGATCCTGTCCGACCACGCTGATTGGGACGAGCTTACCCGCACGATCGAGGAGATCGCGCCGCAGGAGGTCTGGGTGACTCATGGCCGCGAGGACGCGCTGGTCCACTGGTGCAGCATGCGCCAGATCCGCGCCCGCGCGCTCGACCTGGTCGGCTATGAGGATGAGGACGACTAGGCGCCGCTTACGCGCCCTGAAGCGCCTTTTGCCGGCGGCGCTGCACCGACGAACCGATGCCCAGCGCCTCGCGATATTTCGCGACTGTCCTCCGCGCGATATCGAAGCCCTTGCCGTTCAGCATCTCGACGAGGGTGTCGTCGGACAGGATCTTGCGCGGGTCCTCGGCCGCGATCAGCGTCTTGATCGCGTTCTTGACCGCGGCGGCCGAGACAGCCTCGCCCCCGTCCGCCGCCTGGATCGCGGAGGTGAAGAAATATTTCAGCTCGAACAGGCCCCGCGCGCAGCTGAGATACTTGTTCGAGGTGACGCGGCTGACGGTCGATTCGTGCATCTCGATCGCATCCGCGACCTGGCGCAGCGTCAGCGGGCGAAGATGCGCCACGCCTTCGCGAAAGAAACCTTCCTGCTGCTTCACGATCTCGGCCGCGACCTTGATGATGGTGCGCTGGCGCTGATCCAGCGCCTTCACCAGCCAGTTGGCGCTGGCAAGGCATTCCGTCAGCCACGCGCGCGAGGCCTTGTCCTGACGACCGCCGGAAAGCTCCACATAATAGGCGCGATTGACGAGCAGCCGCGGCAGCGTCGCACTGTTGATCTCGACCGCCCAACCGCCGCCCCGGCGGGCCACGAACAGGTCCGGGACGACCGTGGCCGCCGTCTCTCCGCCGTAGCGGCAGCCCGGCTTGGGATCATAGCTGCGCAGCTCGCGGATCATGTCCGCCAGATCCTCGTCATCGACTTCGCACAGGCGGCGGAGCTGGGGCAGCGCACCGCGTGCGACGAGGTCGAGATTGTCGATCAGCCGCGCCATGCAGGGGTCGTAGCGATCCGCCTCCTTCGCCTGCAGCGCCAGGCATTCCGCCAGGTTGCGCGCGCCGACCCCGGTGGGGTCGAAGGTCTGGATCGTCGCGAGCGCCGCCTCGACCTCCGCGAGCGAAACCCCCAGCCTGTTCGCGACATCGAGCAGCGAGCCGGTGAAATAGCCGGACTCGCTGATCTGGTCGATCAGCTGCTGCGCAATGAACAAGGCGGGCCCGGAAAGGGCCGCCCCTGCCTGCGCAAGAAGATGGTCGGCCAGCGATGGGCCGTCCGCTGCGACCGCATCGAAGTCGAAGCCGTCCTCCGGCAGAGCCGATCCGCCCGCACCCCCGGCTCCGAGCCCGCCGTCGAGACCGCCAATGGCGTCGCCGGGACCGTCGTCGATGAAGACATCCGCCACGTCGATGTCGACGGCCTCGCCGCTCGCCTCGCCGATGAGCACGAGCTCGTCGGCGCCGGCGGGCTCATCGCGGGTAAGCGTGACCTCGATGGGCCCGGGGTCGTCACCACCCGCAGCGTCGTCGCTGCCGCCCGATTCCAGCAACGGGTTGCGTTCAACCTCCTCGGCGATGACGCCTTCGATTTCGAGGTTCGACAGCGCGAGGAGGCGGATCGCCTGCTGCAGCTGCGGAGTCATCACCAGCGATTGCGACTGGCGGAGGTCGAGACGCGGCGCGAGCGACATCAGCCCCGCCCCGCCCGAACACACTCATCCTGCCGGACCTCTTCGCGTTGCGGGAGGCGGCCGGCGCGTGCCATGGCTCAGAGCGAGAAGCTCTCGCCCAGGTACAGGCGACGGACGTTGGCGTCGGCCACCAGTTCCTCGGGCGATCCGGTGAACAGCACGCGACCGTCGTAGATGATGTAGGCGCGGTCGACGATGTCGAGGGTCTCGCGCACATTATGGTCGGTGATCAGAACCCCGATCCCGCGCTCCTTGAGCTGACCGACCAGGTCGCGAATGTCGGCGATCGAGATCGGGTCAATCCCGGCGAAGGGCTCGTCGAGCAGCATGATCGAGGGATCCGCCGCCAGCGCACGCGCGATCTCCGCACGCCGCCGCTCGCCGCCTGACAGCGCCATCGCCGGCGCATCGCGCAGCCGCGTGAGGCCGAATTCATCGAGCAGCTGCTCCAGACGGGCACCGCGCGCCTTTACGTCCGGCTCGGCGAGTTCCAGCACCGCCAGGATGTTCTTCTCGACCGTCAGGCCGCGGAAGATCGAGGTTTCCTGCGGCAGATAGCCCAGCCCCAGGATCGCGCGGCGATACATCGGCAGCGCGGTGATGTCGTCGCCGTCGAGCATGATCCGGCCGGCATCCGGCTTCACCAGGCCCATCACCGAGTAGAAGCTGGTCGTCTTGCCGGCCCCGTTGGGGCCCAGCAGGCCCACCACTTCGCCGCGGCCCACCGACATCGACACGTCGGACAGCACCACGCGCTTGTCGTACGATTTGGCGATCGACACCACGGAGAGGCCGTGCGCGATCGTCGGCTCCGCATGGGGTGCCGTATTGGGGCTCGCTAGCGTGGTCACATCGTCCATCCGGGGCTCCCTGCTGGCGGGTCGAGAGGCATCGGCCTGGGACACGCTCGCAGCTGGCAAGGTTCGTGCATGATTCTGGCCGGAAGGGAAAGGGGGCACGCGCGCTTGCGTGCCGCCGCTCCGCCCGGCCGTGCGTCAGTCGCGCTTGGGCACCGAGAAGGTCCCGCTTACCCGGCCGCCCTGCTGCTGCACGCCGCCGGCCGACCCGCTGCTGCTCGCAACGCCGGAACCATCGATGACGGCACGACCGGTGTCGAGGTCGATCGTGAGACGCCCGCCGCGCAGCCGGTTGGTGCCCTGGGTAAGGGATACGTTCCCGATCATCGTGACGACCCTGCGCTTCACGTCATAGACGGCGAAGTTCGACTTGGCGGTCTGGTCCGGGCGCGTGACGGTGACGTCGCCCGCAGCATCAAGCCGCGACGCCTGGGGCGAGCCGGACGTGATCTGACCGGTGTATAAAACGGTTACGCGATTTGCCGTCAGCGTCATCGTCGACTGCCGGATGGTCACCCCGCCCGTCAGGATCGCCCGGTTGGCGCGATCCTGAAGTTCGATTGACTGCGCGCTGAAATCGATCGGCGCGTTCGAATCGTGGCGTACCTGCGCTGGGGCAGCATACGCCGCCAACAGCCCGAGCGGCGCGGCGGCGAGCAGGAGGTGCGAAACACGTGTCATGGAGCCTACTTCGTTTGCCCGGGCATGATGCGCAAGCGGGCATTGCCGTCGAGTCGCACGGTTCGTGCCTCAAGATCCGCCGAAAGCCGGTCGCCGCGGAAGGTTCCAAGCGGGGTCGTACCCTCGGCAGCGCCAGCGCTCTGCAGCTTGCGGCTCTTCAGGTCCAGCGTCGCATCCCGCGTGTCGAGACGGTAGCCGTCCGTCGTCCGGAACGCTATCGGCCCGTCGATCGCAACCTGCTCGGTGTTGAGATCGTAGCGGCCATGATTGGCGTCGAGCTGGGCGGGCCCCTCCTTGAGCTGGATCTCGGCCGCAAGCTTGTCGAGCTGGACGATCGGCTCGGCTGAACTTTTCTGCACGGCCGAACCCGCGGTGAGGGCGAACGACTGGCCCTTGGCATCCTGCCCGGTATAGCGCGCCGCCTGGATGCGCAGCCGCTCCTTGGCGACTTCCACACGGTTCTTGTCCAGCACGAAGCTGACGTCGCCGCGCATGAACAGCGGCGCCAGCACGAGGAAAGCGGCGAGCACGCCGATCCCCAGCGGCAGCGCCACCAGCGACAGGCGGATCAGCCGGTCGTGGCGACCTCCGGGCATTGCCCAACGCTGGCGCTGGGTCCGTTCGCGGCGGGCGATATCCGACATCTGGGCTTACATGTGCGCGAAGATGTCGACTTCCGGCCAGCCGGCCAGGTCGAGATCGGCACGGTGGGGCAGGAAATCGAAACAGGCCTGTGCGAGCGCAGTCCGCCCTTCACGGGCGAGGCGACGGTCGAGCTCTTCGCGCATCGCGTGAAGATAGCGCACGTCGGACGCAGCATATTCCTTCTGGGCTTCACTCAGGACCGGCGCGCCCCAGTCGGACGACTGCTGAGCCTTCGAAAGCTCCTGCCCGAGCAACTCGCGCACCAGTTCCTTGAGTCCGTGGCGGTCGGTGTACGTCCGGATCAGGCGCGACGCGATCTTCGTGCAATAGACCGGCGCGGCCACCGTATCGAGATAATGGCGGATCGCCGCGAGATCGAACCGGGCGAAGTGGTAGAGCTTCACGCGATCCGGGTCGCCCAGGACGGCGCGCAGGTTCGGCGCGGCATAGTCGCTGCCGGCGGAGAAACGGACAAGATGCTCGTCCCCACCCCCGTCGGAGATCTGCACCACGCAAAGCCGATCGCGATGGGTATGCAGGCCCATGGTCTCCGTATCCACGGCGACGTCAGCGCCCGGCGCGAATACATCGGCGGGCAGATCTTCTTCATGCAGGTAAACAGCCATCGTGAACGCCTAGACGCTTCACGAGGCATGCTCAATGGGGCCGGAGCAGCCCGCCGCGCGATGAAGGAGGTCGAGTCGGCACCCGAATCGCGGCGTTTCGTGAAACTGCGAAGTGGCTGCCAATGCCTTTGCAAGCCCCTAAACCCCCGGAATCAGGCGCAAGCTGTGCCGTCTTCGCCACGGTTAAGACGTGATCGTGCACCTGCTGCCGCAAAAATGTCGAAAACATTTCCGCCTGTTGGCGTTTGGGCTATGGTGGCGACGTGGCGCATCTGCCTGTGCGCCCAGAGACCTGCGTCATTCGTCCGACGCTTGGGTTCTGATGGTGAGGATTTGGGCGAGCCGGGAAGACGAACAGGGCAATGAGTTTCGATCGAGGGCGCCGCGGTGATCGCGGCGGGCGCGGCAAGGACAAGCGCGACAGTTTTGGCGACGAGAGCTACGGCGGTTATAGCGACCGTGGCTTTGGTGGCGGCGGCGGCTACGGCGGCGGTGGTGGCGGCGATCGCTTCGGCGGTGGCGGCGGCTACGGCGGCGGTGGTGGCGGCGGCGATCGCTTCGGCGGTGGCGGCGGCTACGGCGGCGGCGGTGGCGGCGATCGCTTCGGCGGTGGCGGCGGCGGCTTCCGTGGCGGTGGCGGCGGCGGCGGTGGTCGCGGCATGCCCCCCCAGGTCGTTGGCGAGGCCACGGGTGTGGTCAAGTTCTTCAACGGGCAGAAGGGCTTCGGCTTCATCGTACGCGATGACGGCGGCGAGGACGTGTTCGTTCACATCTCCGCAGTCGAGCAGGCAGGCCTGACCGGTCTGGCCGAAGGTCAGCCGCTGGGCTTCACGCTGGTGGATCGTGGCGGTCGCGTCTCGGCTACCGAGCTGAAGATCGACGGCGAGCCGATGCCGGTTACAGACGGTGGCGCACCGCGCGACCGTGATGCAGCCCCGCGTGCGGGTGGCGGCATGGGTGGCCCGCAGCGTCAGCTGACTGGTGAGCGTGCTTCCGGCACGGTCAAGTTCTTCAACGCGATGAAGGGCTTCGGCTTCATTCAGCGCGACGACGGCCAGCCCGATGCGTTCGTTCACATCTCTGCCGTTGAGCGCGCGGGCATGCCGACGCTCAACGAGGGCGACAAGCTCGAGTTCGAGCTCGAGGTGGATCGCCGCGGCAAGCACGCCGCCGTGAACCTTCAGCCCAAGGGCTGATCCCGGATGCCGTCAGGCCGCTTGACGGCCCGGCGGTTTCGCAACCGTGTCGCCGCGATGGTCCTTGCCGTCGCGGCGACACTGGTTTCGGGCGCCCCTCCCCGCATTGCCATAGCGAGCCAGGTCGCAGCGCCCACAGCGCCTGCACCGGCTCCGGCGCTCGTCTATCCGATCACCGCGCGCATCGTCGCGCGCTACCCCCATGATCCCAAGGCCTTTACCGAGGGGCTGCTCTGGCACGACGGCGCTCTCTACGAGAGCATCGGGCTGGAAGGTCGCTCGGAAGTCCGCCGCGTCCGGCTGGAGGATGGCAAGGTGCTCGCCCGCGCGACCCTGCCTGCCGACCAGTTCGGCGAAGGACTGGCGCTGTGGAACGGCACGCTGGTCAGCCTCACCTGGACGACGGGGATCGCCCATCGCTGGGATGCCAAGACCCTTCGGCACCTGGGCAGCTTTCGCTACACCGGCGAAGGCTGGGGTTTGGCAAGCGACGGCCGGATGCTCGTGCAATCCGACGGTTCGCCCGTGCTGCGATTCCGAGATCCCGAAAGCTTCAAGGTGCGGCGGGAACTGACGGTGACCGCCAACGGCCTGCCGGTCCGCAACCTCAACGAAGTCGAGGTGGTGGACGGCGCCATTTACGCGAACGTCTGGCACCGCAACTATCTCGTTCGCATCGATCCGGAGAGCGGCGCGGTAACCGGGCTGGTCGACCTCTCGCCGCTGGTGGCTGAGATCGCCGCAACCGACCCGGAGGCAGTGGCAAACGGGATCGCCTGGGATCCCGCGAAGCGCCGGCTGTTCGTTACCGGCAAGCTGTGGCCGACGCTGTTCGAGATCGCGCTGGAGCCGGCAGGCTGACCGCGAGACTGCGCTAGGTCGCCATCCCCAGCAGCGTCGCGATCCGGTCCGCCTCTGCCGCAGGCTTGTCGCGGCGGATGCGCGCGATGCGGGGGAAGCGCATCGCCAGCCCCGACTTGTGCCGGCGCGAGGCATGGATCGAGTCGAAAGCCACCTCCAGCACCAACGTCTTCTCGACCTCCCGCACCGGGCCGAAGCGCTGGACCGTGTTGGTCCGGACGAAGCGGTCGAGCCACTTGAGTTCCTCGTCGGTAAACCCCGAATATGCCTTGCCGACCGGCAGCAGTTCACCGCCCTCGGCCGGATCGCCGGTCCAGCAGCCGAAGGTATAGTCGGAATAGAAGGACGAGCGCTTTCCGTTGCCACGCTGCGCGTACATCATCACGCAGTCCGCGGTGAGCGGATCCCGCTTCCATTTGTACCACAAGCCGACGCGCCGGCCCGCCACATAGGGACTGTCGCGGCGCTTGAGCATGACGCCCTCGATCGCAGCGCCGCGCGCGCCCTCCCGCACCGCCTCGAGCGCGGTAAAGTCGGGAGCCTCGATCAGCTTCGACACATCGAACCGCTCCGGGTCGAGCGCGGTGGTGAACCGCTCCAGCGCGGTGCGCCGCTTACTCCAGGGGAGCGCACGCAGGTCCTGTGTGCCGTCGAAGAGAATGTCGTAGAGGCGGACAAAGGCGGGGTAGTCGGCGAGCATCCGCTTCGACACGGTCTTGCGCCCCAGGCGTTGCTGAAGCGCGTTGAAACTCGCCGCTCCATCGGCGCCGCCCAGGGCATGGCCCTGCGCCTCGCCCTTCACCAGGAGTTCGCCGTCCAGCACCCCGACGCTCGCAAAGGCGGCGGCGACTTCTGGGAAGCTGCCGGTGATGTCGTCGCCCGCCCGGCTATAGAGGCGGGTCTCGCCGCCGGCATGCACCAGTTGCACGCGGATGCCGTCCCACTTCCACTCGGCGGCATAGTCGGCGAGATCGACGCGCCCATCCTCGAGCGGATGGGCGAGCATGAACGGGCGGAACACCGGCAGGTTGGCGCTGTCGGGTTGCGGCGCATGCCCCTCGGCCCAGGCGAACAAGGGGGCATAGGGAGGTGTCAGCCCGTGCCACACCTCCTCCACCGCCTCCACGTCCAGTCCGAACGCCTGGGCAAGCGCGGTCTTCGCCAGCCGGGCCGAGACGCCCGCGCGTAAACCGCCGGTCGCAAGCTTCAGCAGGGCGAAGCGCTCATCCGAATCCAGCTGGTCGAGCATTGCCGCCAGCACTGCGGGCGCATCGCTGCGCGACAGCGCCGCCAAGGTGTCGACGACCTGCGCGAGCGGCAGAGGCTCGGCGGTACGGGCGGCAGCGGTGCCGGCGACGGGTTCCGGCCACAGCAGCGCCACCGTCTCGGCCGTGTCACCGACGAAGTCGCGGCTCATCCCGAATAGCACCGGATCGACCCGCGCCTCGATCATCGCCCGAACGGTGGCGGGTTTGACTGCGGGCAGGTCGAGATCGCCCGTCAGGGCCGCGATCGCCCATCCCCGGTCGGGATCGGGCGTCGTGCGCAGGTAATCGCCGATCAGGCGGAGCTTGGCATTGCGCGAACGGGTGTAGATCAACCGGTCGAGCAGGTCGGCGAACGCACGCATGCCGGATCAACCCGCCGGTGCCGTGCTTGGTTGCGTCGGCGTCACGATCCGCCGGGCGCATGCCAAAAGAACGGCCGCCGATCAGGGGATCGACGGCCGACAGACCGGCCCAGCCGGCAGGCATAGGGGGCGCGGCCGGCGAACCGGCCGCGAAGACGCGCTAGTCTATCGCGTTCTTGATCCCCTTGCCGGCGATCAGACCCAACACCAGCAGCACGACGAAAATCGCGACCGCGATGAAGAACAGGATCTTGGCGATGTCGACAAACGCGCCGCCGATTCCGCCGAAGCCGAGAACGCCGAGTACAAGCCCGGCGATCAGGAAGATGATGGCCCAACGCAGCATGGCATTTCCTCTCCAATAGCTATGGGACATCAACCGAGCGGCGGGGCGGATCGTTCCGTCCGGTCATCGAATGGGTATCAGCCCTTGCGGCCAGCCTCGAACAGGAACCACGCACGCTCCTCGGCAGCATCGATCCACTCGTCGGCCAGGCTGCTGGTCGCGGTGTCGCCTGCGTTCTCGGCCGCTTCCCGCGCCGCACGGAGCGTCTCGACGAGCTTCAGATTGTCGTCGCGAAGGATGCTCAGCATCTCGGCAGGCGCCACGAAGTCGCGGTCATCGTCTGCCAGCTGCTGGCGGCGCGCAATGTCTCCGATGGAACGGAGCGTCGTCCCGCCGGTCTTGCGCACACGCTCTGCGATCACATCGGTGACGCCCAGGATCTGCGTAGCCTGATCGTCCAGCATCAGGTGGTAATCACGGAAATGCGGGCCGGAAACGTGCCAGTGAAAGTTCTTCGTCTTGAGATACAGCGCGAAGCAATCCGCCAGCGCCCCGTTCAGCGCATCCGCAACGCTGCGGACCTTGTTGCTGTTGAGGTCGGTTGGGGTGTCGAGCGCCGGGTTGGTGTCAGCCATGAATTCCTCCGGGGTTACTGATTCGGCAATGCAACGAAGTGAGCCCCGAATAGCTCCCGTTCCGGTCGCTCCAGCAATCGGAAACTCAGCCGAGACGAAGCGCCCGGACGGCGACCCATGCGCCGGCGATCAGGAACAGCGCGGAAACGGCAAGTCGGGCGGGGCGCCGTGGCCAGCCGCACCAGGCGCGCTCTCCCAGGACAACAGCCACCGCGCCGACCGCGATCGCCGCTACGGCCGCCCCCCCGGCCGCAAGCGCGGGCGCGACACCCCAGGCAGCGATGGCGAGCGCCAGGAACTGGCTGCGATCGCCAAAGGCGAGGATGAAGATGCCCAGCAGGGCGGTGGTGACACTGCCGGTCCGCCAGCCCGCGAGCCGATCCGCGAGCCTGGGCCGCGGGAATCCTCCCGCCCCTGCCGCGATCAGCGCCACGCCCAGCAGCAGCGCGCGCGCATTGCTGCTCATGCCCGGCGCAAGCACCGCGCCACCGGCCGCCGCCAGCGCAAAGCCCATGACGTGCGCCACCGCCAGACCAAGGGTCACGCCTGCGCGGCGCCCGAATCGGTCGGCAAGCACGGCCGACAGCCGTGCTGGTGGATCGAAGATCTGCGCAAGCAGCACCGCTACGAACGCGGGAACCAGTGTCTCCATCGGCGGGCCGGGTCAGCCTGCCAGGCGCACCGAGCACGCCGCCGCATAGACCGCCCCCGAATCGCCCGGGCCGCGCTGCGCCAGCGCATCTTCCAAGATGGTGACCAATCCCTGCAGCAGTGCGCCGCGCTCGCCCCGGGCCAGTGCCGCATCGATCGCGCGGATGACCGGTGCGGCCGCCACCAGCCCCTGCGCCGCGGCCATTCGCCGGATGTCCTCAACCTCCGCAGCGAGCCGACTGACCGGGCCGCGCCCACCGGCGCCGCGCAGAATCGCCAGACCATCCTCGAATCCGGTGGGGCCGCCTACAACTGCCTCGATCATCGCTTGGGCCCTCTCCTTGGCTTGCGGCGGCATGGTGCCATGCCTGCGTGAAGGAACGATGAAACATGGGGAGCAGGCCAGCAAGCGACGTGTTAGCCTTGACATCTGCGGGCAGGTGACGCATGCGGCCCAACCTGTGGGCGGCCGCGGTTTGCGCGCCGCTTTTCGTTTTTTCAACGCTGTCCGGTACTGCGAACCGAAGGATTTCAGGGTCATGGCAAAGCCGACCACCGTCAAGATCAAGCTCGTCAGCTCGGCCGATACCGGCTTCTTCTATGTCACCAAGAAGAACCCGCGCACGCAGACGGAGAAGCTGAGCTTCCGCAAATATGATCCCGTCGTGCGCAAGCACGTCGATTTCAAGGAAGCCAAGATCAAGTAAGCGGCTGCCGCTCCGCTGGACGGAGCGGCCTCAGCCGGCCAGCGCCGCGTCCGCCGTCTCCTCGGCCTGACGCGGCAGCAGCGCCCGCACCTCCTCGACGAATCGCACCACCGAGATCGGCTTGGTGACATAGGCGTTCGCGCCTGCCGCCCGGATTCGCTCCTCGTCCTCGCGTCCGACATAGGCGGTCACCGCCATGATCGGGATGTGCCGGAGCTTTGCATCCAGCTTCAGACGACCGATCAGCTCCAGCCCGGACATGTGCGGCAGCTGGATGTCCGTGATGATCAGGTCCGGCACGAACGCGCGTGCCCGCGCCACCGCTTCCCGCGCGTCGCGCACCGGCTCTGTCTCGAACCCATGCACCCGCAGCAGGTCGCAAAACAGCTTCAGATTGAGTTCGTTGTCCTCGACAACGACGACCCTTTTTGTCACGCCCTAGACCCGCTTGTTGATCCCCGAGGTACTACGGCATGCCGCCCCACGAAACAAACGCCGAAGCAGCGGCCACGCTGGCGCTCGGCGCACTGGGTTGGATGCTTGCCGATACAGAGCGAACCCGCCGGTTCCTCGACGTGACCGGGATCACCCCTGACATCCTGCGTGCGCGCGCCAATGCGCCCGCGTTCCTGGCGGCCATGATCGGCTACCTCGAGAATTTCGAACCCGACCTGATCGCCTGCGCCGAGGCGCTGGAGGTCGGACCTGAGGAACTTACCCGCGCGCGCCGCGTCCTGGAGCAACGATGAAGCCACTGCTGATCTGCGACTGCGACGAAGTTCTGCTGCACATGGTGCGACATTTCCGGGACTGGCTCGACACCGACCACGACATCGAGCTGCACCTGGCGGAAGGCAGCTTTGAAAGAGCGATGCGCCATCGCCCGGGCGGCGACGTCGTGAAGCGGGAGACGATGTGGTCGCTGATCGACGGCTTTTTCCCTGCGCAGATGGAGCGGCAGACGCTGGTGCCTCACGCGCAGGAGGCGCTGGCGGCGCTCGCCGAGCGCGCCGAGATCGTCGTCCTGACCAATCTGCGGGACCATTGCCGCGAGTCGCGGATCAGCCAGCTTGCCAGCCACGGCATCGTCCACCGGGTGGAATGCAACCAGGGTCCCAAGGGCGAGCCGGTCGCTCGGCTGGCGGCGGAACACGGCAACCCGGTGACCGTGTTCGTCGACGATCTGGCAACCCACCATGATTCGGTGGCGCAGCATGCCCCGGGGGTCCACCGGCTGCACATGGTGTCGGAGCCGAGCCTGGCGCCGCATGTGCCGCCCGCACCGGCAGCGCATGCCCGCATCGACGACTGGCGCGTGGCCCAGACGTGGATCGCGGCACGCTTTGACGCAGGGGTTCCGGCGGAGGCTTGACCCCCGCCCGGCCGCGCGGGATGACTTCCGCCATGGCAACCGACATCCTCGCAAAGCTGGCCCAACTCGGCCTTACCCTTCCCGAAGCAGCAGCGCCGGTCGCTGCCTATGTCCCCGCGGTCGAGGCCGGCGGGCTCCTCCACATCTCGGGTCAGCTGCCGTTCCGCGACGGCGCGCTGATGACCGGCCGCCTGGGCGAAGACCGGGACCTGGAATTCGGCGTCGAGGCCGCACGCCGGTGTGCGCTGATGCTGCTGGCACAGGCACAGAAGGCCGCCGGCAGCCTCGACCGCGTGGCGCGGGTCGTGAAGCTCGGAGTCTTCGTGAACAGCGCGGGCAGCTTCACCGACCAGCCAAAGGTCGCGAATGGCGCATCCGAGCTAATGGTCGCCGTATTCGGCGATGCCGGCAAACATGCCCGCAGTGCCGTGGGCGTGCCCGTACTTCCGCTGGGCGCCGTAGTCGAAGTCGACGCCATCCTGGAACTTCGTTAACGCGGTATTGTTGCTGCGACGCAACATTCCGTCACAAAAGTTATTGCTGCTGAAACAAGCATTGTATCCGCGCCCTCTGACCGGCACGTTGGTGTCGCGTCACAGGGGGTGCGGACGACACCCCAGGGCGCAAGCAGGAGGAGAACCATCACCTCAAGGGGGTCACGATGCGCTTCTCCAGATTACTTCTTTCGATCTTCGCCGCCGTCGGTAGCGTTGCACCTGCCTGGGCACAGGAAACCGATCCGCCCCAGCCTATCACCGTCAGCGGCAGCGCGACGGTAACCTCCGACTATCGCTTCCGCGGTGTATCGCAGAGCGACAAGGAAGTGGCGGTCCAGGGCGGCATCACCATTGCACATGAAAGCGGCTTCTATGTCGCGACCTGGGGCTCCAACCTCGCGGGGTGGGGAACCTTTGGCGGCGCCAACCTCGAGCTCGACCTGGTGGCGGGCTTCAAAGGAGAGGCCGGCAACGCCGCCTATGACGTCGGCGTGACCTGGTACACCTATCCGGGCGGTGCGGACGAGAGCGACGTGGTCGAGCTCTACGGCAAGCTTTCCGGCACCGCAGGCCCGGCCAACCTGACCGCGGGCGTCTTCTACGCGCCCAAGCAGACGTCGCTCGGCAACTTCCTCGTCCATCCGGACGGCGATCGCGGCGACAACCTCTACCTGTCCGGAGACGGCACCGTCGGCATTCCGAGCACCCCGCTCACCGCGAAGGCGCACATCGGCTATTCCAACGGCAACAAGGGGCTTGGGCCCAACGGCACGAGCCTGTCGCCGACGGGCGAGTATTTCGACTGGCTGCTGGGCGTCGATGCAACCTGGAACCAGCTCACGCTGGGCGTCGCCTATATCGACACCAACATCTCCCGCCGCGAGTCGGCCTATCTAGGGTCCGGCTTCGGCAAGACGACGAACGGCAGTTCGATCGCGGGCAGCACCGTGGTGGTGTCGCTTACCGCAGCCTTCTGATGCAGCCCTGCTCCCGCGCGTGCGGGAGCAGCAGCCGCACCCGAGAGGCAAGCAAAAAGGGCCGCGACTCGCGTCGCGGCCCTTTTTGCTTCGCCGAGTGTCGCCTTACGGCGTGGTGCGGGCGGTCTGACCGTCGCCTTCGGGTGCGGCGATGATGTCCTGGGTGGTCGAGCCCTTGTCGACGACGTTCGTGTCGGGATCGGCGAGGCCGGAGCGGACGCCCGCCGCGGCGGCGGCGTTGCCGCCGGCCTGGTTGACGGCCGCACGCTCACCGGCGCTGCGCTGCGCCTCTCCACCGAACATCGCCTGCAGCGCCTGGGTGGAAGCGCCGGCTTCCTGCGGACGCGGCGCGCCCGGCTGCGGAGGAATGAGCGCGAAATCGGGCGGGATGATCAGCGGCGCCTGACGCGCGACCGCGAATTCATCGGGACGGGCACGATTGAGCCCCGACGAGCCACAACCCGCCAGAGCAACGACGAGCACGATGCTCGCGGCGGCATGGACCTTACGCATTTACCTTCTCCCCAGCGGGCGTTTCGGCAGGCTTGTCGCGCACCAGCACGGCGCGGACAAGCAGGATCAGCACGCCGATGGTGATGGCGGCATCGGCGACATTGAAGATCAGGAACGGACGCCACGTTCCGAAGTGCAGGTCGAGGAAGTCGACGACATAGCCGAAGCGGACGCGGTCGAGGATGTTGCCGAGCGCCCCGCCCAGCACCAGGCCAAGGGCGAACAGGTCGGGCCGGCTCTTTTCGCGCAGCATCCACCAGGCGACGCCGCTGGCGATCGCCGCAGTCAGCAGCACCAGCGCCCAGCGCATCACGCTGCTGTCGGCCGGCAACAGACCCAGCGACACGCCGACATTGGGCACGAAACGCAGGTCGAAGATCGGCAACAGGACGAGTTCGTCCCCCGGCTGGGAAACGCCCAGCGGGCCGGTCACGACGAACTTCACCACCTGGTCGACGATGAAGATCAGGCCGGCGAGCAGGAAACCGTAAAGACGGGTACGTTGCATGGTCACGATACTACCTCGGCACAGCGGTGGCACAGCGCATCGTCCTCTGCAACTTCGGGCAGGTGGCGCCAGCAACGGCCGCATTTCAGTTTGTGGGTACGCGTGACACCCACACCATCCTCATCGGTCTTACCCTTGGCGACTGACGCGACGATGAACGCCTCGGCAAGGGCAGCCTCGTCCAGCGGCAGCGTGGGAACGGTGACTTCCGCCTCAAGGCTGGAGCGCACGACCTTTTCGCGACGCAGCGGCTCGATCGCCTCGGTCACCCGCTCGCGCAGGCGACGGACGTCCTCCCAGTTGGTGGACACCGCATCATCGCCGGGCAGCGCCGGAAGTTCCGGCCATTCGAGCAAATGCACGGATCCATCCTCGCTGGGATAGCGCGCCTGCCATACTTCCTCGGCCGTGAAGGCGAGAATCGGAGCGGCATAGCGGACCAGCGCGTGGAACAGCAGGTCGAGCACCGTGCGATACGCGCGGCGCTTGGGATCATCGGCCGCGTCGCAGTAGAGCGAGTCCTTGCGGATATCGAAGAAGAACGCCGACAGATCCTCGTTGGCGAAATCCATCAGGGCGCGCGCGTAGCGGTTGAACTCATATGCCTCGGCCGCCGAACGCAGTTCCACGTCGAGCTTGCCGAGCAGGTGGAGCACATAGCGCTCCAGTTCCGGCATGTGGGCGACCGCAACCCGCTCCGCATCGGTGAAGCCGTCGAGCGCGCCCAGCAGGTAGCGGAAGGTGTTGCGCAGCTTGCGATACGCGTCGCCGGTCCCGGCAAGCACTTCCTTGCCGATGCGGACGTCCTCGAAATAATCGGTCTGCGCGATCCACAGGCGCAGGATGTCGGCGCCCGATTCGCCGATCACCTTCAGCGGATCGACGACATTGCCCAGGCTCTTGGACATCTTGCGGCCGTTGCCGTCGAGCGCGAAGCCGTGGGTCAGCACCGCCTCATAGGGCGCGCGACCGCGGGTGCCACAGCTTTCCAGCAGCGACGACTGGAACCAGCCGCGATGCTGGTCCGAACCCTCGAGATAGAGGTTGGCGCGGGTGCCGGCGCCATAGCGCGCTTCGACCACGAAAGCGTGAGTCGAACCCGAGTCGAACCACACGTCGAGGATATCGGTGACGACTTCATAGTCCTCAAGCGCGTAGTCCGCGCCGAGCAGCGCCTGATGATCGGCCTGGAACCAGGCATCGGCGCCCCCTGCACGGAAGGCGTCGAGGATGCGGGCGTTGACCGCCGGGTCGCGCAGATAGGCACCGGTCTGGCGATGCACGTAGAGCGCGATCGGCACGCCCCATGCGCGCTGGCGGCTGATCACCCAGTCCGGACGGCCCGACACCATCGACGCGATGCGGTTGCGGCCCTTTTCGGGGACAAAGCGGGTGTGTTCGATCGCGTCGAGGGCGAGTTCGCGCAGCGTGGCGCCGTTGCCAGCGACGGTTTCCGCGCCCTCATCCACGGCATCGGTGGCGGCGGCGTCCATCGGGATGAACCACTGCGGCGTCGCGCGGAAGATCACCTTGGCCTTGGAGCGCCAGCTGTGCGGATAGCTGTGGCGGAAGTCGTCCGACGCGGCGAGCAGCGCGCCGGCTTCCCGCAGGTCGCGACAGATCGGCCCTTCCTCAAGCTTCCCGCCGTTGCCGGACGCGGTGAACTTGGGGTTGATGACGCTGCCCTGGCCGCCGAGCCAGGCCCAGTCCTCGCGGTATTTGCCGTCGCCGGTGACCGCGAACACGGGGTCGATGCCATAGGCCTTGCACAGCGCGAAATCGTCTTCGCCATGGTCGGGTGCCATGTGGACGAGGCCGGTACCCGCGTCAGTGGTGACGAAATCGCCCGGCAGCATCGGGCGCGGCTTGGCGAAGAAGCCGCCGAGCGCGTGCATCGGGTGACGCGCGACGGCGCCTGCAAGGTCGGAGCCCTTGCCCGACCAGACGATGCTAACACCCAAATCCGATGCAGGCGCAATCCGATCGATGAACGACGTCATCAACGAGCGTGCGATCAGAACGACCGGGGCACGGTGACCATGCCGGAGGAAGTCAGCAGTGATCGCGCCTAGCGACAGCGCAACGTACTCAACCTCCGGCCCGTACGCCAAAGCCTGATTGACCGGGATCGTCCAGGGCGTGGTCGTCCAGATCACCGCATGAGCGCCGACCAGTTCCGGCGCGTTGGGCGCCTCGACGATCTCGAAGGCGACGTCGATCTGGGTCGAGGTGATGTCCTCATACTCGACCTCGGCTTCGGCGAGCGCGGTCTTTTCGACCGGGCTCCACATCACCGGCTTGGCGCCGCGATAGAGCTGGCCCGATTCGGCGAACTTGAGCAACTCGCCCGCGATCGTCGCCTCGGCCTCGAACTTCATGGTGAGGTAGGGGTCTTCCCAATCGCCGAGCACGCCCAGGCGCTGGAACTGGCCCTTCTGCACCTCGACCCAATGCGCGGCATAGGCGCGGCACTCAGCGCGGAACTCGGCCGGGGGTACCTCGTCCTTCGACCGCTTCTTGGCGCGATACTGTTCCTCGATCTTCCACTCGATCGGCAGGCCGTGGCAGTCCCAGCCCGGCACGTAGGGCGCGTCCTTGCCCATCAGCGTTTGCGAGCGGACGATGATGTCCTTCAGGACCTTGTTCATCGCATGGCCCATGTGGATGTCGCCGTTGGCGTAGGGCGGGCCGTCGTGGAGGATGAAGCGTTCGCGCCCCGCGCGCTCGCGGCGCAGGCGATCGTACAGCCCGATGCGGGCCCAGCGATCGAGGATCGCAGGCTCCTTGGCGGCAAGGCCCGCCTTCATCGGGAAGTCGGTCTTCGGCAGGAAGACGGTGTCGCGCCAGTCGCGCTTCGCGTTCGGTTCGTCGGTCATGGAACCGCGCCGATTAGAGGATGCGGGGCCGGGGGTGAAGCGCGAAGTGGCCGGCGGCGTCCGTCAGCCGGGACAAGCACCGCTCAATCGCGGCAATATCCCTCGCCCGGCTTCACCGTCAGGCAGTCTTTCTTGTCGGCCAGCCACTTCAGCCCGGTCGCCTCGCCATCGGTGGCGGTCAGGATCTGGGGACCGTCGGGACGCGTGAAGCGGATCACCTCGCCGTCGGCGACTCCGGGAAAGCTGCCCTTGTCGTCGAGCGAATATTGCATCTCGAGCGTATAGTGACCCGGCCCGGCAGCAGGGTCCGCGGAGATCACCAGGTTGAGCCCCTCGACCCCGCGCCAGCGCCCGATCCAGCCATCCGTGACTACGGTGTTCGCGGCGGTCGTGCGCTGCGGCGTCGGCGTCGGCGTTTCCACAGGGGCGGCCGCGGGCGCGGCGTGGCCGCTGTTTCGCACTGCCTGCTCTACCGCTTCACCTTCTGCCCGGCGCACGTCGCGCTGTCCGCAAGCCGTCAGCACCAAGAGCGTCGTCAACCAGATCGTAGAGCGCATCGCGTTCCTCCCGCCATGGGCAGCCTGTCTAGCCTTCACGAAGCCATAGGGCTAGGCAGCAAGCACTTCCCGACTTTCAAGGCCCGTTCCATGCCCCATCGCATCGCCATCGCCTCCGACCACGCCGCCGTTTCGCTGAAGGCCGCGCTTGTGGAATGGCTGCGCGAGGCCGGTCATGCCGTCGTCGACCTGGGACCAGAGGGCGCGGCGAGCGTCGACTATCCGGACTATGGCTATGCCCTGGCGCGGACGGTGAGCGGCGGCGACGCGGACTTCGGCGTTGCGCTGTGCGGATCCGGCATCGGCATCTCGATCGCCGTCAATCGCCACACCGGCTGCCGCTGCGCGCTGGTCAGCGAGCCGCTGTCGGCGCGGCTGGCCCGGGAACATAATGATGCCAACGTGCTGGCCATGGGCGCGCGGCTGGTCGGCATCGAGATGGCGAAGGCGTGCATCGAGACGTTCCTCGCCACGCCCTTTGGCGGGGAACGCCATCAGCGCCGCATCGACAAGCTGACCCAGCCGCAGCTCGGCTGAGCTGCACCCATTTTGGGAAGCAACGGGTAGCCTTCCCGGGCGCAGGGGCTTAAAGGCTCGGCCGAACGGCCAGCCGGGCCCCAGGAGGCGCATCCATGAGCAGCAACCCGCAGACCCTCGATCAGGTACAGCCTGACGGCTTCTTCACCCGCGGCCTGGCCGACGTCGATCCGGCAGTGTTCGCCGGCATCGAGCATGAGCTCGACCGCGAGCAGACCCAGATCGAGCTGATCGCGAGCGAGAACATCGTCTCGAAGGCGGTGCTCGAGGCGCAGGGTTCGGTATTCACCAACAAGTACGCCGAAGGCTATCCGGGCAAGCGCTACTACCAGGGCTGCGCCCCGTCGGACGAAGTCGAGACGCTGGCGATCGAGCGCGCCAAGCAGCTGTTCGGCTGCGGCTTTGCGAACGTGCAGCCGCATTCGGGCGCGCAGGCGAACGGCGCAGTGATGCTGGCGCTGACCAAGCCGGGCGACACCATCCTGGGCATGAGCCTGGATGCGGGCGGCCACCTCACCCACGGCGCCAAGGCGGCAATGTCGGGCAAGTGGTTCAACGCCATCCAATATGGCGTGCGCGAGGAAGACCATCTTATCGACTATGATCAGGTCGCGCGCCTCGCCCATGAGCACAAGCCCACGCTGATCATCGCCGGCGGCTCCGCTTACCCGCGCCACATCGACTTCGCCCGCTTCCGCGCGATCGCCGACGAAGTGGGCGCGAAGTTCATGGTCGACATGGCGCACTTCGCCGGCATCGTCGCCGCGGGGCTCCACCCGACCCCGTTCGGCCACGCCCACGTCGTCACCACCACCACCCACAAGACCCTGCGCGGTCCGCGCGGCGGCATGGTGCTGACCGATGACGAGGCGATTGCGAAGAAGATCAACTCGGCGGTGTTCCCGGGCCTCCAGGGGGGTCCGCTGATGCACGTCATCGCCGCCAAGGCAGTGGCATTCGGCGAGGCGCTCCGCCCCGAGTACAAGAGCTATATCGCCGCCGTCGTCGAGAACGCGAAGGTGCTGGCAGCGACCCTGAAGGAGCGCGGCAGCGACATCATCGCGGGCGGCACCGACACCCATCTGGCGCTGGTCGACCTGCGCCCGCTGGGCATCACCGGCCGTGACGCCGACGAGGCGCTGGAGCGTTCGGGCATCACCTGCAACAAGAACGGCATTCCCTTCGATCCGCTGCCCCCGGTCAAGACGAGCGGCATTCGCGTCGGCACCCCGGCCGGAACGACGCGGGGCTTCGGCACCGCCGAATTCCGCGAGATCGGCAACATGGTCGCCGACGTGCTCGACGGCCTGGCTGCCAAGGGCGAGGCGGGCGATCCGCTGGTCGAAGCCGGGGTCCGCGAGCGGGTTCGCGCGTTGTGTGCTCGGTTCCCCATCTACGGAGGCTGACATGACGGATTTCTCGAAGGACCCGGAGAAGAAGGCGCTCGGCAAGAGCATGGCGAAATGGGGTGCGCTCGGCGCCGTGATCGCCATCCCCCTGCCCTTCGTCGGCCCGGTGATCGGCGCCGCGGCGGGCGCCGGCTATGCCTATCTCAAGGGCAAGAAGCGGACCTGAATGCGCTGCCCATTCTGCGGACATGATGCCAGCCAAGTAAAGGACAGCCGCCCCACCGAAGATGGGGCGGCGATCCGCCGGCGCCGTCAGTGCGAGGCCTGTGCCGCGCGCTTCACCACCTTTGAACGCATTCAGCTGCGGGAACTGTGGGTGTTGAAGAGCGAGAACCGCCGCGAAGCGTTCGACCGCGACAAGCTGCTCCGCTCGGTCGCGATCGCGACTCGCAAGCGCCCGGTCGAACAGTCGCAGATCGAACGGCTCGTCTCCGGCATCCAGCGGCAGCTCGAGACGACCGGCGACAGCGAAATTCCGTCCCAGCGCATCGGCGAGATGGTGATGGACGCGTTGAAGGGGCTCGACTCCGTCGCCTACATCCGCTTCGCCAGCGTCTATAAGGATTTCCGGGAAGCCCGCGACTTCGAGGCGTTCGCCGGCAACGTCGCGGAAGTGGGACGGGACTAGCTCCCAGCGCCCCCATGCGCGGCACCTGCCAGCCCGAAGCCAGAAAGAACAAAGACCGTGCCCACACCGCCCCCCGTCATCGTGCTCGTCCGCCCGCAGCTGGGCGAGAACATCGGCAAGGCCGCGCGGGCGATGCTCAATTTCGGACTGGTGGAAATGCGGCTCGTCTCGCCGCGCGACGGTTGGCCCAATCCACAGGCCGGGCCTGCGGCAAGCGGCGCCGACGTGGTGCTGGAGCAGGCGCGCGTGTTCGACAGCGTTGCCGAGGCGGTCGCGGACTGCTCGCACGTCTATGCCACCACGGTCCGCAAGCGCGGCGTCACCAAGCCGGTCGTGACGCCCGACGAAGCCGCGCGCGCGATCCGCAGCGACGGCGGTCGCGCAGCGATCCTGTTCGGGCCGGAACGCTCGGGGCTCGAAACCGACGATGTGGCACTTGCCCGCACCATCATCACCGTGCCGATCAACCCGGAGTTCGGCTCGCTCAACCTCGCCCAGGCGGTGATCCTGGTGGCCTATGAATGGTCGAAGGGCGCCGCGCTTGCGAGCCCGCCCGAAACGGAGATCGACCCGCCGGCCCCGCACGAGGAGCTGGAAGGCATGATCGTGCAGCTCAACCAGATGCTGGAGGAGGGCGGCTATTTCTTCCCGCCCGATCGCGCGCCCACGACGCGGCGGATGCTGCGGACGCTGCTCACGAAGCCCGGCTGGTCCGCACAGGAGGTACGCACGGTCCGCGGCGTGCTCTCGACCCTCGCCCGCCCGCGGGCGCGGTAACGCCCGCAAGTCAGACCGGCGTGTTACCGCCGGTCGAACGCCGCAAGCTCATAGGCGATCGAGGCTTCGACCAGCTGTTCCCACAGATCGCCGACGACATCCTCCGGCACGCCCAGCCGCACCGCTTCTGCCCGCGCATTGGCAATCACCTCGGCCTTGCGGCCCTCGTCGCGGACGTGGCCGCGCTCCGGCTTGATGCGGGCAGCGGCATCCATATAGGCGAAGCGGCGCGCGAGCAGCGCGACGAGCTCGCGATCGAGCTGGTCAACGCCGGCGCGGACTTCGGCCATGGTGGTGCAATCGGGACCGGAAAGGATCGTCATGCCGCGCGCCTAGGCGAGCGGGCCCTTGGCTGTCCAGCTTGACTCGTCCGCCTCCCTTCGGCTAGGCGCGCGCCTTCGCAATTGGCTCCGCACCCCGGTGAAGCGGCAGCCCTGCCGGTCGGTTTCCGATCCCAGCAGAGCGAATACCGGGATCCGCGATCGCCCCAGGGTGATCACCGTTGTTGCAGTTGCAAGGTATCTATTATGTCGAAGCGCCATAGCGCCAAGTACAAGCTCGACCGTCGTCTCGGCGAGAACATCTGGGGCCGTCCGAAGAGCCCGGTCAACAAGCGTGAATATGGCCCCGGCCAGCACGGTCAGCGCCGCAAGGGCAAGATGTCGGACTACGGCATCCAGCTGCGCGCCAAGCAGAAGCTCAAGGGCTATTATGGCGACGTGACCGAGAAGCAGTTCAAGCGCACCTACGAAGAAGCGTCGCGCATGAAGGGCGACACCGGCCAGAACCTGATCGGCCTGCTCGAGCAGCGCCTGGACATGGTGGTCTATCGCGCCAAGTTCGCGCCGACCATCTGGGCCGCACGCCAGATCGTCAGCCACGGCCACATTCGCGTCAACGGCGTGAAGTGCAACATCGCGTCGCGTCGCGTCCGTCCGGGCGACGAGATCACGCTGGGCAGCAAGGCGCAGGAAATGGCGCTGGTGCTCGAAGCGCAGGGTCTCTCCGAGCGTGACATCCCGGAATATGTCGCTCCCGACGGTGCGGCCAAGGTGACCTTCACCCGCGTGCCGACCCTCGACGAGGTGCCGTACCCGGTGAAGATGGAACCGAACCTGGTCGTCGAGTTCTACTCGCGCTGATCCGGTACGGACCGCGGCCTTCGCCGCGGACCATCGCCAGAACAAGAAGGGCGGCCCTTGCGGGCCGCCCTTTCTCGTTTCGGCCCTGCCCCGGGTTTGCCCCGCCGGGACTGGCTGTGCCACAAGGCGCCCGACGTTCGATCTTCGGAGAATTCATGCGCGCACTTCTGCTCGCCGCGGTACTGCCGCTGGCCGCCTGCTCCGCCTCAACACCTTCGACGCCCGTTTCCGTCGAGACGCTCAAGACGGTCACCCAGACCCTCTCTTCCGATGCGTTCGAAGGACGCGCACCCGGGACTGCGGGTGAGGAAAAGACGCTCGCCTATCTGGTGGAACGGTTCCAGGCAGCCGGGCTGAAGCCGGGTAACGGCGGCAGCTGGTTCCAGGACGTGCCGCTGGTCGAGATCACTGCGCGCAACGTGTCGCCGCTGACCTTCACCGGCGCCGGCCAGCCCATCGCACTGCGCTACGGCCCCGATATGGTGGTCGCCACCTATCAGGTCGCCCCGCGCGTCGACCTGAAGAACAGCGACGTCGTGTTCGTCGGCTATGGCATCAACGCGCCCGAGAAGGGCTGGAACGACTATGCCGGCGTCGATGTGAAGGGGAAGACGGTGGTGATCCTGGTGAACGACCCGGATTACGAATCGCCCGGCCTCGTTGGACCGTTCAACGGCAAGGCGATGACCTATTACGGCCGCTGGACCTACAAATATGAAGAGGCGGCACGCCAGGGCGCTGCTGCCGCGATCATCGTCCATGACACGGTGCCCGCCGCCTATGGCTGGAACGTCGTCCAGTCGAGCTGGACCGGCCCGCAGCAGGTGGCGGATGCCGCCAACGGCCATATGGACCAGTCCAAGGCGATCGGCTGGATGCAGCTCGATGCCGCACGCCGGCTGTTCGCAGGTGCCGGCCAGAACCTCGACACGCTGACGGCCGCTGCCAAGCGCAAGGGCTTCAAGGCGGTGCCGCTCACGGGCGTGGAGGCTTCGGTCAGCTTCGACAACCAGGTTCGCCGCCACGCGTCCAAGAACGTGGTCGGCATCCTGCCGGGCACCGAGCGTGCCGACGAAGTGGTGCTCTACACCGGCCATTGGGACCATCTCGGCCGCTGCGAGGCGGCACCCGATGGCGATGACATCTGCAACGGCGCGGTCGACAACGCGAACGGCGTGGCGGCGCTGGTCGCGCTGGCGGAGGCCAATGCCAAGGCTGGGCCAACGCCGCGGTCGCAGGTGTTCCTGGCCGTGACCGGCGAAGAATCGGGCCTGCTCGGCTCCGCCTATTACGGTGCAAACCCGATCTACCCGCTCGCCAAGACGGTGGGTGGCGTCAACATCGACGCGATGTCGATGGCCGGCCCGGCGCGCAACATCGTCGTGGTGGGCAAGGGCAAGTCGGAGCTGGACGACTATCTCAACCGTGCGCTTGGCGCACAGGGTCGGGTCGCCACGCCCGAGCCGACGCCGCAGAACGGCTATTACTATCGTTCGGATCACTTCAGCCTCGCCAAATATGGCGTGCCGATGCTGTATGCGGAGGCGGGCGAGGATCTGGTGAAGGGTGGCGCCGACGCCGGCGCCGCTGCCGCCAAGGACTACACCGACAACCGCTACCACGGGCCCAAGGACGAATATGATCCGAACTGGAACTGGGACGGCGTCGTCCAGGACGTGACGCTCTATTATCAGGTCGGCCGCGAGCTTGCGACGACCAGCGCCTGGCCGAACTGGGTAGAGGGCGACGAATTCCGCGCCATCCGCGACCGCAGCCGCGCCACCGTACGGTAACAACGGCGATGTTCACCGAACCGCGCGTCGGCTGTGGCGCGGCCATCATCCTGGACGATCGCATCCTGCTGGTGCGGCGGCGGCGTCCCCCCGAGATCGGGCATTGGGGCCTTCCCGGCGGCAAGATCGACCTGTTCGAGACGGCCGCCGCCGCGACCGAGCGCGAGGTGAAGGAGGAGACCGGCATCACCATCACGGCGGACACGCTGCTGTGTGTCGTCGATCACATCGATCGCGCGGCCGGTACCCACTGGATCGCGCCGGTTTTCCTGGTCCGATCCTTCGAGGGGACGCCGGAGAACTGCGAGCCGGAGAAGCACGACGGCGTGGAATGGTTCGCGCTCGACGCCTTGCCCGAGCAACTGACCATTTCCACGCGGATCGCCGTTGATGCGTGGCGGCGGCGCGGGTAGCCACCCTTTTCGGGGCGCGCGGCGGACGCTAAGGACGCGGCCATGATCACGCCTCCCCCCGCCGAATGGGCCCGCCACGACGCCGTCTGGATCGGCTTTCCCAGCCATCCCGAGCTCTGGCTCGAAGACCTTGAACCCGCCCGCGAGGAAGTCGTCGCCTTCGCCCGGGCCGTCCACGCCGATGGCGCCGGTGAACGCGTGCTGCTGGTCGCGGCGAACGCGGATGCTGCCGAGGCCGCGCGCGCGATGGCGGGCGACGCCGCCGAGGTGGTGGTCGAGCCCTTCGGCGACATCTGGCTGCGCGACACGGCCGCGATCCTGGACGGCGACGGCCGCGCCCATGACTTCGCGTTCAATGGCTGGGGCGGCAAGTACGACCTGCCGGGCGACAACAGCGTCGGTGCCGGGCTCGCCCGCCAGCGCGGCATTGCCGCCGAAACGCATGACTGGATCATCGAGGGCGGCGCCATCGACGGCGACGGTACCGGCCTGGTCGTCACCACCGAGCAGTGCCTGCTGAACCCGAACCGCAATGGCGAGGGCTTCACCCGCGACAAGGCGGAGGCGCTGCTGCGGGCGGACCTCGGCTTCACGCGTTTCCTGTGGCTGGGCGACGGGCTGCTCAACGACCACACCGACGGCCATGTCGACAATCTCGCGCGCTTCGTCGGCCCGAACCGGCTGGCGATCCCGGAAGCGGCCGAGGATGATCCCAATGCCGACGTGTATCGCGATGCGGCCGAGCGCGCCCGGGCAGCCGGCGTCGAGCTGGTCCGCATCCCCTCCCCCGGCCGGGTCGAGTCGGAAGACGAGGTGATTCCGGCAAGCTACATGAACTTCTACATCGGCAACGCCGCGGTGGTGGTGCCGGTCTATGGCCAGCCGAGCGACGACGCCGCGGTGGCGGCACTCTCGGCGATCTTCCCGGACCGCAAGGTCGTGGGGCTGCGCGCCGACCACATCCTGACCGGAGGCGGCAGCTTCCACTGCATCAGCCAGCAGATCCCGAGCCGCTGAGGATCGAGGGGCGCGGCAGGTGGCTGCCGCGCCCAAATCCGGCACTGGCAACCCGGCGCGGTTCGACTACATAGCCGGCATGACCGAAATTACCGTCGCCGCGCTGCAGCTCGCCTTTTCCAACGACATCGACGCCAACATCGCCAACGTCAGCCGCCTGGTGCGGGAGGCGCACGCGAAGGGTGCGCAGGTAATCCTGCCCCCGGAATTGTTCGAAGGCGAATATTTCTGCCGCGTCGAGGATGAGGGGCTGTTCGCGAACGCCAAGCCCCTGGGCGAGCACAAGGCCGTCCTGGCGATGCAGGCGCTCGCCGCCGAGCTCAAGGTCCATATCCCGACCAGCTTCTTCGAGGCCGACGGCCCGCATTACTATAATTCGCTCGCGATGGTCGGACCCGACGGGAAGGTCCAGGGCGTCTATCGCAAGAGCCACATCCCGGATGGCCCGGGCTATGAAGAGAAATTCTACTTCCGCCCCGGCAACACCGGATTTAAGGTCTGGGACGGACCTGCCGCCAAGCTCGGCGTCGGCGTGTGCTGGGACCAATGGTATCCTGAAACCGCGCGCGCGATGATGCTGATGGGCGCGCAGCTGCTCTTCTATCCGACCGCGATCGGCAGCGAGCCGCATGACACCAGCCTCGACACCGCGCGGCTGTGGCGGCGCGCCATGCTCGGCCACGCCGTGTCGAACGTCGTCCCCGTCATCGCCGCCAACCGCGTCGGTACCGAGCACGGGCAGACCTTCTACGGCACCAGCTTCATCTGTGATGAGCGCGGCGACATCCTGGCCGAGCTGGACCGCGAGGAAGAGGGCGTCATCACCGCGGCCTTCGACCTCGACCGCGTGGCACGCCACCGCGCGGCCTTTGGCTTCTTCCGCGACCGCCGGCCGGAACTCTACGGCCGGCTGACGCAGGACATCTGACGCGGCGGCGTCAGGCGACGCCGTCGCGCAGCTGCAGCGCCCGCTCGAACACCGCCTCGAACATCGGCTGGGTCAACCGGCCGGTGTTCTGGTTGTAACGCGAGCAATGATAGCTATCGATGAGGATGCGGCCGTCCGGCATGCGATGTTCGGCGAGATGGCCGAACTTCGCCTTGGGCAGCTTGCCGCCCAGCGCCTTCACCGCCGACTGGTGCGCGATCTGGCCGAGTGCCACGAAAACGCGCACCCGCGGCAGCGCCGCAATCGGCGCCTCAAGAAACGGCCGGCAGGTGCGGATTTCCTCGGGCGTCGGCTTGTTCTCCGGGGGCAGGCACCGCACCGCATTGATGAGCATCACGCCCTTGAGCTCGAGCCCGTCGTCGGGGCGCGCGTCGAACACCCCTTCCGACAAGCCGAACTTGGCGAGCGTGTCGTAGAGGAGCGCGCCGGCATAATCCCCGGTGAAGGGCCGCCCGGTGCGGTTGGCGCCATGCTTGCCCGGCGCAAGACCGATGACGCCCAGCCAGGCATCGGGATCGCCGAACGCCGGCACCGGCGCGTTCCACCAGTCGGGATACTCCAGCCGCAACGCCTCGCGAAACGCGACCAGGCGCGGGCAGAAGGGGCAATCGTGGGAGGGTTCGGTGGCGCGAAGCGGGCTGGCAGCAGACATGGCGCTGCGGTAGGCGCGCTGGCATGGCCAGGGCAAGCTATGCGATCGCGATCGGCTCGAATCGCCCGGGGCGGCATGGCCGACCGGAACGGGAAGTCGCGGCTGCGCTAAAGGCTCTGGGCGGCGTCGTGGCGGTGGGGCCCGTCGTTCGCAGTGCGCCGCTCGGCCCCTCGCTCCGCCGCTACGCCAACACGGTCGCGTTGATCGAAAGCCCGCTGTCGCCTCCGGAAATGCTCGCGCATTGCAAGGCAATCGAGCGCCGCTTCGGCCGACGCCGAGGGCGCCGCTGGGGCACGCGCGTGATCGATCTGGACCTGGTGCTCTGGTCGGAGGGCGCGTGGGCGAGCCCCGGATTGATCGTGCCCCATAAGGAATTCCGCACGCGCGACTTTGTGCTGGAACCGCTCGCCCGGCTGGTCCCCGACTGGCGCGATCCGGTGAGCGGGAGTACGATCCGCCAGCTGGCGTGCAGCCTTCGACGGCCTCGGGCGGTTGACCGGATCGCTTCGGCTCCGTAGGGCGCGCGGCAGGCGTGGTGCGCGGATCGAACCGCTCATCCCCGACACGCTGGAAACGGTGCGGGCTCGTAGCTCAGTTGGTAGAGCAACGGACTTTTAATCTGTAGGTCCCGGGTTCGAATCCCGGCGAGCCCACCACTTCCGATACGTTGCACGGGCCGCGCGGCGGCTGCGACGCTCCGCCATTGCCTCTGTCGCCTCAGGCTGCGAGACGCCGGACATGGATTCCACTCTCGTATCGATGGACAAGGAAACGCGGGCATCGGGCCGCCGGCCGTGGGTGCTGATCGCGGGCGTAGTCGTGGCGATCGCGCTCCTTGCCCTCCTGTTCCTGGCTTCCGTGATCGCGCGCGGCAACGCCCTGGCGTTCGACCGGACCCTGATCCTGGCGATGCGGGTGCCCGGCCACCCGGACATCCCGATCGGCCCCGCCAAGCTGCCCTCGATCGCGCGCGATATCACCGCGCTTGGGAGCGGCACCGTGCTGACGCTCGTGGTCACGCTGGCAACGGCGCTGCTGCTGATGCGGCGGATGTGGCGGACGGCCGCGCTGACGCTTGTCGCGACGATCGGAGGCGCCAGCATGGTGTCGCTACTCAAGCAGCTGTTCGCGCGCGCGCGGCCCGACCTGGTCGAGCATCTGATGCGGGAGACGTCGTCAAGCTTCCCGTCCGGGCACAGCGCCAACAGCGCGATCGTCTATCTGACGATCGCGACCCTGTTGTTCCCGATGATCCGGGAGGCGCATGTGCGGCTGTTCGTGGTCGTGGCCACGATGACGATCGTCGGCCTGATCGGGATCAGCCGCGTTTATCTGGGCGTGCACTGGCCGAGCGACGTGCTCGCCGGCTGGATCTTCGGCGCGCTATGGGCGCTCGGCTGCTGGCGCCTGGAGATCGGGCTGATGGCCCGATCCCGGCACCGCGCAGCGTCAGGCGGGCCTGCGCTCGGCTAGGGCGCGTTCCCAGGCGAGTGCATCGGTGACGATCCGGTCGAGGTCGTCATATTGCGGCCGCCACGGCAGCGCCGCCAGGATCGCGGAATTGTCCGCCACCAGTGCGTCGGGGTCGCCGGGGCGGCGCCCTTCCATCCGCCGCTCGATCTTCAGGTTGGTCACGCGATCGACCGCATCGAGAACCTGGTTGACCGAATAGCCCCGGCCATAGCCGCAGTTGAGCGTGTGGCTGTCCACCGGCCGTGCGATCAGCAGGTCGAGCGCATGGACGTGCGCCGCCGCCAGATCCGACACATGGATATAGTCGCGCACGCCGGTACCGTCCTCGGTCACAAAGTCGGTGCCGAACACCGAGACGTGGCTGCGCTTGCCGGTCGCCGCCTCGACCGCGACCTTGATGAGGTGGGTGGCGCCGGCAGTAGACTGGCCGGAGCGGCCCTGCGGGTCGGCGCCCGCCACGTTGAAATAGCGCAGCGCGCAATAGTTGATCGGATGCGCGGCGGCGACGTCCTTCAGCATGATCTCCGTCATCAGCTTGGACATGCCATAGGGATTGATCGGCGCCTTGGGGGCGTCTTCGCGGATCGGCACATGGTCTGGGATGCCATAGGTCGCCGCGGTCGAAGAGAAGATGAAGTGCTTCACCCCACTCGCGACGGCGCTTTCGATCAGCGAACGGCTGGCTGCGGTGTTGTTGCGATAATATTTGAGCGGATCGGAAACCGATTCGGGAACCACGACAGAGCCGGCGAAGTGCATCACCGCGATCACGCCGTGCTCGCGCATGGCAGCGCGGACGGCCGCCTCGTCCTCGATCGCCGCCTCGACCAGCGTCGCGCGCGGGTCTACCGCCCAAGAGAAGCCGGTCACGAGATTGTCGACCACCACGACACGCCATCCGGCATCGAGCAACGCCAGCACCGCGTGGCTGCCGATATACCCCGCCCCACCCGTGACCAGGACCGAACCGTCGCGCATGTACAATTTCCCTTCGCCGTGACCTCTCAGGCGTAGCAGCGGCGATTGTGCCCGGCGAGCGCCTTCCTATCTTAAGGCGACGAACGCGCGGTGGGATGCGGTCGGAAGCACCGCCTTCGATCCTGTTCCCTTTCCCGCGCGGCCCTCGCTTTGTTCAGGAGATGTTTGATGGCTACCGAAGTCGCTACCTTCGCGGGCGGTTGTTTCTGGTGCACCGAGGCGGTGTTTCGCGACGTGATCGGCGTGGAATCGGTCGAGAGCGGCTATATCGGCGGCACGGTGCCGAACCCGACGTACAAGCAGGTTTGCGGCGGCGACACCGGCCATGCCGAGGCGATCCGCATCACCTATGATCCCGACCAGATCAGCTATGACGCGCTGCTCGACATCTTCTTTGCGACTCATGACCCGACGCAGCTCAACCGCCAGGGCAACGACATCGGCACGCAGTATCGTTCAGCGATTTTCCCGCACAATGCGGACCAGGAGGCGCGTGCGCGGGCCGGCATCGAGCGTGCGGGCGAGAATGGCGACAAGATCGTCACTACCATCGAGCCGCTGACCGAATGGTACCCGGCCGAGGGTTATCACCAGGAATATTGGGAAGGCGAAGGCCAGCGCAATCCGTACTGCATGGCCGTGATTCCGCCCAAGCTGCAGAAGCTGCGCAAGAGCTTTGCCGCCCGGTCCAAGGCAGCGGCACCCGCCGCCGCCTGACGCGACGGCGCGGGTTACCCCGCGCCGCGCTACGCCGCCGCGCGCGTCAGCCGGTCGTTGATTGCCACGCCCAGCCCGCTGCGCGGCACCGGCGCGACGGCGATTCGCGGCTTCCGGGTCGCGTCGGCGCGGTGGAGGCAGTCGAACAGGCGGGCCGCCGCCTCGGTCAAGTCGCCACTTGCCGACAGCGTGTCGTCGCCCACCACCGGTCCGAACCCGATCAGCCATTCATCGGGCGCTGCATCCAGCGCTTCAAGCCGCACCGGCTTTCCCGGAGCGTAGTGGCTGGCGAGTTGTCCCGGCGCCTCGATCCCGCTCCCGCCCCGGCCGGGCATCACGCCCGTGACAGCCGCCACCTGCTCGGCGGAGATCGGGCCCGGGCGCAGCAGCCGCACCGTCCCGTCGGTGCATGCCAGGATCGTCGATTCGAGGCCCCGTTCGGTCGGACCGTCGTCGATCACCAGCGGGATGCGGCCTGCCAGGCTCGCCACGACATGCGCGGCCCGAGTCGGGCTGATGCCGCCGCTGGCATTGGCGGAGGGCGCCGCGAGCGGTTTTCCGGTAGCTGCCAGCAACGCCTGCATCGCGCGATGCGCAGGCACCCGCAGCGCCACCGTGGAAAGCCCGGCAGTCACCAGTGAGGCGACACCCGAGCCTTCCCGCAGCGGAAGCACGAGCGTCATCGGGCCGGGCCAGAACGCTTTCGCAAGCCGGCGCGCCGCATCATCGAACGTCGCCAGAGCCTCAGCCGCGGCGAGATCGGGAAGATGGACGATCAGTGGGTTGAAACTCGGTCGCCCCTTGGCGGCATAGATGGCTGCTACCGCGACCGGGTCCGTCGCATCGGCGGCAAGGCCGTAGACCGTCTCGGTCGGGATCGCCACGCACTGGCCAGTTGCGATGGCGCGCGCAGCCTCCGCAATCGCTTCAGGCCCATAGGGCAGGCAGCGGGGTGCGGACGGGGCGACGGGCGGGGACACACTGCGGCGCTATCGCGCGGCGCACCCGCCTACAAGGCCCGATCGCGACGAGGGATCAGGCAGCGAGCAGTGGTGGACGGGGCGACGTACGCGTCACCACATTGCCGATGGCGTGAATGCCGCTGATGGGAAGCGCGGTGTGGCAGAAGGCGCACTCAGCCGACATGCGGCCGACGAACCACTGGCTTTGGCCACATCCCGGGCAGTGGTTGATCTCCGACAACCGGTACATGGCGCGATGCTCGGATCGCGCGGCTGCGATACTGCTACTCTGCCGCATGGTATTCCCCTTGTTAACAGGGGAGAACGTCGGTGAGACGAGCCAAGTTCCCGATCAGGCGTTACGCGTGTTCGACCAGATCGTGAAGGTCGAGGCCGAGGAGCGTGATCTGCTCCCGAACGCGCGGCCAGGTCCCCGACAGGAAACGCTCCCGCTCGGCGAGCCGCAGCCGCTCCGCAGCGCCCGGCAGGACGAACATGCCGACACCACGGCGGACCTCGACATAGCCGTCGTCCTGGAACGTCTGATAGGCCTTGGCGACGGTGAGCGGATTGGCGCCCTGTTCGGCGGCAAAGGCACGAACCGAGGGGAGTTGATCGCCTGCGCGATACTCACCGCGAAGGATCGCCGCGGCCACGATCGCACGCAATTTCAGGTAGACGGGGCTGTCGTCGCTCTCGATCACTGCCATGCTGACTTAATACACCAGATGAGCGCTGCGTCCACCCCTCAGCCGTGCCAGCGGGTGACCAGCGCTTCGACATTCGGCCGCGGCCGCTCCTCCAGCGGCTTGCCGGGCGAGCCGATGAACACGAAGCCGACGATCCGCTCGGGCTCCGCGCCCAGGGCGTCGCGGACGGTTGGCGAAGTGCTCGGCCACCCCGTGATCCAGCTGGCCACGAAGCCCATCGCATGCGCCGCATGCAACAGGTTCATGGTCGCCGCCCCTGCCGACATCTGCTGCTCCCACAAGGGGATATGACTGTCGGTCCGCGGCGAAGACAGCACCACGACGAGCGCGGGCGCAGGAGCGCCAAAGCCTGCCATCGCCTCCAGCTCCAGCCGGCCGGCATCCGGCTTTTCGGCGCGATAGGCGTCGACCAGCATCGCGTTGAAGGCGTTGCGCGCTTCTGCGGGCACCACGACGAACCGCCACGGCGCAAGCTTGCCATGGTCCGGCGTGCGCGCGGCAAGGGCCAGCATGGCGTCGATCTGTTCCGGGGTCGGCCCGGGTGCCACCATCTCGCGCGGCTTTCCCGAGCGGCGGGTGGCGAGCAGCGAGAGCGGCGTCGAGCGATCGTTGAAGGTCATGTTCAAGCCCTAGCGGCGCTTGGTAGAGGCAACAACTGCTTGGCACGCCGCGATTCTGCGCTAGTCTCGCGCGCCATGCACGCCTGGCGCCCGGTTCCCCGGAGCGCCGCCATGGCTTCAAAGGGGATTTTTGTGGCTGTCATTCCGGCAATCGCCGTTGCCTTTCTGTTGGTTCTGCTCATCGGTGGCGCGTCCATCGCGATGAGCAGCAAGCCCGAATTCGCAGGTCATCCCAAGGGCCTGTACGTCCTGTTCTTCGCCGAGATGTGGGAGCGTTTCTCCTACTACGGCATGCGCGCGCTGCTGGTGTTCTACCTCACCAAGCACTGGCTGTTCAGCGATGGCGAAGCCAACCTGATCTATGGCGCCTACAACAGCCTGGTGTACGTCACCCCGGTGCTCGGCGGCTATCTGGCGGATCGCTACCTGGGCCAGCGCAAGGCGGTGCTGTTCGGTGCGATCCTGCTGACGATCGGCCACGGGATGATGGGCTTCGAAGGCGACGGCAGCGGCAACAGCGATGGCGCCATCAACATCTTCTGGCTGGCGCTCGCCTTCATCATCGTCGGCACCGGCTTCCTGAAGGCGAACATCTCGGTGATCGTCGGCCAGCTTTATCCGCGCACCGACGTGCGTCGCGACGGCGCCTATACGATCTTCTACATCGGCATTAACACCGGCGCGACGCTGGGCACGATCCTGGCCGGCTGGTTGGGGGAGACCTATGGCTGGAGCTATGGCTTCGGCGCCGCGGGCGTCGGCATGCTGCTGGGCCTCATCGTCTTCGTCGGTTTCAAGCCGCTGCTGATGGGTCATGGCGAATCTCCGAACCCGGCCGCGCTCGCCCGCAAGTTCGCCGGCATCCGCTTCGAGCATGTGCTCTACGGACTCGGCCTGGCATCGATCGCAGTCGCCTGGGCGCTGATCCAGTATCGCGGCGTGATCGAAGTCCTGCTGGCCGTCAGCGGCTTCGCCCTGCTCGGCTATGTGCTCTACCAGTCGTTCAAGGTCGATCGGGAAGCCCGGCACCGCCTGTGGGTGATCCTGTTCCTGATCGCCCTCAACCCCGTCTTCTGGGGCCTGTTCGAGCAGGCGGGCGGTTCGCTCAACCTCTACACCGACCGCTACGTCGACCGCGGCGGCGTGCCGGCATCGATCTTCCAGTCGATCAATCCGATCTACATCGTGCTGCTGGGCCCGATCTTTGCGTGGATGTGGGTGTGGCTCGGTAAGCGCGGGCTCGAGCCCTCGACCCCGGCCAAGTTCGGCCTGGCGCTGCTGCAGGTCGGCTTCGCCTTCCTGGTGTTCGTCTGGGGCGCCAACTCGGTCGGCCCGGGCGTCGCGACGCCGGTGCTGTTCGTGTTCCTGGTCTACCTGTTCCAGACCTCGGGTGAGCTCTGCCTTTCCCCGGTCGGCCTGTCGGCCATGAACCGGCTGGCGCCCAAGACGCTGGCGAGCCTCATCATGGGCGCCTGGTTCTACATGACCGCGGTCGGCCAGTTCGTCGCCGGCAAGATCGGTGAAGCCACCGGCGGCGAAGGCGGCGTCATGACCAAGGAAGGGACGCTGGCCGTCTACAACACGATCGGCTGGTGGACGATCGGCATCGGCGTTTTGGTACTGCTGGTGGCGCCATTCGTGAAGCGGCTGATGCACCTCGACACGCTGGGCGACGACGTCGACCATGCGCTCGCCGGCGAGAAGGAAATCGGCGAGCCCAAGGCCGCCGGGTTCAACACCTCCAGCGAAACGCGCTGATCCAACCGGGGCGCCACAACAGGCGCCCCCGTCCCTTTAGCGGGGCCGTTGCGAGCGACCATTGCGAGCTCGTTACAAATCGCGACAAGAAAATAGTGGACGGAGCCGCCTTCCCCGGCTCTTGTCGGCGCCATGTCGATCCGGCGTCTCTCCGTACTGCTCGCCGCCCCTGTCGTTCTGTCCGCGTGCGCGGCGGGGCCGGACTATCGCCCCGCCTCTTCGACCGACCTTGGGGTGCCCGACCGCTACTCCGTGGCCTCGGACCAGGGCCGGCGCGAAGACCTCACGCGCTGGTGGGAGCGGTTCGACGACCCGCTGCTGTCGCAGCTGGTGGCAGAGACCGCGACTACCAACCTGGATGTCGCGCAGGCCGTGATCCGCCTGCGCCAGGCGCGGGAATCGCTGGTCCAGACCCGCTCCAGCCTGTTCCCCAGCATCTCGGCGTCGGGCGGCTATTCGCGCAACGCCAATTTGCGCGGCGGGAACGCCCCCGTGACGCTGCCGGACGGAACCGTCACCAACATCAGCCGGGGCACGGGCGACAACTTCTCGCTAGGTGCCGATGCGAGCTATCAGGCCGATGTGTTCGGCGGCGTCCGCCGCTCCATCGAGGCGAGCCGCGCGAACGAGGAAGCCGCCGGCTTCGACTATGCGACGGTGCTGATCGCCCAGCAGGCGGAGATCGCCCGCAACTATGTCCTGGCGCGGCTTGCACAGGCGCAGCTCGCCAACGCCCGCAGCTCGCTGGCGCTGCAGGAAGACAATCGCGAGATCGCGGGCTTCCGCGTGCAGGCGGGGCTGGTGTCTTCGCTCGACGAAGAGTCGGCACGCGCGCAGCGAGCCCAGACCGCCGCCACCATCCCGAACATTGAGGCCAATTATAATTCGGCGGTGTCGCGGCTCGCAGTGCTGACCGGCCGCGCGCCAGGCGCGCTGAAGGACGTGATGGCCGCCACGCGCCCGATCCCGGCCGCCAACGCTCCCATCGGCGTCGGCATCCCCGCCGATACGCTGCGGCAACGCCCGGACGTGCTGGCAGCGGAGCGCAGCCTAGCGGCTGCTACCGCCCAGATCGGCGTGGCGCGCGCGCAGCTCTATCCCTCGCTCTCGATCAGCGGCAGCATCAACAGCAATGCCACCGCGTTTCGCGACCTGGCGGATGTGATCACCGGCCGCCTGTTCGCCGGCATCGCCCAGACGATCTTTGATGGCGGCCGACTGCGCTCGCAGGTCCGGTCGCAGGAGGCCGCGGCCGAGGGTGCGCTCATCAGCTATCGCGGGACCATCCTGGCCGCGCTGGAGGATGTCGAGAACGCGATTGTCGCGCTCGGCGCAGCGCAACGCCGCGCGCAGGAGTTCGCGGTAGCGCTAGATGCCTCCCGCAACAGCGCGATTCTGTCGCGCAGCCAGTATCGCGCCGGCCTGACCGACATCACGACGCTCAACCAGACCGAAGCGTCGCTGCTTTCCGCCAACAACGGCCTGGTCCAGGCACAGGCCGATCAGGCGAGCGCGCTGGTGCAGCTTTTCACGGCGCTTGGCGGCGCCTGGGATGCCGGTGCCATTCCCAGCGGCGACACGCGTGACGCCCCCCGCATCACCGGCAGCTTCCCCGCCGTCGCCCCGATCGACCAGAACCCGCAGGAACGCTGATGGCCGAACCGACCCCCACCGAACTCAACGACTTTCTGGGCGCCAAGCCGGTGCCCCGCTGGCGTCAGCGGCTCAAGTGGGTCGTCGTCGCAGTCGTCCTGCTGCTGCTGATCTTTGCGCTCTCGCGCTGCTTCCGCGGGCCCGAGGGCGTGTCCTATTCGACCGAACCGGTCGAGCGGGGGGCGCTGACGGTCACGGTGTCGGCAACCGGCAAGCTCGCGCCGACCAACCAGATCGAGGTCGGCTCGGAACTGTCGGGCCTGATCACCAAGGTGGTGGTAGACGTGAACGACCGCGTCACCGCCGGACAGGCGCTCGCGCTGATCGATCCCCAGCGGCTCGACGACGCGATCAAGCAGAGCCAGGCGGCGGTGAACGCGCGTCTCGCCGACGTGGCGACGGCCAAGGCCACCCAGCAGGAAGCACGGGCTCAGCTGGCGCGGCTGGAGGAAGTCAGCCGTCTCTCGGGCGGTCGCGTGCCCGCCAAGACCGAACTGGAGACGGCACGCGCCGCCGCAGCCCGCGCGACTGCGTCTGTCCGTGCGGCCGAAGCAAACGTCAACTCGGCCCGCGCGCAGCTGAGCTCGGACCAGACCCAGCGTGCCCGGGCCATTATCCGCTCGCCCGTGGACGGCGTGGTGCTGGCCCGCCAGATCGAACCGGGCCAGACGGTCGCCTCCTCGTTCAACACGCCGACCCTGTTCGTGATCGCACAGGACCTGTCGTCGATGCAGCTGGAAGTCGCGATCGACGAAGCGGACGTGGGCCAGGTGAAGGAAGGCCAGCGCGCCGACTTTACCGTCGACGCATTCCCCGGCGCGACCTTCCCGGCCCGGATCATCCGGGTCGACCTGGGGTCGAACCTGACGACCAGCTCCACCTCGTCGACGACCACGACCAGCACGACCGGCCAGGTCGTCTCCTATGCCGCGATCCTCAGCGTCGAGAACCCGGAGCTGCGGCTGCGTCCCGGCATGACGGCCACGGCGGAGATCGTGACCGTCGAGCGGCCGCAGGTGCTGCTGGTGCCGAATGCGGCGCTGCGCTTCACCCCGTCCGATGACACTGCGGGCGCCAGCAGCGGCGGGCGCAGCGGCATTGCCGGCGCGCTGCTGCCGGGCCCCCGTCGCGGGCGCGGCGGTGCGAAGAAGAGCGCGACCCAGGCCCGCGGCGGCCAGCAGACCGTCTATATCCTGGGCGAGGATGGAAAGCCGCAGCCCGTGCAGATCACGACGGGCGACACCAACGGCCAGGTGACCGAAGTGGTCGGCGGTGCGTTGAAGCCGGGAATGAAGGTCATCACCGGGCAGCTGGCGGCGGGCGAAAAGGCGATCGCGGGCGGGCCGCGCGGTGGCGGTGGAGGCGCGCGTGGCAAGTGAAACGGCTGAACCGATCATCCGCCTGCGCAACGTCACCAAGGTCTATGGTGAGGGGGCGACCCAGTTCCAGGCGCTGAAGGGCATCAACCTGGATATCGAGGCCGGCGACTTTGTCGCCGTGATGGGCCCGTCGGGGTCGGGCAAGTCCACGACCATGAACATCCTGGGCTGCCTGGACGTGCCGACGGCGGGGACCTTCCTGTTCCGCGGCCACCATGTCGAGACGCTGGGCCGCGACGAGCGCGCATTGCTGCGGCGGCGCTACCTGGGCTTCGTCTTTCAGGGGTTCAACCTGCTCGCCCGCACCAGCGCGCTCGAGAATGTCGAGCTGCCGCTGCTCTATCGCGGCGACGCGAAGGCCCAGCGCCGCGAAGCCGCGATGGCCGCGCTCGCCAAGGTCGGGCTTGAGGAGTGGTGGGACCATACCCCGGCCGAACTCTCGGGCGGCCAGCAGCAGCGCGTCGCGATCGCGCGCGCAATCGTCACGCAGCCCGACGTGCTGCTCGCCGACGAGCCGACCGGCAACCTTGATTCCGAGCGCTCCGTGGAAATCATGGAATTGCTGACCGACCTCAACGCGAACAGCGGGATCACGGTCCTGATGGTCACCCACGAACCCGAGATGGCGGCGTTCGCGCATACCGTCGTCCACTTCAGGGATGGGCTGGTCGAACGCATCGACCGCAACCATCACCAGGGCGAAACGGTCACCTGATGCTCGGTACCACCATCCTCCTCGCGGTTCGGTCCATCCTGCGCCACAAGCTGCGCTCGTTCCTGACGACGCTGGGCATCATCATCGGCGTCGCGGCCGTCGTCACCATGGTGACGCTGGGCAAGGCGACGACTGCGGCAGTCCAGTCGCAGATCGCGGCACTTGGCACCAACATCCTGCAGATCCGGCCGGGCCAAGGCTTTGGTCGCGGTGGCGGCGGGCCCCGCCCCGCCGACTTCGACGAAGCCGATGTCGAGGCGATCCGCAAGCAGGTCGCGGGCGTCACCGCCGTCGCGCCGCAGGCGCAGGCGACCGCCACCGCGATCTACAATGGCGCCAACTGGTCGACGACGATCAACGGCACCACCAACGACTTCTTTCGCGTCCAGCCCTGGACGCTGACGTCGGGACGCACCTTCCTTCCGGCGGAGGAACAGGCGGGCAAGGCGGTGTGCATCATCGGCAATACCGTGCGCCAGAACCTGTTTCGCGGCGGCGAGGCGGTGGGTCACCGCTTCCGCATCGGCAATGTCTCCTGCGACGTGGTGGGTACGCTCTCGACCCGCGGCCAGGCGGGCTTCGGCGGCGACCAGGACGATGTGGTCATCATGCCGATCAAGACGGTGCAGCGCCGCTTCACGGGGAACCGCGACGTCCGGCTGATCCTGGTGGGCGTCGATTCGGCCTATGACGCCAGCAACGTCCAGGCGTCGATCACCGACCTGCTGCGCGAGCGGCGCAACATCCGGGGCGGCAAGGAAGACGACTTCAACATCTTCGACACCGCGCAGATCTCCGCCACATTGACCGGCACGACGACGTTGTTGACGGGCATCGTCACGGCCGTCGCCGCGATCAGCCTGGTGGTGGGCGGCATCGGCATCATGAACATCATGCTGGTGTCGGTGACCGAGCGCACCCGCGAAATCGGCATCCGCCTGGCGATCGGCGCGGTCGCGCGCGAGGTGCTGATGCAGTTCCTGGTCGAGGCGATCGCGCTTTCCTGCCTGGGCGGGCTCGTCGGGCTGGTCGTAGCGCAGCTGGCGGTGCTGATACTCGCCCCGCTGATGCAGGTGCCCTATCTGTTCGAGCCGCAGATCAACCTGGTCGCGTTCGGCATCGCGGCGCTGATCGGCGTGGTGTTCGGCTATTTCCCGGCGCGGCGCGCGGCGTCGCTCAATCCGATCGACGCGCTGCGGCACGAATAGCCGCGACCTCCGGCTTGAGGCCATAGGCGGCGCGCAGGGCCGCCAGGTCCGCCGGCGTATCGATGTCGATCAGCTCGTCTGCGCGCGTGATGACATGGTGCCCGCCACGCACGAGCGCGCGGGCGCCCTCGTCCCCGGAGCAGCGGAGCAGCTCGGGAAAGTGGTTCGACCCGAAGAGCGCGGGGGGCGTCGGATGAACGCCGTTGCTCGACGCGATCACCGCATCCGGGCCATCGGCATAGTCCAGCAGGCGGTAGATGTGCGCGGCGGTAACCCGCGGCATGTCCGCCAGTGCGATCAGCACCGCCGACGCACCCGCATCCATCGCTGCCTGCACCCCCAGCCGCAGCGAACCGCCCTGCCCGTCTGCCGCACCCGGATTTTCCACTACGGTGTAGCCCCGCGCGGCAAAGTCCAGGCTCGTGTCGCAAACGACCGCGATCCTGCAGTGAAACGGCACTGCCTCCAACGCCGTCACCACATGGAAGGCGAGCGGCTTGTCCAGAAAGCGCTCGGCAAGCTTGTCCACGCCGCCGAACCTGCGGGAACGGCCCGCTGCGAGCAGCACGAGGCCGGTGTCCTCAGCGCGGATCATGGAACGCCTGCACCATTGCCGCTGCGATCGACAGGGCAATCTCTCCGGGGCCGATCGCACCGATCGACAACCCCACCGGACCATCGATGCGGGCCAAAGCATCAGGGGGGACGCCCGCCGCCGCCAGCCGCTCCAGCCGGGCGGCATGGCTCCGCTTCGATCCCAGCGCTCCCACATAGGGCGCGGGACTGGCGAGCGCGGCGATCAACGCCGGATCATCGATCTTGATGTCATGGCTGAGCGTGACGACGGCGGTTGCAGGGTCCGGGCGCAGCGCGGCGACCGCCTCGTCAGGCCACCGGTCATCGAGCGTGACGCCGGGAAAGCGTTCTTCGGTGAGGAAGCGCGCCCGTGGATCGATCACGACCGTCGCGATCCCCAGGGTGGTAGCAAGTGCCGCGAGCGACTGGGCGATCTGCACCGCTCCCACGATCAGCAGTCGCCGCGGCGGATCATAGCGGTTGCGAAATACCTCGGCCGATCCCTCATCCCTGAGCGTACTGTGCCCGGTCTCAAGATTGGTCTCCACGGTCAGCGACCTGCCCTCGGCGCGCGCTTCGGCAATGCGATCGAACAGCTCGGGGTCGAACCCGGTCGCGGAGACCGGCTGCACCATCACCTCGATCTCGCCACCGCAGGGCAGCCCCACTTCCCAGGCAGCAGCGTCGGCGACGCCATAGCGCTTGCGCTGGAACGGGGCGCCCGCGATCACCTCCGCGGCCGTGGCGAGGATGTCGCTTTCCACGCACCCGCCGGAAACCGATCCTTCGAACCGGCCGTCGCCATGCACCAGCATATGGCTGCCGCGCGGGCGCGGCGCGGAACCCCAGGTGGAGATGACGGTCGCGAGCGCCAGCGAGTCGCCCTGCCAGGCGCGCGCGGCGGAAAGGACGCTGTCGTTATCGGCCATGTGCAATGGCTCGCAGATCGACGCCGCCGGTGCAACGCCTGTCCGTCATACCGCCGGCAACCCCGCCAGCAGCTTGTCAAGCGTGAGCGGGAAATCGCGCACACGCACGCCGGTGGCATTGTAGATCGCGTTGGCGATCGCTGCGCCCGCGCCCGAAATGCCGAGCTCCCCCAGCCCCTTGGACTGGAGGGGATTGGCGAACTGGTCGCGCTCGGGAAGAAAATGCACCTCGATGTGCGGCACGTCCGCGTTCACCGGGACATGATATTCCGCAAGATCGTGGTTCACGACCCGGCCGGAGCGCGGATCGTGCACCAGTTCCTCGGTCAAGGCCGCGCCGATGCCGAAGACGATGCCCCCGATGCACTGCGACCGCGCCGTCTTCTCGTTGAGGATGCGCCCCGCGGCAAAGGTCGAGACGAACCGCTTCACGCGCACCTCTCCGGTCACGGCATTGACCCGTACCTCGCAGAAGTGCGCGCCATAGGATGCCTGACGGCGCTCATCCTCCAGCTTGCCGGGCTTGATCGTGCCCTCTGCCGACAAGCCGTCGCCGACCAGTTCGGTCAGCAGGGCGGTACGATTCTGTGCGATCGCGCGCCCGTCTTTCAGCGTGAGTTCCTCGACCGTGCAGCCCATCGCCTCGGCGATCTTCGCACGTAGCGCCTCGCACGCAAGATAGACCGAAGAGCCGCTGCTGCTGGCGCCCCAGGAGCCGCCCGAGCCGGCGCCCGGCGGCGCGTTCGTGTCGCCCAGGCGGACGTCGATCGATTCAGGGCGCAACCCCAGCAACTCTCCCGCGATCTGGGCGAGGATGGTGTACGTGCCGGTTCCGATGTCCGTCATGTCCGTTTCGACGACGGCCCGGCCATCCGATCCGATCGACACCCGCGCCTGCGATTCCTGCAGCTGGTTGGACCGGGCCGACGCCGCCATGCCATGCCCGATCAGCCATTCGCCCTCCCGCCGGGCAGCCGGCGTCGGGCTGCGGTCGCTCCAGCCGAACGCGGCCGCGCCCTCGTCCAGGCAGCGCGTCAGCTGGCGGGTGGAGAAGGGCACCCCCTTCAGCGGGTCGACTTCGGGGTCGTTGATCTTGCGTAGTTCCACCGGGTCCATGCCCAGCCTCTCGGCCAGCTCGTCCATCGCCCCTTCAAGGGCGAGCATCCCCGCGGCCTCACCCGGCGCGCGCATCGACCCCGACAACAGCCAGTTCATCGACACCAGGTCGTGCGTGATGAGGCGGTTTTCCCCAGCGTAGAGGAAGTGCGTCGAGACCCCGGCCGGCTCGAAATACTGCTCGCCATCGATGTTGCTGCACAGCGTCTCATGCGCGATCGCGGTGATGCGCCCATCCCGGCCGGCGCCCAGCCGGATCCGCTGATGGGTGTTGGAGCGGCGCACGGTGGCGTCGAATACCTGCTGGCGGCTCATCACCGCCTTGACCGGGCGTCCGAGCTTGCGCGCGGCGATGGCTGCGGCGACCGCCTCTGCCGAAATGCCGAGCTTCGAGCCGAAGCCGCCGCCGACATAGGCGGAAAGGATCCGCACCTTGTCCGGCTTGAGCCCCAGCGTCTTTGCGAGCTGCTGCTTGTCGCTCGCCGGCATCTGGTAGGAGCCGTAGATGGTGAGGGCATCGTCCTCCCACACCGCCGTGGAGGCGTGCGGCTCCATCGCCGCGCTGTTCTGGCTGGGGGTGGTCCACACGCCGTCGAGCGTCACCGGCGCCTCCGCCAGCGCCGCGTCGACGTCACCGGTCGCGACATGCGGCTCGGTCGAACCGCCCTTTGGCTTGCGGCTGTCATCGAGCCGTCCGTCGAAATCGAACAGTCCGTCCTTCAGTTCATAGGACACGCGGACCCGCGCCGCCGCATCGCGCGCCTGCTCGAACTGCTCCGCCACGACGATCGCGATGATCTCCCCGAAGTACGCGACTTCCTCGACACCCTGGGTCGGAGCCTTCTTGGAGCCGCCCTGCTGCGGGTTCCGGATGAAGGTTTCGAGGTCGACGACGACATCCAGGACGCCGGGCATCGCCAGCGCCTCCGCAGTGTCGATGTCGGTGATGCGCCCGCACCCGACCTTTGCCTGGACCAGAAAGCCATAGGCGAGGTCGGGCAGTGCATATTCGGCCGCATAGGTGGCGCGGCCGGCGACCTTGAGCGGACCGTCGATCCGGTCCAGCGGCCGCCCGATCAGCCCCTGCGCACCGGTGTCGAGCAGGCTGGAAGGCACGGGCGTGTCCATTTTGAGCACGATACTGTCGCTCATGCGGTGAGCTCCTTCAGGGTCGCGATCAGCACCCGGCGCGCGAGCGGGATCTTGAAGTCGTTGTGGCCATGGCCCTTGGCGTCGCGCAGCAGCGTATCGGCTGCGGCGGCGAACAGCGCGTCAGACGGCGGCTGGCCGACCAGCGCCTCCTCCACGGCCGGATCTCGCCACGGCATGTGCGCGAGGCCCCCGAACGCGAGGCGCGCAACAGCGATCCGCCCGTCCTCGACCTGTATCGCCGCCGCGACGGAGACGAGCGCAAAGGCATAGGACGCCCGGTCGCGGACCTTCCGGTACAGCTGGCGACCCGGTGGAGGGGGCGGCAGCTCGATGTGGGTGATGAGTTCGCCGGCATGCAGCACATTCTCGATGTGCGGCGTATCGCCCGGCAGGCGATAGAAGTCCGCCAGCGGCAGACGCCGGCGGTCGCCGTCCGGCAGCTGGGTCACCACCGTCGCGTCCAGCAGCCGCATGGCAACCGCCATGTCGGACGGATGGGTCGCAATGCACGCCGCCGACGTACCCAGTACGGCATGGATGCGGTTGAACCCGTCGCGCGCGGCGCAACCGCTGCCGGGCGTCCGCTTGTTGCAGGCGTCGGCCGTCTCGTAGAAATAATAGCAGCGCGTCCGCTGGAGGAGATTGCCTCCGGTCGACGCCTTGTTGCGCAGCTGTCCCGACGCGCCGGCAAGCAGGGCCCGCGACAACACCTCGTAGCGCTGCCGGACGAGCGGGTGCGCGGCGAGATCGGCGTTCGGCACCAGCGCCCCGATGCGGAGGCCGCCGTCTTCGGTTTCCTCGACGGCATTCAGGTCGAGCCGGCTGATGTCGACGATCTGCTCGGGCGTCTCCACCTGCAGCTTCATCAGGTCGAGCAGGTTGGTGCCGCCCGCGATGAACTTCGCGCCATCGACCGCGCCGGCGCGGGTTGCCTCTTCCGGCGAGTTCGCGCGCGCGTAGTGAAACGCCTTCATTCCGCCGCCTCCGCCAACTGCGTCTCGGCGGCTGCTTCACGGATCGCCTCGACGATGTTGGGATAGGCCGAACAACGGCACAGGTTTCCGCTCATCCGCTCCTGGATCTCGGCATCGGTGAACGCGACCGAATCCAGATCTTCGGTGACGTGGCTGGGCCAGCCTTTTGCCACTTCGTCCAGCATGCCCGTCGCCGAACAGATCTGCCCCGGCGTGCAATAGCCGCACTGGAAACCGTCGTGGCGGACGAACGCTGCCTGCAGCGCGCTGAGGTTGCCGGGCTCGCCCAGTCCCTCGATGGTGGTGATCTCGTCATCCTGGTGCATGACCGCCAGGGTCAGGCAGCTGTTGATGCGGCGGCCGTTGACCAACATCGTGCACGCTCCGCATTGGCCGTGATCGCAGCCCTTCTTGCTGCCGGTCAGCCCCAGATGCTCGCGCGCAAGGTCGAGCAGCGAGGTGCGCACGTCCACCTCCGCCTCATAAGTCTGTCCGTTGATCCTGAACTGCATCGGGCGCTCCTCGCTGGAAAAGGAGCAACGCCGCGCAGCGATTCTATTTCCCGTTGCGATCTACTCGCAACGCGCCGGTGCGACGAATTCGCCGCCGCACCGGACGAAACTCACCGCATGACGGGGAGCGTTACCTTGCTGCCCGTGCACACCCGCTGCGTTGCCTTCACAAAGTCTTCGGGCTTCGCCTTGTAGATGTTCGGCACGAACTTCTGCGGATTGCGATCGATCATCGGAAACCAGCTCGACTGGACCTGCACCATGATGCGGTGGCCGGCCTTGAAAACATGGTCGTGGTCGCGCAGCGGCACGTCCCACGCGCGAACCTGGTTCGAGACCAGCGGCTTCGCCTTCGACCAGTCGTCGAGCCAGCGGCCGCGCCGAACCTCCATTGCGATCGGCAGGCGATAGCCGTTGAGCGACCTGGCGTAATTCCCCATCTCGGCGGGCGACGGCGTGGGCTCAACGTCGTCGGGATAGACGTCGATCAGCTTGACCACCATGTCGCTGTCGGTGCCGGAGGTGGACGCCATCAGCGTGGCCGCGACCTCGCCCGTGACGGTCAGGTCCCGGTCGAGCGGCGCGCTCACCCAGCTGAGGACGTCCGGGCGATTCTCGACGAAGCGCTGGTCGGCCGCCTCCCACCACCGCCACTCGGGCGATGGATAGGTGGGCGAGATCGGCCGCTCGCGGAAAGGTACGGGGTTGGCCGGGTCGGAGACGAACTCGCGGCACTGCGCCGCGCCGCCCGCATCGTCGAACGACAGCGAACCGTCGGCGCGCAGGTAGAGCGCGGTCGGGGTCGTGCCGGGTGCCGGCCACTTGGCATAGCTCTTCCAGGTCCAGCTGCCCGACTGGAACATCTTGGCCTCGAACATCGGCTTCGTGCCCTTGCCGTGCAGCCAATGCCGGAAGAACGGCGCCTCGATGTCGCGACGAAAGTCATCCCCGCTGGTGCCGGGGATCTCGAAATGGCCCATGTCATTGCCGGTGCTCCGCCAGGTACCATGTGCCCAGGGACCGCCGACGATCATGTTGTTGTGGCCGGGATCGTCGGCCTCCATCTTCTCGTAGATCTTCCAGGTGCCGAGCGGATCCTCCTGATCCCAGAAGCCGGCGACATGAAGCGTGGGAACGCTCGTGCGGCCGAGCCGGTCGGTCCAATGCTGGTCCTTCCAGAATGCATCATAGTCCGGATGCTCGATCATCTGGGTCAGCCGCGGCACGGTGCCCTTGAAGTAGAGCTTGTCGAGGTTCTCGACCGGGCCGAGCTTCAGGAACCACTCATAGGTGTCGTAAGCGCCGTATTTAAAGTCGTCGCCGTTCTTGTTGTTCTGGAGCGGGTAGAGCCAGTCGGTCGCATAAGAGAGTCGCATCGCGCCGTAGCGGTGCAAGTCGTCGTTGATCCACCAGTCGTTCCATGCCGCCTGAGGGCTGGTCGCCTTCAACGCGGGGTGCGGATTGGCCAGTGCTACGGCAGCGGCATAACCCGGATAGGAAACGCCCATCATGCCGACCCGGCCGTTGTTGGCGGGGACGTTCTTCACCAGCCAATCGACCGTGTCATAGGCGTCGGTCGCCTCGTCCACGCCCTTCCCGCCTTTAGGCTGGAGCGCCATCGACATGGTGAACTGGCCATCGCTTTCAAAGCGGCCGCGCATGTTCTGGCTGACGAGGATGTATCCGTCCTGCTCCAGGAACTCCATGCCGCGCTGCGGCCCCACCGCGGTCGCAGGGGGAACGCCATAGGGGCTGCGGGTGAGCAGGATCGGCAGCGGGCCCGGCTTGTCGAGCGGGCGGCGGATCACCGTCTGCAGCCGGGTGCCGTCGCGCATCGGCACCATCACCTGCTGATAGCTGTAGCGCGCGGCCGGCGCCTGCTGGCTTGCGGCCTGTACCGGCGGCCGTGCCGTTCCAACAGCGGCCACGCTTGCAAGCAGCACCGCCAGCCCCGCCAAAGTCCCGTGTCGCATTCGCGTCTCCCCTTCGCGCCTTTGGTCGGGCGGGGACGCCGCGCTTGTCAATGCTTCGTCCGCCACGCCCCCGCAAACGCCGGCCGCAGGACGAGGCTGTTCATGTCGAGGAGCACATGCGCGAGCATCGCCAGCCACAGCGCGCCGCCATGGAGATAGAGCGCGACGAACAATGCGCCCGCTGCCGTCGTCGCCAGCATGCCCGGCCAGCGCTGATACCCGTGCGCCAGCCCGAACAGCAGCGTCGCCACGGCAAAGCCCGCAAGCGCACTGCCCGTCAGCAGCGTGATCACCAGCGGCAGCGCGAGCCGGAAGAACAGCTCCTCGACGATGCCCGCGGTCATCGCCAGCGCCGCGCCCCAGCCGAGCTCCGAGCGACTGCGCGGGAGCAATGCCCCGACCTGTCCGATATGGAAGTCGCCCTTGCCACGCCGCCGGCGCCAGAAGGCGATCACCAGGCCGACGAGGGCTCCGCCGCCCATGCCGACGACCACCGCGCCCGCGAGCAACACCGGATCACCCGGCGCGGCATCCCCTCCAAGCAAGGTCGTGCGCGTCACCTGTGACAGGGGGACGAACTCGGCCGGCAGGCGCCACAAGGCGTCCAGCCGACCAAGCAGCGCCAGCGCCACCAAAGACGTCGCTCCGAACAGCAGCCAGGCGCGCGCTACCCACCGCTGCAGCCGCTGGCGGCGCGACCGCGGTGCCGGGGGACCGCGCCAGCGCCGGAGCACCGCCGCGCCCTTCAGAAACCAGGCGTAGCTCGCGAGCAGCAGCGCGAGCAGCGCGCCGGTCATGCGTCGATGCGGTGCTCGCCCTTGACCCAGCGCACCGTGCCGGAGCTGGCGCGCATCACCACGCTCTCGGTCTTCATCTTGCCGCGCACGCGCTTCACGCCGGCGAGCAGCGACCCGTCGGTGACGCCGGTCGCGGCAAAGATGCAGTCGCCCCGGGCGAGTTCGGTGAGGTCATATTGCTTGTCGAGGTCGGTCACGCCCCACTTGGCGGCACGGGCGCGCTCGTCATCGTTGCGGAACAGCAGCCGACCCTTGAACTGGCCACCGACGCAGCGCAGCGCGGCGCAGGCAAGCACCCCCTCCGGCGCGCCGCCGGTGCCCATATAGACGTCGATGGTGGTTTCCGGATCGGTCGTCGCGATCACACCCGCCACGTCGCCGTCGCCGATCAGCATCACGCCGCAGCCGATCGCGCGCAGTTCGGCAATCAGCGCCTCATGCCGCGGCCGGTCGAGGACGCAGGCGATGATGTCGCGGGGCTTTACCCCCTTGGCCGCTGCGATCGCCTCGATGTTCTGGGTCGGCGTCTTGTCGAGGTCGATCACTCCCTCGGGATAGCCGGGACCGACCGCGATCTTGTCCATATAGACGTCGGGGGCGTTCAGCAGCCCGCCCTGTTCGGCGATCGCCAGCACCGCGAGGCTGTTCGGCCCGGCCTTGGCGCAGATGGTGGTGCCTTCCAGCGGATCGAGCGCGATGTCGATTGCCGGGCCATGGCCGGTGCCGACCTTCTCGCCGATGAAGAGCATCGGCGCCTCGTCGCGCTCACCCTCGCCGATCACCACGGTGCCGTCCATGTCGAGGCCGTTCAGCGCCTCGCGCATCGCCTCCACGGCGGCCGCGTCGGCAGCCTTTTCATCACCCCGGCCCACCAATGTGGAGGCGGAGATGGCGGCGGCTTCGGTCACACGGACCATCTCCAGCACGAGGACCCGATCGAGAACGTTGCTGGCGGTCTGCATGGCTTGGCTTCTGCTCCGTATAATGATGGGTGGGCGATACGGGAGGCGCCGGTGCTTGTCGAGGAAGCCACTGGCAATTCGCGGCAGATCCGGCACTATTGGCCCGTCCCAAGTGCCACGGAGATGCCGATGCCTTTCGATCTGCTGCTGGTGGCATTGGCGCAGCAGGCGGGCGTCGAGGCGGCGATGGCGCGCTATCGCGACGCGACCCGGGCCGAGTATCGATGCGATCCGACGGCGGATACCGGCGAGATCGTGGTCTGCGCCTTGCGCGGTGCCGACCGCTTCCGGGTGCCGATCCTGGAAGCCACGCCCGGCGACCCCAAGGCTGTCGACGCCCTTTCGGAACGCAACCGGCTGGTAAAGATGCCGACACTCGGCTGCGGGCTTGCGGCATCCTACGAAGGCTGCGGCATGGTCGGGGTGACGGCGACCGCCAACAGCCGCGGCGTCGGCGTCTCCCGCCCGCGGCCGATCGCACCCTAGCGCTCCTCCAGCGCACGGCGTGCGGCGATTCCCGGGCATGCGCGTTGTTCCCGACGTCCATCGTCAGGAGAGCGGCCATGGCAAAGCAGAGCAAAGCCCAGCAGAAAACCGTCGAGCGGGTCATGCACGAATTCAAGGAAGGCGACCTAGAGTCCGGCTCCGGCCAGAAGGTGAAGAGCCGGAAGCAGGCGATCGCGATTGGCCTCAGCGAGGCCGGCGCCTCCAACCAGCAGAGCCCGACTCCGCGCAAACGCGGCCAGAGCGGCGGCGGCGCGACCAAGGCCGAGTTGTACGAGAAAGCAAAGAAGCAGGACGTCCCGGGACGATCGAAGATGAGCAAGGCGCAACTGCAAAGGGCAGTAGGCTGACTCGCGCAGACCACAGAGTGCGCGGCACTGTATGCCATGGTCATCAGCGACGAATGCGTTACGCCTCTGGCCCTTTTCTGGCAGGGACCGGTGACAAACAGATCCAGTGACGGCCTTGCGTAACGCAAAGGCTGCGGCAACATTCCCGGCACGAGCCGTACCTTGGAGATTGACGTTGAGCGACCGAGAGCAGCGTATTCGCGAACGGGCCCACGCCATGTGGCTGGACGAGGGCCAGCCGGCGGGCGAGCACGAGCGCCATTGGGAGGCAGCCTGCCGCGAGATCGACGCTCAAGTCGCCGCCTCCACGGATACAGACCCGGCGCCCGCGGCTCCGCAAGCTCCCAAGACCAAGCGCGCGCCGCGTGCCAAGGCAGCGAGTGACGGCGCACCGGCCAAGCGCAAACCTCGCACGCCAAAGGCCTGATCGCCCGCTCGCCCGGTTCCACGGCGGCGAGCACCCGCTCGGCAATCGCCGGCGACGCCGGACGCTCCGTCGCAATCCTTTGCGCGGGGGTGGAACGATGCGCCTTGGGCGATGTTGAGCTCAGGTTCCCGTGATGGAGGTCACTTTTGCCGCAGTTCGTTCGTCGCCTCCTCTCCATTGAAACCTTCCCCTTCCCTGAGCACCAGCTCGCCGACGCAGCCGCTGCCGGTTTCGACGGCGTGCTGTGGCATGCCGCCGCTCCGGTGTTCGGCGAGACCGATCTGGTTCCGCCCGCGCTTCTGGATGCATGCGCACAGACCGGGTTGGCGCCGTTGATCGCGCTGGCAGTCGACCGGGCGCCGATCGATCACCCGCTGCTTGCCAGCCATCCAGAGGCGTTTTCCGTCCGCCGGGCCGGCAACGGCAGCGAGGGCCCCATCGATCCACGCCTGCCGGCGCGCGCGACTGGCGAAGCGCGCGCGCGCCTGCGCACGCCGGAGGCCGCCGCGCTGCTGCTGCCGATCCTGGTGGAACGGCTCTCCAGCCTGATCGACGCGGGCGTTGCCGGCTTCCGGCTGATGGGGGCGGACCGCCTGCCCGCAGACACGCTCGCGCAGCTCATTTCTGCCGTGCGCGAACGGCATCCGGAAGCGCGCTTCATCGCCGGGGCGCCCGAGCTGTCGCGACCGCAGGTCCGCGCGCTGGCAAAGGCCGGGCTGGATGCGATCACCTCTTCGTTCGGATGGTGGGACCTGCGGGCCCCGTGGCTGGTCGAGGAATATGAGGAACTGCGCGGCCAGGCCCCGCTGCTCGCCGAGGTGCCGGCGGAGGCAAGCGGCAATGCGGACGCGCCGGCCGCTTTGGCCCGCACGCTTGCAGTGGCGGCAGCGACCGCGAACGGCATCGTGGTTCCGGCCACGTTGTTCGGCGCGAACGAGGAAACGTCGCAGGCTGTACGCCACGCGCTGGAAATCGCCCGGGCGGCCGAGCGTTTCGGCGGCGAGATGCGCCCGCTCGCGGGACCACAGGCGCCCGTCGGCGTGTGGCTGCGGGCGGATGCCGATGACGTGCGCAACGCCGATGCCGCGCTGCTGGTGTTCGTCAACCGCGGCGACAGCACGCAAGCCCTGCCCTCCGCGGCGATGGTCCGGGAATATATGGGCGGCACCTTTGAAGGCTTCGCCCCGCTGGCGACCGACGGCAGCGGCGACGCTCCGCTTGCGGGCGGAGAGGTACGGCTGCTTACCGCCCGGCGCGCGACACCGATCCAGACCCGGGTCGTTGGCGATGCCGTGGCGGCGGGCACAACCTCACCGCGGCTGGTGATTGAAGAGCTCCATCCCCGCGTCGACGGCGGCCCCTTCCCGGTGAAACGCGTGGTCGGCGAGGAAGTGCCGGTCGAGGCGACCGTGTACGCCGACGGGCATGAGCAACTCGCGGTCGAACTCCATTGGCGCGCCGTGGATGAGCCGAACTGGCGCGTTGCGCGCATGGCGCAACTGCCCAACGACCTGTGGCGCGGCGCCTTCCCGCTGGAGCGGATCGGCCGCTACGAATATGCCGTCGAAGGCTGGCTGGACCGTTTCGGCGGGTTCCGGCGCGACTTCACCAAGAAGCTCGACGCCGGCGTCGCCCAGCCGGTCGACCATGCCGAGGGTCGCGCACTGGTCGCCGACGCCGTCGCCCGGTCTCAGGGCGAGGCGCGCACGGCGCTTGCGGATTGGCACGCGCGGCTGGAGGCAGCCGGTGATGGCACCGACAGCGCGGCACTTCTGCTCTCGCCCGAACTCGCCGCCTTGATGGATGCTGCCGACGATCGCCCGCACCGGCTCCGCTCCGAACCGCAGATCGTCGATGCGGAGCGGCTGACGGCGCGCTTCTCGAGCTGGTACGAGCTGTTCCCGCGCTCGCAGACCGAGGATCCCGCCCGCCACGGCACGTTCGACGACGTGATCGCGCGCCTGCCGGCCGTGCGCGACATGGGCTTCGACACGCTGTACTTCCCGCCGATCCACCCGATCGGCCGCACCCATCGCAAGGGCCCCAACAATACGCTGGTCGCGGGCCCCGAAGATCCGGGCAGCCCCTATGCGATCGGCAGCAGCGACGGCGGGCATGACGCGATCCATCCGGAGCTGGGCACGGCCGAGGACTTTGCGCGACTGGTCGAGGCAGCAAAGGCGCACGGGCTGGAAATCGCGCTCGACTTCGCGATCCAGGCTTCGCCGGACCACCCCTGGCTGACCGAGCATACCGGCTGGTTCGCGTGGCGGCCCGACGGGTCGATGAAATACGCCGAGAATCCGCCCAAAAAGTATCAGGACATCGTCAACCTGGACTTCTACGGGCCTGATGCCGTTCCGGGGCTGTGGATCGCGCTGCGTGACGTCATCCTGCTGTGGGTCGAACGCGGCGTGAAGACGTTTCGCGTGGACAATCCGCACACCAAGCCTTTGCCCTTCTGGGAATGGATGATCGGTGAGGTGCGGGCGCAGCACCCCGAGGTCATCTTCCTGGCGGAAGCGTTTACGCGCCCGGCAATGATGTACCGCCTGGGCAAAATCGGCTTCTCGCAGAGCTATACCTATTTCACCTGGCGCGACGACAAGAAGGGGCTGACGGAATACGTCACCGAGCTGACGACCACGGCGCCGAAGGAATTCTATCGGCCGCACTTCTTCGTCAACACCCCGGACATCAATCCCTATTTCCTCCAGACCTCCGGCCGCGCCGGCTTCCGCATCCGCGCGGTGCTGGCGGCGACCCTCTCAGGGCTGTTCGGCGTCTATTCCGGCTTCGAGCTGTGCGAAGCGGCGCCGATCCCGGGCAAGGAGGAATTCCTCGATTCCGAGAAGTACATCGTCAAGCCGCGTGACTGGCAGGCGCCGGGCAACATCATTGCCGACATTACCCTGTTGAACCGGCTGCGCCGCGCCCACCCGGCGCTGCAGACGCACCTCAATACCCGGTTCCTGCCGGCCTATAACGACCACGTCATCTTCTATGCCAAGCCCGCCCCCGACGGCAGCGAGATGCTGTTGGTGATGGTGAACCTGGATCCCCATCACGCGCAGGAGACCGGCTTCGAACTGCCGCTTTGGGAGTTCGGTCTTCCGGATGATGGCAGCATCGCCGTGGAGGATCTGGCCGCCGGATATCGCTTCCGCTGGTACGGCAAGACCCAGACCATCCGCCTCGACCCCGAGCAGCCCTATCGCATCTGGCGCATCGCGCCCGGAGACATTGCATGACCGCCGTCAGCCCCGACAAGGACCCGCTCTGGTACAAGGATGCGGTCATCTACCAGCTGCACGTGAAGTCGTTCTTCGATGCCAACAATGACGGTATCGGCGACTTCCAGGGGCTGATGTCGAAGCTCGACTATCTCGCGGACCTGGGCGTCAACACGCTGTGGCTGCTGCCCTTCTACCCCTCGCCCCGCCGCGACGACGGCTATGACATCGCCGAGTATCGCGACGTCAGCCCCGACTATGGCACGATGGACGATGCCCGCGCCTTTATCGCGGCGGCGCATGAGCGCGGCATGCGCGTCATCACCGAGCTGGTCATCAACCACACGTCGGACCAGCATCCCTGGTTCCAGGCCGCGCGCAAGGCGCCACCGGGCAGCCCCGAGCGTGACTTCTACGTGTGGTCGGACAATGACCGGCTCTATTCGGGCACCCGCATCATCTTCCTCGATACCGAAAAGTCCAACTGGACTTGGGACGAGGAGGCGCAGGCCTATTTCTGGCACCGCTTCTACAGCCACCAGCCGGACCTGAACTTCGACAATCCGCGCGTGCTGGAGGAAGTGCTCTCCGTCATGCACTTCTGGCTCGACCTGGGCGTGGACGGGCTGCGGCTCGACGCGATCCCCTATCTGATCGAGCGGGACGGCACGTCCAACGAGAACCTGCCCGAGACCCACGACGTCCTGAAAAAGATCCGCGCGGATCTGGACGCGCACTATCCCGACCGGATGCTGCTGGCCGAGGCCAACATGTGGCCGGAGGACACGCAGCAATATTTCGGCGGGTCCGACAATGGGACCGCCGGCGACGAATGCCACATGGCGTTCCACTTCCCGTTGATGCCGCGCATGTACATGGCGGTGGCGCAGGAGGATCGCTTTCCGATCACCGACATCATGCGCCAGACGCCGGAGATTCCCGAGAAGTGCCAATGGGCGATCTTCCTGCGCAACCATGACGAGCTGACGCTCGAAATGGTGACGGACGCGGAGCGGGACTATCTCTGGAACACCTATGCCGCCGATCGGCGCGCGCGCATCAACCTGGGCATCCGCCGTCGGCTCGCCCCGCTGATGGAGCGCGACCGCCGCCGCGTGGAACTGATGAACGCGCTGCTGCTCACCATGCCGGGCACCCCCGTGCTCTATTATGGTGACGAAATCGGCATGGGCGACAACATCCACCTGGGCGACCGCGACGGCGTGCGCACGCCGATGCAATGGTCGCCCGACCGCAACGGCGGCTTTTCCCGCGCCGATCCGCCCGAACTCGCCCTGCCGGCCATCATGGACCCGCTCTATGGCTATCAGGCGGTCAATGTGGAGGCGCAGGAGCGCGACCGTCACTCGCTTCTCAACTGGCTGAAGCGGATGCTGGCGGTGCGCCGCGAGTACAAGGCGTTCGGGCGCGGCACCCAGCGCTTCCTGCGGCCGGCCAATCGCAAGATCCTCCCCTATGTGCGCGAATATGAAGACGACACCATCCTGTTCGTCGCCAACCTTTCCCGCACCGCCCAGGCAGTCGAACTCGACCTGTCGGAGTTCGAGGGCCGCAGCCCGGTCGAACTGCTGGGCAGCACGCCCTTCCCCAAGATCGGCCAGCTTCCCTATCTGCTGACGCTGCCGCCCTATGGGTTCCTGTGGTTCCGGCTTGCCTCCGAGGAAAGCGGGCCGGCCTGGGCAAGCTCCGCGCCGGCGAGCGAGATCGAGCGCTACACCTTCGTGCTCCGTCCTGCGCTCTCCGACATCACGCTCGGCGCGAACCGCGGCGTGCTCGAGAAGGACCTGTTGCCGGTCTATCTGCCCCAGCGCCGCTGGTTCGGTGCGAAGGATGAGCGGATCGCGTCGGTCCGGCTCTCCCGTGCGACCCCGCTCCCGACCGCCGACGACCTGCTGCTGACCGAGATCGAGGTCGAGACGGAAAGCGGCACCGCGACCTACACGCTCCCGCTCGGCATCGCCTGGGAAGGGGACAACACCGGCCCGTTCGCATCCAATCTGGCGCTGGCGCGGGTACGTCGCGGCCGCACGGTCGGCCTGCTCACCGACGGCTTCGCGCTGGAAGGCTTCGGCCGCTCGGTTCTGCAGGCCCTGCATGATGGCCTCGTCCTTCCGATCGAAGGCGGCGCGTTGCGTTTCACCCCGTTCGAAAGCTTCGACGTCGATCCGGAAGCAAAGCCCGAGTGGATCGCTGCCGAACAGTCGAACAGCACCGTGGTGCTCGGCCAGCGCGCGGTTCTGAAGCTCCTGCGCAAGCTTGCCCCTGGCACCCATCCGGACGTGGAGATGGTCCACCACCTTACCACCCACGGCTTTGCCAATGTGCCGCCCATGCTCGGCACGGTGACCCGCGTCGAGGACGGGGACGAGACGCTGGTGATGCTGGCGCAGACGTTCGTCTACAACCAGGGCGACGGCTGGCAATGGACGCTGGGCGTGCTCGAGCGGCTGGCCAGCGACGAAGACGCGAGCTTTGCCAACTACCGCAACTTCGCGGCCAACTTCGGCCGTCGCCTTGCAGAAATGCACGTCGTCCTGGCGCGGGACAGCGAGGATGCGGCGTTCGCACCGGAGCCGGTGCGCGCGGAAGACGCCGACCAACTGGGCAAGCGGGTGGCCGGGCAGCTCGATCGCGCGCTGGCGATGCTGGGCGAGGTGACGCTCGGCAGCGAGGATGTCGACGCAGCGATCGCCCGCCTGCTCGAGCGACGCGATGCGCTGCTGGAGCGGGTCGGCGCGGTCGCGCAGACCGCCGAGGGCCGCGCGCGCACCCGCATTCACGGCGACCTGCACCTGGGCCAGGTGCTGGTAACCGGCAGCGACGTGATGCTGATCGACTTCGAGGGAGAACCCACGAAGACGCTGACGGAACGCCGTGCCAAGGACCTTGCCCTGCGCGACGTCGCAGGCGTGCTGCGGTCGTTCGACTATGCGGCCGCGGTGGCGGAGCGCAACCTGCCCTTCAGCGCCGAGCGCGAGGAGGCGCGAGCCAGCCAACGCTATGCGCGGTTCGGGAAGCTGGCGATCGAAGCGTTCCTGGAAGGCTATGGCGAAGTCGTGGCGGAGACGGGCTATGCGCTCGCCAACGCCGCCATCGGCGAGCCGCTGCTCGACCTCTTCCTGCTGGAAAAGGCGGCCTATGAGGTCGCGTATGAGGCGGCCAATCGGCCCGACTGGATCGCCGTGCCGGCGCTGGGCCTGGCCCGCGCCGCGGCCCGCCTGCTCAACGAGGACTTCGCATGACCGATGTTGGCGCACTCGCAGGCGCGTTGCGCGCAGGGACCCTCGACGATCCGTTCGCCTTGCTCGGCCGCCACCATGAGGGCGGCCGGCCCGTGGTCCGCACCTTCCAGCCGGGCGCCGAGGCCGTCACGCTGATCGCGCGCGACAATGGCCGCCCGCTCGGCGAGCTGCGGGAAGACGATGGCCTGTGGACGGGCACGCTCTCCGAGGACGTGCCGTATCGCCTCGCGATCCGCTGGCCCGGCGGCTGGGTTCAGGAGACCGAGGACGCCTATGGCTTCGGCCCGGTGCTGGGCGACCTCGACCTCCATCTGTTCAGCGAGGGGCGGCACTGGGACCTGGGCCGGGTGTTCGGCGCGCAGCCACGGACCGTGGATGGGGTCGAAGGCGTCAGCTTTGCGGTGTGGGCACCGAACGCGCGGCGGGTGTCGGTGATCGGCGACTTCAACGGCTGGGACGGCCGGCGCAACCCGATGCGCCGTCATCATGGCGCCGGGGTCTGGGAGCTGTTCGTGCCGCGCATCGGCCCGGGCACCCGCTACAAGTACGAGGTGCTGGGGGCGGACGGGCAGGTCGTTCAAAAGGCCGATCCGCTGGCGCGCCAGACCGAGGCTCCCCCGGCGACGGGCTCGATCGTCGCGGCCGCGCCCGACTACCGCTGGCACGACGCCGACTGGATGGCGGAACGCGGACGCCGGCAGGCGGCGGACGCCCCACTTTCCATCTACGAAGTGCACGCCGGCTCCTGGCTGCGCCCGGACGGAGACGCGCTCGGCACCCTCGATTGGCAGGGGCTGACCGACCGGTTGATCCCCTATGTCGCCGATATGGGCTTCACCCATGTCGAGCTGCTGCCGATCATGGAGCATCCGTTCGGTGGCTCCTGGGGTTACCAGCCGCTGTCGCAGTTCGCCCCTTCTGCGCGTTTCGGCTCTCCCGAGGATTTCGCGCGCTTCGTCGACGCGTGCCACCGGTCCGGGATCGGCGTGATCCTCGACTGGGTACCCGCGCATTTCCCGACCGACGCACATGGCCTTGCGAATTTCGACGGCACGCACCTCTATGAGCATGCCGACCCGCGCGAGGGGTTCCACCAGGACTGGAACACGCTGATCTACAACCTGGGCCGGCGCGAAGTGGCGGGCTTCCTGCTGGCCTCCGCCGCCTGGTGGCTGGAGACGTTCCACATCGACGGGCTTCGCGTCGATGCGGTCGCCTCGATGCTGTACCGCGACTACAGCCGAAATGCCGGCGAGTGGGTGCCCAACATCCATGGCGGGCGCGAGAACCTGGAATCGGTCGAGTTCCTCAAGCGTATGAACGCGTTGGTGGCTGAACGCTCCCCCGGCGCGATCACGCTTGCGGAGGAATCGACCGCATGGCCGGGTGTCACGGCGCCGCTCGACCAGGGTGGCCTTGGCTTCACCTACAAATGGAACATGGGCTGGATGCACGACACGCTCCAATATGTGGAGCGGGATCCGATGTACCGGCGCTGGCATCATGGCGAGCTGACCTTCGGCCTGGTCTATGCCTTTTCCGAGAAGTTCGTGCTGCCGCTGAGCCATGACGAGGTCGTGCACGGCAAGGGATCGTTGCTGGGGAAGATGCCCGGCGACCATTGGCGCAAGCTGGCAAACCTGCGCGCCTATTACGGCTTCATGTGGACCCACCCGGGCAAAAAGCTGCTGTTCATGGGTTGCGAGATTGCCCAGGACACCGAGTGGAACCACGATGCGCAGGTTCGCTGGGACCTGCTCGACCAGCCGGGGCATGCCGCCATGCAGCGGTTGGTGCGCGACCTGAACGCGCTCTACCTCGCCGAGCCGGCGCTGCACGCCCGCGATGCTGATCCCGCGGGATTTAGCTGGATCGTCGGGGACGACGCCGAGAACAGCGTCTTCGTCTATGCGCGCTTTGGCAATGATCGCGACCCGCCCTGTGTCGTGCTGCTCAATATGACGCCGGAACCGCGCCACAACTATCAAATCGGGCTGCCGCGCGCGGGCAATTGGCGCGAAGTCATCAACAGCGACGCCGAAATCTACGGCGGCGGGAACATCGGCAATGGCGGAATGGTTACCGCCTCCGCGACGCCCCTGCACGGCCAGCCGGCCAGTGCAACCGTCGTGCTGCCACCGCTCGCGGCGGTGGTGCTACGTTTCGAAGGGGGTCCTCGTTGAACAGCCTGCCCGACCGGCTCGAAGCCGGTTCGCCCTATCCGCTCGGCGCCACCTTTGACGGTCTCGGTGTCAACTTCGCGGTCTTTTCCGCCAATGCCGAGAAGATCGAACTCTGCATTTTCGAGCCAACCGGCCGGCGCGAGATCAAGCGCTATGAACTGACCGAGTGGACCGACGAAGTCTGGCACGGCTATCTGCCGGAAGCGCGCCCGGGGCTGCTGTACGGCTATCGCGCCTATGGCCGGTATGCGCCGGAAGAAGGGCATCGCTTCAACCCGAACAAGCTGCTCCTGGACCCCTATGCCAAGCAATTGCACGGCGAGGTCCGCTGGACCGACGCGCTCCACGGCTATCAGGTCCGTTCGCGGCGCGAGGACCTGAGCTTCGACCGACGCGATAGCGCCCCCGCCATGCCCAAGGGCGTGGTGGTGGACACGCATTTCGACTGGTCCGGCGACATCCGCCCCAACACCCCCTGGTCGGACACCGTGATCTATGAGGCGCACGCCAAGGGTCTGACCAAGCTGTTCGAAGAGGTCGCACCCCAGGAGCGCGGCACCTTCGCGGCGCTCAGCCACCCGCGCGTGATCGATCACCTCAAGCGGCTCGGCGTGACCGCGGTCGAGCTGATGCCGATCCACGCGTTCGTGCAGGACCGGTTCCTGCAGGAAAAGGGCCTGAACAATTACTGGGGGTACAACACCCTCAGCTATTTCGCGCCCGAGCAGCGGTATTTCGCCGGCAGCAACCACAATGAGCTGCGACTGGCGGTACGCCGGCTCCACGCCGCCGGCCTCGAAGTGATCATGGACGTCGTCTATAATCATACCTGCGAAGGCTCGGAGCGCGGCCCGACGCTGTCGTGGCGCGGGCTCGACAATGCGACCTATTACCGGCTGGTGCGCGACAACCCGCGCTATACCGTCAACGACACCGGCACCGGCAACACGCTGAACCTGGAGAAGGCGCGCGTCATCCAGATGGTGGCGGATTCGCTGCGCTATTGGGCGACCTCGTTCGGTATCGACGGCTTCCGGTTCGACCTGGGACTGACGCTTGGGCGCGAGGAGCACGGCTTCAACCCGGGCGCGGCCTTCTTCGACGTCCTTCGGCAGGATCCCGTCCTCGGTCGGCTGAAGCTGTCGACGGAGCCGTGGGACATCGGCCCGGGCGGATACCAGCTCGGCAATTTCCCGCCGAGCTTTGCCGAGTGGAACGACAAGTTCCGCGACGGCGTCCGCAAATACTGGCGCGGCGACGCCTCGATGCGCGGCGAACTGGCGGCACGCGTGTCCGGATCGAGCGACCTGTTCGACCGCCGGGCGCGCCGCCCCTGGGCAAGCGTCAACGCGGTGGCCGTCCACGACGGCTTCACCCTCGCCGACACGGTTGCCTACGAGCACCGCCACAACGAGGCGAACGGCGAGGACAACCGCGACGGCCACAGCGAGAATTACTCGCGCAACTGGGGCGTTGAAGGTCCCACCGACAATGTGGCGATCAACGAAGCGCGCCAGCGCGTGATGCGGTCCATGCTCACCACCTTGTTCACGTCGCTCGGCACGCCCCTGCTGCTGTCGGGCGACGAGTTCGGGCGCAGCCAGGGCGGCAACAACAACGCCTATTGCCAGGACAACGAGATCGGCTGGGTCGACTGGAGCAAGCGCGACACCCCTGAGGGCAAGGCGCTGCTGAAGTTCACGTCGCGGCTGATCGCGCTGCGCCATGAGCATGAGCTGCTGCGCGCCCGCAATTTCCTCTATGCCGACAAGCTTCCCGGCACCGACATCAACGACCTGGAATGGTGGGACGAGCGGGGCCAGCCGCTCAGCCAGGACGACTGGAACAACCCCGAGGGACGTGCCCTGGTGATGCGCCGTGCGCGCCTGCTGGAGGATGGGCGCATCGAAGCGATGACGATGCTGTTTAACGCATCGGGCGACGCGATCACCTTCAACCTGCCGGCCCCGGATGTTCCGCGCACGGTGCTGGTCGACAGCGGCCGGCCGGACGAGAAGGCGTTCGAGATCGGCAACTCCTATGAGGTCGGGCCGCAAAGCGCAGCCTTGCTCCGCTGGGTCGCCGACATTGCGGAGAGACCGGCAGATGCCGAAGGTGAACCGACGCCGGAGGAGGAAACGGCGTGAGCCGCTGGGGCGCGACGCCTGTCGCCGCAGGCCGAACCCGTTTCACCCTTTGGGCACCGGACCGCCCGGAAGTAACGCTGGAGATCGACGGCCACGCCCCGGTAGCGATGGATCGTGCCGAAGACGGCTGGTTCTCGGCCGAGGTGCCGGTGGGTGCCGGCACGCGCTACCGCTTCCGCCTGGATGCCGATCTGGCGGTGCCGGACCCGGCCTCACGCGCGCAAGCGGGCGGCGTGAACGGGTGGAGCGTGGTGGTCGACCCCGACAGCTATCGCTGGGCGACGCCCGATTGGCGCGGGCGCCCCTGGGAAGAGGCGGTGATCGAGGAGGTGCATGTCGGCGTCCTCGGCGGCTTTGCCGGCGTGGCAGAGCGACTTCCAGCGCTCGCGGACCTCGGCATCACCGCAATTGAGCTGATGCCCGTCAACGCATTCGGCGGCACCCGCAACTGGGGCTATGACGGCGTGTTGCCCTATGCTCCGGCGGAGTCCTACGGCAGTCCCGACGATCTCAAGGCGCTCGTCGATCGTGCGCATGGGCTTGGGCTGATGGTGTTCCTGGACGTGGTCTACAATCACTTCGGGCCGGACGGGAATTACCTCGGCGCCTATGCCAGGGAGTTCTTCCACGAAGACGTGCACACCCCCTGGGGCGGTGCCGTGGCGGTGGATGCGGAGCCGGTACACCGCTTCTTCGTCGACAATGCGCGGATGTGGCTGGAGGAATATCGGGTCGACGGCCTGCGCTTCGACGCGGTCCACGCGATCGGCAATCCCGCGTTCCTCGATCGGATGGCAGCCGAATTGCGCGAAGCGGTCGGCCAGGATCGTCACGTCCATCTGGTGCTGGAGAATGAGGAGAACGACGCCGAACGCCTCGCCCCCGGCCGCTACCACGCGCAGTGGAACGACGACTTCCACAACGTCCTGCATGTGCTGCTGACCGGCGAGACCAGCGCCTATTACCAGGACTTCGCCGACCGCCCGGCCGAACGGCTGGCGCGGTGCCTGAGCGAGGGCTTCATCTATCAGGGCGAAGGGTCGCCCAACCACGACGGCAAGCCGCGCGGCAGCAGGAGCAGCCACCTGCCGCCCACCAGCTTCGTCGCGTTCCTGCAGAACCACGACCAGGTCGGCAATCGCGCGATGGGTGAGCGGCTGACGCTGCTTGCCCATCCCGACAAGCTTCGCGCCGCGACGGCGCTGCTGCTGCTCGGCCCGCAGATCCCGCTGCTGTTCATGGGCGACAGCGAGGGCAGCGAGGCCCCCTTCCTGTTCTTCACCGATTTCCACGACGAACTCGCCGATGCAGTGCGGGAGGGACGCCGCAAGGAATTCGCCAAGTTCCAGGCGTTTGCCGATCCGGCAGCGCGCGCGCGCATCCCCGATCCGAATGCGCCCGCCACCTCTGAGCGTTCGCGCCCGGATCCGGGGCCCGAGGCGGACGCATGGCGCGCGCTCTATCGCGAGCTGCTCGGCCTGCGCCACGCACACATCGTGCCGCGCCTGAAAGGCACCAGGAGCCTGGGGGCGGAAGCGATCGGCGACGGCGCAGTCCTTGCCCGCTGGCAGATGGGCGATGGTGCCCGGCTGACGATCGCCCTCAATCTAGGCGACAGCCCCGTGGCCTTTCCGGATCTTGCGAACCCGTTGTTCGCACGCGGCGAACCGGGCGCGCCCGCCAGCGTCGCGGTCTGGATGGAGGCATGACCCCACTCCACAGCCTTGCGATCGAAGCGGGCCTGCAGATCGACTGGGAGGATGCAGCGGGCGGGCCGCAGCATGTTGCGGACCCGGCGTTGGTGGCGGTGCTCGCCGCCCTCGGCCTTCCCGCCGACAATGCGGGCGTGATCGAGGAAAGCCGGCGCCTTCTGGCCGAAGACCGTGCGGCCGGGTGCAGCTTCGTCTCGGCAGATGTCGCCGCGGCCATCCTGCTGCCGGCGGGGTGCCTGGATGCGGGCAATGCCGAATTGGTGGCGGAGGACGGCAGCCGCCGTTCCGTTACGCTCACACCCGTCGACGGCGGGCTCCGCATGCCGCCGGAGGCGACGCCAGGTTACTACCAACTCGCGCAGGGCGCGCGTGCCATCCGCCTCGCCATCGCGCCGCGCCGCTGCTTCGGCATTGCCGACGCCGCCGGCGCGGCGCGGCTGTGGGGAACCGCGGTCCAGATCCCCGGCCTTCGAGACGCGACGCCGCGCGCGTTCGGGGACTTCGGTACACTGGCAGACGGCGCCCGCAGGTTCGCGGCGGCCGGAGCGGATGCGGTGGCCATCAGCCCGGTCCACGCGCTGTTTCCTGCCGACGCCAGCCGCTACAGCCCCTATGCTCCGTCCAGTCGCCTGTTCCTCAACATCCTCTACGGAGACCCTGCGCTCGCCGGCCCGCAGGTGGATGAGGCGCCATCCGGCGAACTGATCGACTGGAGCACGGCGATTCCGGCGCGATTGCGCGTGCTCCGCGCCGCATTCGAAGGACGTGATGCGTCCGTGCGGGAGGCGGTTGCTGACTATGCACGCGCGGGCGGCGACGAACTGCTCCGCCACGCGCGGTTCGATGCGCTCCACGCGCACTTCTTCCAGGCGACCGGGGCCACCGGTTGGCAAGGCTGGCCCGCCGAGTTCCACGACCCGGCAGGTCCAGCGGTTGCCCGCTTCGCGGCCGACCATGCCGAAGAGGTCGACTTCTACCTCTTCTGCCAGTGGTTGGCGAAGCGCAGCCTCGACGCGGCCCAGCGTTCCGCAACCGACGGCGGCATGGCGCTCGGCCTGATCGCCGACCTGGCGGTGGGGATGGACGGCGGCGGCAGCCACGCCTGGAGCCGGCGCGACGACCTGCTCACCGGCCTGTCCCTGGGGGCGCCGCCCGACCTGCTGGGGCCCGAGGGACAGAGCTGGGGGATCACCGGCTTCTCGCCGCGGGCGCTCCAGCGCACCGGGTTCGAGCCGTACATCGCAACCTTGCGCGCGGCGCTCGACCATGCCGGCGGCATCCGCATCGACCACGCGCTGGGTCTCCGCCGGCTATGGGTGGTGCCGGAAGGCGCATCGGCGCGCGATGGCGCCTATCTGACGATGCCGCTGGACGACATGTTGCGCATTCTCGCCATCGAATCGCACCGCGCGCGCGCCGTGGTCATCGGCGAAGATCTGGGAACCGTGCCAGAGGGCTTCCGCCCGAAGATGGACGAACGCGGGATGCTCGGCATGCGCGTGCTGCCGTTCGAGCGGGACCAGGATGGCTTCATCCCGCCCGATCGCTGGTCGCCCGAGGCAGCCGCGATGACCGGGACCCATGACCTCGCGACGGTCGCGGGCTGGTGGACCGGGCGCGACATCGACTGGAACTGGGACCTCGGACGCACCCGTGCCGGCTCGGTCGAGGCGGAGGAACGCGCCACCCGCGCCGAGGAACGGACGCTCCTGTGGAAGGCATTTACCGACGCGGAGATCACCGACGCGCCGGAGCCTTCCGCGAACGATCCGACCGCTGCCGTCGACGCGGCGCTCGCCTTCATCGCGGGCACGCCTTGCGAACTCGCGATCCTGCCGATCGAGGATCTGATCGGCGCCGTGGAGCAGCCGAATCTGCCCGGCACCATCGACGAACATCCCAATTGGCGGCGGCGAATGCCGGCGCCCACGTCCGAGCTGCTCGACCGGCCCGAAGTCGCCCGCCGCGTCGCCCGCATCAACAGCATGAGGAACGGATGACACCCCGCGCCACCTATCGCTTCCAGTTCCACCGCGACTTCACCTTTGCCGATGCGGAGGCGCTGGTTCCCTATCTCGACACATTGGGGATCAGCCACGTCTACGCCTCCCCCATCACGACGGCGCAGAGCGGATCCACCCACGGCTATGACGTGGTCGATCCGACCCGGATCGGCCCGGAACTGGGCGGCGAAGAGGGGTTCCGCAGCCTGGTGAAGGCGCTGCGCGCCCGCGACATGGGCATCATCATCGACATCGTGCCGAACCACATGGGCGTGGCGAGCGACGAGAACGCATGGTGGATGGACGTGCTCGCCCATGGGCAGGACAGTGGCTATGCCCGCTTCTTCGACATAGACTGGCGCGAGCCGGTCCTGCTGCCGGTGCTCGGCACGCCCTTGTCGGAAGCCATCGAACAGCGCGCCGTCGCGATTGTGGTAGAGGACGGTCGGCGCTTCGTCTCGCTCTACGGCGAGCGGCGCATTCCGCTGCGCGACGAGGACCAGGCAGGCGGCGCCACGACCGACCCATCCGAAATCCAGGCGCTGCTCGGGCGCCAGCATTATCGGCTTGCGTCGTGGCGGACTGCGAACGACGCGCTGAATTGGCGTCGCTTCTTCACGGTGAGCGAGCTTGCGGGCCTGCGCATCGAGGATCCGGAGGTGTTCGAGGCGGTCCACGCACTCCCCTTGCGCCTCTATGCCGAGGGGCTGATCGACGGCGTGCGGGTGGACCATGTCGATGGCCTTACCGACCCGGCTGGTTATTGCCGCACGCTGCGGGCGCGCCTCGATGCGACGGCGCGCCCGGCAGACGCGCCCCCCGGACCCGCCTATTTCGTGATCGAAAAGATCCTGGGCGGCGGCGAGCCGCTTTCGGAGGATTGGGGCGTCGACGGCACCAGCGGCTACGACTTCATGGAGGAAGTCACCGCGCTGCTCCACGCGCCGGAGGGCGAGGCACCGCTCAATCGATTGTGGGAAGAGATCAGCGGTCGCCCGGCCGATTTCGAGGCCGAGGAGATCGAGGCCCGGCGCCATATGCTGGCGTGGGCCTTTGAGGGTCAGCTGACCCGCTGCGTCCAGGCGTTCGCCACCTTGGCCGCCGCCACCCCGGAGACGGAGGGGCTGACCCGGGGCATGCTGCGCCGTGCAGTCGAACGGCTGCTGTGGGTATTCCCGGTCTATCGCACCTATGGCACCGGCGACGCAGCGCCCGAGAGCGATGCGGAGATTCGGGAGATCGCACGCACCCGTGTCGCCGCGCACATCCCGCCCGGCGAGGAAGCGGTGGTCGATCGCGTCCTCGACTGGCTCGCCGGCACGGGGCCAGGCGATCCCGATCTGGTGGCCGAGGCGGTGCGTCGCTTTCAGCAGCTCTCAGCGCCGATCGCTGCCAAGGCGGTCGAGGACACGGCCTTCTATCGCTATGGTCGCCTGCTCTCCCGCAACGATGTCGGCTTCGACGCCAATCGCTTCTCTGCGGGCATCGACGAGTTCCATGCCGACGCGGTCGGACGGGCCCAGCGCTTCCCGCACAGCATGCTCGCTACCGCCACCCACGACCACAAGCGCGGGGAAGACGTGCGCGCACGGCTCGCGGTTGTGAGCGAACTGCCCGATGCCTGGCGCGAGGCGGTGTTGCGCTGGCACGCAATGGCCGCGCCCCATGCCGACGGCGTCGAGCCCGGAGACCTCTACATGCTGTTCCAGACGCTGTTCGGCGCCTGGCCCGACGGGCTCGCGGTGGATGATGCCGACGGCTTGTCCGCCTTTGCCGACCGGCTGGTCAACTGGCAGCAGAAGGCGGTGCGCGAGGCCAAGCTCCGCTCGTCTTGGGAAGCGCCCAACGAAGCCTATGAAGGCGCCGCTGAGGCGCTGGTGCGGACGTTGCTGGATCCGGCGAAGTCCCGCGATTTCCTGGCCGATCTCCAAGCCTTTCTGGTGACCACGGCGGCATCGGCACGCGCCAATTCGCTGGCGCAGGTGGCGTTGCGCTACACGGTGCCGGGCGTGCCCGACTGCTATCAGGGCACGGAGCTGCCGGATTTCAGCCTCGTCGATCCGGACAATCGCCGTCCGGTCGACTATGCGCTGCGCGGGCAACTGCTTGCGGACCCCGAACGTGAGGGCGCGGAAAAGCTGGCGCTGATCGCCCGCCTGCTGGGGCTGCGGCGGCAGCACGCGGACCTGTTCGCGGCGGGCGATTATCGTCCGGTGCCAGTTCGTGGCGCGCGCGCCGGTAACGTCCTTGCCTTCACGCGCAACCACGGCGATGCGACCCTGCTTGCAGTCGTCGCGCTGCGCACGGCGGAAGCGACTGCCGGCACCGACATGCCCGCCCCTCCCGCGCAATGGTGGGGCGACACAGCGCTGGAAGGATTGCCGGAGGACGTGGAGACGAATGTCGCCGCGCTGCTTCGTGATGAACCTGTCGCGGTCGTTATCATTCAGTAATGACAGTGCGGCTTCGCGCGGTACAAGCTTCTTTCCTGCCCCTTGTTACGGCATTTCCATGACCTATTCCCCGCTCGCAGCGCAGATCGTCGACACGCTCAAACATCGCATCGGCAAGGACGAGCGGGCAGCACACCCGCACGACTGGATGGCCGCGACGATCCTGACGCTGCGCAACGACATCATCGATCGCTGGATGGAGTCGACGCGAGAGGCGCATGCGGCCGGGGCCAAGCGGGTCTATTACCTCAGCCTGGAGTTCCTGATCGGCCGGCTGCTGCGCGATACGCTCGCCAACCTCGGCCGCGATGCCGAGGTGCGGGATGCGCTTGCGTCGCTGGGCGTGGACCTGACCCAGATCGAGGAGATCGAACCCGATGCCGCGCTGGGCAACGGCGGGCTGGGGCGGCTGGCAGCCTGCTTCATGGAAAGCCTCGCGAGCCTGGGCCTGCCGGCCTATGGCTATGGCATCCGCTATGTGAACGGCATGTTCCGCCAGCGGATCAATGGTGGCTGGCAGGTCGAACTTCCCGAAACCTGGCTCGCCTATGGCAACCCCTGGGAATTCGAGCGGTGGGAAAGCGCCTATCTGGTCGGCTTCGGCGGCGAGGTCACCAGCAACGAGGAGGGCCGCGCCCATTGGAAGCCGGCCGAAGCGGTGGAGGCGATCGCCGTCGACACGCCGGTGGTCGGCTGGCGCGGCCGGCGGGTGAACACCCTGCGCCTGTGGACCGCACGCGCGCTCGATCCCATCCGGCTCGACCAGTTCAATGCGGGCGACCATCAGGGCGCGCTCTCCGGGCAAGTCGCCGCCGAGACGCTGGTCCGGGTGCTGTATCCCGCGGACTCGACACCCGCAGGCCAGGAATTGCGGCTGCGGCAGGAGTATTTCTTCTCCTCCGCGTCGATCCAGGACATCGTGCGGCGGCACCTGCAATATTTCGGCGACATCACGACCCTGCCGGAGAAGGCCGCCATCCAGCTCAACGACACCCACCCGGCGGTGGCGGTGGCGGAGCTGATGCGGCTGCTGCTCGACCAGTACGAGGTGCCGTTTGACGAGGCATGGGACATTGCGCGGGCGACCTTTGGTTACACCAACCACACGCTGTTGCCGGAAGCGCTGGAAAGCTGGCCGCTGCCGCTGTTCGAGCGGCTGCTGCCGCGGCACATGCAACTGGTCTATGCCATCAATGCCAAGCTGCTGAAGGAAGCGCGTGAGACGCCTGGGATCGACGACCGTGCCATCGCCGCGATCAGCCTGATCGATGAGGGTGGCGAGCGCCGGGTGCGCATGGCCAACCTCGCCTTTGCCGGCGCGCACAGCATCAACGGCGTGGCGGCGCTGCATACCGAGTTGATGAAGAAGACGGTCTTTGCCGACCTTCATCGCCTCTATCCCGACCGCATCAACAACAAGACCAACGGCATCACGCCGCGCCGCTGGCTGCACGAGTGCAACCCGGGGCTCACCCGCCTGATCGCCGACGCGATCGGCCCGGCGTTCAAGGATGACGCAGCCAAGCTGTCGCTGCTCGCGCCCTTTGCCGAGGATGCGGGCTTCCGCGAGCGGTTCGCGAGCGTGAAGCGCGCCAACAAGGTGGCGCTGGCCCAGCACATCAAGGCCGAAATGGAGCTGTCGCTCGACCCGGACGCCATGTTCGACGTCCAGGTGAAACGCATCCACGAGTATAAGCGCCAGTTGCTGAACCTCGTCGAGACAGTAGCGCTCTATGACCAGATCCGCAGCCATCCAGAGCGCGACTGGGTCCCCCGGGTCAAGCTGTTCGCGGGCAAGGCGGCACCGACCTATTGGACCGCCAAGCTCATCATCAAGCTGGCCAACGACATCGCGCGACGCATCAACGCCGATCCCGCGGTCGGCGGCCTGCTGAAGGTAGTGTTCCTGCCCAACTACAATGTCTCGCTGGCAGAACGCATCATGCCTGCGGCCGACCTATCGGAGCAGATCTCCACCGCGGGCATGGAGGCGTCGGGTACCGGCAACATGAAGCTCGCGCTCAACGGCGCCCTCACCATCGGCACGCTCGACGGCGCCAATATCGAGATCAAGGAGCGGGTCGGCGACGAGAATATCGTCATCTTCGGCCTCACCGCCGAGCAGGTCGCCGAGCGCAGCCGCAACTATCATCCGCGCGAGTGGGTCGACCGCTCACCGCCGCTCGCCCAGGCGCTGTCCGCGATCGCCTCCGGCGTCTTTTCGCCCGACGATCCGGGCCGCTATGCGGGCCTGGTACAGGAGCTCTACGACCAGGACCGTTTCTTCGTGGCGGCCGACTTCGACAGCTATGCGGCAGCCCAGCGGGAGGTGGACCGTCGATGGAGCGACCCCGCACGCTGGGGCGCGGCCGCCATTCGCAATGTCGCGGGCATGGGCTGGTTCTCATCGGACCGAACCATCCGCGAATATGCGCGCGACATCTGGCACGTACCTGCCCTGCCCCAGAGAACCGGAACGCCTGGCTGAGCGTTCTGAAACCATAACAACAAAAGCCGACGGGAGAGACACGATGATCGAGAGGCGCGGGCAGCCGCTGGCACGCGACGCTATGGCCTATGTGCTGGCCGGCGGACGCGGCAGCCGCCTGGCGGAACTGACCGATGTCCGCGCCAAGCCGGCGGTCTATTTCGGCGGCAAGTCCCGGATCATCGACTTTGCGCTGTCCAACGCGATCAACTCCGGCATCCGGCGGATCGGGGTCGCGACGCAGTACAAGGCGCATTCGCTGATCCGCCACCTGCAGGGCGGGTGGAACTTCCTGCGGGCCGAGCGCAACGAAGGCTTCGACATTCTTCCGGCATCGCAGCGTATCAGCGAATTCCAATGGTATGAGGGCACCGCCGACGCCGTCTTCCAGAACATCGACATCATCGAAAGCTATGCGCCGAAGTACATGGTCATCCTGGCCGGCGACCATATCTACAAGATGGACTATGAGCTGATGCTCCAGCAGCATTGCGAAACCGGCGCTGACGTGACGGTCGCATGCATGGAGGTACCCCGGCTCGAGGCGAGCGGCTTCGGCGTCATCGCAGTCGACGACCAGAGCCGCATTACCGACTTCGTGGAAAAGCCCGCCGATCCGCCGGCCATGCCGGGGCGTCCGGACGTCGCGCTCGCATCCATGGGCATCTATGTCTTCAACACGGCGCTGCTGATCGAGCAGCTGCGCCGGGATGCCGCCGATCCCGGGTCGGCCCGCGACTTCGGCAAGGACATCATTCCCTACCTCGTCCGGCACGGGAACGCGGTGGCGCATCGCTTTTCCGACTCCTGCGTGCGCGCGCCCGAGGAGCGGGAGGCTTATTGGCGCGATGTCGGAACGGTCGACGCCTATTGGGAAGCCAATATCGACCTGACCGACGTGGTGCCCAAGCTCGACCTTTATGATCGCAGCTGGCCGCTATGGACCTATTCGGAGGTCACCCCGCCGGCCAAATTCGTCCACGATGCGGAAGGTCGCCGCGGCGAGGCGATCAGCTCGCTCATTTCGGGCGACTGCATCATCTCTGGCGCGTCGATCCACAACAGCCTGGTCTTCACCGGGGTGCGTGCCCACAGCTTTGCGATGCTCGACCAGGCCGTGGTGCTGCCGCGCTGTCACATCGCGCGCAATGCGCGGCTGACCAAGGTCGTGGTCGATGCCGGCGTCCGCATCCCGGACGGGCTGGTGGTGGGTGAGGACCCGATCCTCGACGCCCAGCGGTTCCGCCGGACCGAGAACGGGGTGTGCCTGATCACCCAGCCGATGATCGACCGCCTGGCATGATCCACGCGCTGTCGGTCGCGTCGGAAGCCTATCCGCTGGTCAAGACCGGCGGGCTCGCCGATGTGGTCGGCGCGCTGCCCGATGCACTGGCGCCGCACGGCATCGCCACCACCACGCTGCTCCCCGGCTATCCCAGGGTGCTCGCGCATGTCGGCGGCGCGGAGGTCGTGCACCGCTGGCCCGATCTGCTGGGAGCGGAGGCGCGGCTGTTTGCCGGGATGCTCGGCGAACAGCCGCTGCTGGTGCTGGATGCGCCAGCGCTATTCGCGCGCGACGGCGGTCCCTATGGCGATCCGCAGGGGCGCGACTGGCCGGACAATTGGCGCCGTTTCGCTGCGCTGTCGCGTGCCGCTTCGGACCTCGCGTCGGGCAAGGTCGGCAACCAGCGCTTCGACCTGCTCCACGCGCATGACTGGCAGGCGGGGCTCGCCCCGGCCTATCTGCACTTCGCTCAGAACGCTCGCCGTGTTCCAAGCGTGCTGACCATCCACAATATCGCGTTCCAGGGCAGCTTCGATGCCGGCGTGTTCGGGCAGCTGGGCCTGCCGCCGCAGGCGTGGGGCATTGAAGGCGTCGAATATTACGGCTCGGTCGGCCTGTTGAAGGCAGGGCTATGGGCCGCGGACGCGATCACCACCGTCAGCCCCACCTATGCGGAGGAAATCCGCAGGCCCGAGTTCGGCATGGGGCTGGAGGGGCTGATCGCATCGCGGGGCGATCGCGTGACCGGCATCCTCAACGGGATTGATCCCGCCGTGTGGAATCCCGCGACCGATCCGCTGCTCGCCGCGCGCTACAGCGCCGACAATCTTGAGGCCCGGATCGCGAACCAGCTGGCAGTCGAACAGCGTTTCGGCCTCTCTGGCGCGGGGCCGATCTTCACCGTCATCAGCCGCCTTACCTGGCAAAAGGGCATGGACGTGCTTGCCGGCCTGCTCGACGACCTCATCGCAATGGATGGACGGCTTGCGATGCTGGGGTCCGGCGATGCTGGGCTGGAACAGGCGTTCCGCGACGCCGCGACGCGCCATCCCGGCCGCATCGGTGTCGAGATCGGTTACGACGAGCCGCTGTCCCACCTGCTGCAGGGCGGCGCTGACGCGATCCTGATCCCTTCTCGGTTCGAGCCCTGCGGCCTCACGCAGCTCTATGGGCTCGCCTATGGCTGCGTGCCGGTGGTGGCGCGGACCGGCGGACTGGCCGACACGGTGATCGATGCCAATGTTGCCGCACTGGACGCCGGAGTCGCCACGGGAGTGCAGTTCGACGGCGTCACGCCCCAGGCGCTCCGCAGCGCCATCGCCCGCACGATCGCGCTGCATCGCGAACCGGCGCGCTGGCGGCAGATCCAGCGCCGCGGCATGGCTGCCGACTTTTCGTGGGACAACAGCGGCGCCCGCTATGCGGCGTTGTACCGGCAGTTGCTCGGCTGACGCCTAGAGCGGCAGCCGGGTCGTCGCCTTGACCTCCTCCAGCACCGCGTAGGTTCGCGTCTCCCGGATACCGGGCATCGCCACCAGCGTGTCCCCCAGGAACGCGCGATAGGCGGCCATGTCGGCGACGCGCACCTTCAGCAGATAGTCGAAGCCGCCGGCGACCATGTGGCACTCCAGCACGTCGGGCACACGCCGGACATGCTCGGCAAAGGCTGCGAAGGCGTCGTCGGTGGTGCGGTCGAGCAGCACTTCGACGAAGATCATCAGGGCGCGGTCCAGCTGCTCGGGATCGAGCAGCGCGGTATAGCCGAGGATGACGCCGCTCGTGCGCAGGCGCTTGACCCGATCGAAGCAGGCGGCGGGGGACAGGCCGCAGCGGGTGGCCAGCGCCTGATTGGTGATGCGCCCATCCTCCTGCAACACGCGCAGCAGCTTGCGATCCATTGCGTCCATCGAAGATCCTTCGGCAAATCCGCCTTTAAGGCCCGGGAATTCGGCATGGCCCGTCAAAATGCAAAGCACAATCGGTGGTGTTTCGCATAGCTCCGGAAGCAACCTGAAAGACCTTCTGCCCGCCGGAGAGCCGAATGCTTCGTTCGTTTGACTGGAACCACCTCGACGCCCTCCAGTACCAGGACGAGGAGGAGACGGTCGCGGACCTGCTGCGCGCCGTCCCCCTGTCGCTGGAGGAGCGCAGCCAGATCGGCAAGGATGCGGTCGCGCTGGTGAAGGCCGCGCGCGCCTCCACCCGCAAGCAGGGTGTGGTCGAGAGCTTCCTCCAGGAATTCTCGCTGGGCACCAAGGAAGGGCTGGCGCTGATGTGCCTGGCCGAGGCGCTGCTGCGCACGCCCGATGCCGAGACCCGCGACCGGCTGATCGCCGAAAAGATCGGATCGGCCGACTGGGCGAGCCATCTCGGCGGCTCCGACAGCCTGTTCGTCAATGCCTCGACCTGGGGGCTGATGCTGACCGGCAAGCTGATCGACGTGGACGAGGAAGCGCGGCGCGACCTGTCCGGTTGGGCAAAGCGGCTCGCGGCGCGCGTTGGCGAGCCGGTGATCCGCCAGGCGGTCGGCGCCGCGGTCAAGATGATGGGCGAGCAGTTCGTGCTCGGCCGCACGATCGAGGGCGCACTCACCCGCGCCAAGCGCGAGGGGTATCTTTGCTCGTTCGACATGCTGGGCGAAGGCGCCCGCACGGCCGCCGACGCCGAACGCTATGAGCGCATCTATGCCGATGCGATTGAGGCGGTGGGCCGGGCGCGCGGCACCGGACTGAAGCCCGAGGACGGCCATGGCGTGTCGGTCAAGCTGTCGGCGCTCTGCCCCCGCTACGAGGCAGTGCAGGAAGCGCGGGTGTGGGAGGAACTCTACCCACGCATGGTGCGGCTGGCGAAGATCGCCGCGAAATACGACCTCAACCTCGCGATCGACGCCGAGGAGTCGGAGCGACTGGTGCTGTCGCTCAAGCTGATCGAGCGGCTGGTGCGCGAGCCGGAGCTGGGGGACTGGACCGGGCTGGGCGTGGTCGTGCAGGCCTATCAGAAGCGCGGCCGCGCCGTCATCGCGGGGCTCGAGGCGCTGGCGCAGGCGAGCGGCCGCCGCATCATGGTGCGGCTGGTGAAGGGCGCCTATTGGGACAGCGAGATCAAGCGCGCGCAGGTCGGCGGCCGCCCGGACTATCCGGTGTTCACGACCAAGCCCGCGACCGACCTCTCCTATCTGGTCTGCGCCGACCAGCTGATCCGCGCCGCCCCCAGCCTCTATCCGCAGTTTGCGACCCACAACGCCCATACGCTGGCAGCAGTGCGGCGGATGGCGGACCGGGCCGGGGTGCGGATCGAGCACCAGCGGCTGCACGGCATGGGCGAGGCGCTGTACCGCTCGGCCGGCGACCGCTTCACGCTGCGCGCCTATGCGCCGGTGGGCGGGCACGAAGAACTGCTGCCCTATCTGGTCCGTCGCCTGCTTGAGAACGGCGCGAACACCAGCTTCGTCCACGCGCTGCTCGACGAGCGGGTGCCTGCTGAAACCGTGGTGGGTGATCCGATCGCGGCGGTGCAGGCGCAGCCCGGACGCCACCTGCGTCTGCCGCTGCCCGGCGACATCTATGGCGCCACCCGCCGCAACCCGCTCGGCCGCGACTATAGCCGGGACAGCGAGCGCGCGACCGCGCGTCAGGCGGCCGAGCTCGGCGCCGCCGACACCATCTCGGCAGGCCCGATCGTCGGCGGCGTGCTGCGTGCCGGCAAGGGGCCACAGCCGATGACCAGCCCGGTCGATCGCAGCCGCCTGATCGGTGCGGTGAGCGAAGCGACGACCGAGGACATCGACCTCGCCGCCCGCACCGCCCGTGCGGCGCAGCCCGCCTGGGATCGCAAGGGCGGGGCCGGCCGTGCCGTCGTGCTGCGCGCGATGGGCGACGCGCTGGAGGCGGAAATGGACCGGTTCGTGGCGCTGCTGTCGCGGGAAGCGGGCAAGACGCTCAACGACGGCGTTGCCGAAGTTCGTGAGGCGGTCGATTTCTGCCGTTATTACGCGCACCTCGCGGAAAAGCAGTTTTCCGGCCTGCAGCCGCTCACCGGGCCGGTCGGCGAGACCAACCACCTGGAGCTGCGCGGGCGCGGGACGTTCGTGTGCATCAGCCCGTGGAATTTCCCGCTGGCGATCTTCACCGGCCAGATTGCCGCCGCGCTCGCGGCCGGCAATGCGGTGCTCGCGAAGCCAGCAGAGCAGACCCCGCTGGTCGCGGCCGAAGCGATCCGCCTGTTCCATCGCGCCGGGCTGGACGCGGACCTGCTCGCCCTGCTGCCGGGGGACGGCGCCACTGTCGGGGCGGCGCTGGTCGGCCACCCGTTGGTGCACGGCGTCGCCTTCACCGGCGGCACCGACACCGCCTGGACAATCAATCGCCAGCTCGCCAACCGCCCGGGCGCCATCCTCCCGTTCATTGCGGAGACCGGCGGCCTGAACGCGATGTTCGTCGACACGACTGCGCTGAAGGAACAGGTCGTCGACGACGTCATCGTCTCCGCGCTAGGGTCGGCGGGGCAGCGTTGTTCGGCGCTGCGGCTGCTGTTCGTGCCCGAAGAGTCGGCCGACGAACTGATCGCGACGCTGGTGGGTGCGGTCGATACGCTGGTGGTCGGCGACCCTGCCGATGCGGCCACCGATGTGGGACCGGTGATCGACGGCGAGGCGCAGGCGATGCTGGAGGAGCACGCTGCCCGGCTGGAACGCGAGGCAACAATCCTCAAGCGGGTCGATCCAGGCATCTGGGGCACACGCGGCAACTTCTTCGGCCCCGTGCTCGCCGAGGTGCCGCGTGCCGACTTCCTGGGCAAGGAAGTGTTCGGCCCGATCCTGCACATCTACCGCTATCGCGCCGACGAGCTCGAGACGATCGGCCGTCAGCTCGCCGCCACCGGCTATGCGCTGACGCTGGGCGTACACAGCCGCATCGAGCATTTTGCCGAGCAGGTCCGTGACCTGGTGCCGGCCGGCAACGTCTATGTGAACCGCTCGATCATCGGCGCGGTCGTGGGCGTGCAGCCGTTCGGCGGCGAGGGGCTGTCGGGCACCGGCCCCAAGGCCGGCGGGCCGCATGCGCTGCTGCGCTATGCGACCGAACGTGCCGTTTCGGTCAACATCACCGCGCAGGGGGGCGACCCCGCGCTGCTGAACCTGTAAGCCTGAACGGGGCGGCAGCCGTCGTCCCGCGCAGTGCGCGTGGTTCGACGGCGGGGCGCCTGCATTGGTAGGAACCAGCCATGGCGCCCTTCACCGTCCGCATCACCGCCACCCCGGCCGACATCGACGAGCTCGGGCACGTCAACAATGCGGTCTGGGTGCGCTGGATCCAGGACGTGGCCACCGCGCATTGGGAAGCCGTAGCCCCGCCCGAACACCAGCAGCGCTACCTCTGGGTCGTGACCCGGCACGAGATCGATTACCGCGGCAACGTCCGCGAGGGGGAGAGTGTGACCGCCGAAACCTGGGTTACCGAACCGCCGCGAGGCGCCCGGTTCGACCGGCACATGCGCTTCCTGGGGGATGATGGCCGCGTGCGAGTCGAGGCCAAGACCACCTGGGCGATCGTCGACCGGGAAACCGCGCGGATCCTGCGGGTGCCGCCCGAGGTGGCGGCACCCTTTCTCGCAGGCTGAGGCTATTCCAGCTCCAGGATGATCTCGTCCACGGTCAGGCTCTGACCCTCGGTAGCGTGGATGATCTTGATGATGCCCGCCTTCTGGCTGCGCAGGATGTTCTCCATCTTCATCGCCTCCACCACGGCGAGCGCTTGTCCGGCTTCCACCGGATCGCCGCTCTCGACGTGCAGGCGCGTGAGAAGCCCCGGCATCGGGGATAGCAGCACCCGCGAAAGGTCGGGCGGCGTCTTCTCGATCATGTGGCGGGTCAGCGCCTCCACATGCGGGGGAAGAACGCTCAGCCAGTGGACGGCACCGCGCGCCGTGAGGCGCCAGCCACCGCGCACGCGTGCGACCCGCACCACCAGTGGCTCGTCGTTGAGCGTTGCCGCGAACAGCGGCTCCCCCGGCCGCCAGTGGCCGACCAGCTCGATCGTATCCCCATCGGCGAAGCGTACCAGCTGCCCGCCCTCGAACGGCTCGACCCGCGTCTCGAAGCGCGCGTCCCCCAATGTGACCACGCGATCGGTCGCCGGCACCAGCGGCTGTCCCAACTGCCCTTCGATCCGCACACCCCGCGCCGCGAGCGTGGTGTCGAGAACGCTCGCCATTGCCGCAAGCTGACGCTGCAGCTCGGGCGAAGGCGCCGCTCCCGTGAAGCCCTCCGGAAACTCCTCGGCAATGAAGCCGGTCGTCAGCGCACCTTCGCGAAAACGTGGATGCTGCATCAGCGCCGACAGGAAATCGATGTTGGTGCCCAGCCCGTCGATCTCGAACCGGTCGAGCGCATGGATCTGCGCGTCGATCGCCGCCTCTCGCGTGTCGGCATGGGTGATGAGCTTGGCGATCATCGGGTCGTAATAGATGCTGACCTCGCCACCCTCGCGAACGCCGTCGTCCACGCGCACGCCGTCCCGCGCGGGCGGTGGGCGGTAGCGGACCAGGCGGCCAGTGGAAGGCAGGAAGCCGCGATACGGATCCTCGGCATAGACCCGGTTCTCGATCGCCCAGCCGGTGAGCTTCACATCATCCTGGGTGAACGCAAGCGGCTCGCCGGCTGCGACGCGGATCATCTGCTCGACCAAGTCGAGGCCGGTGACCTCCTCGGTCACGGGATGCTCGACCTGGAGCCGGGTGTTCATTTCCAGGAAGTAGAAGCTCTCGCCCGTCGGATCGGCGCCCGAAACGATCAGCTCGACGGTGCCGGCCGAGAAATAGCCGACCGCGCGCGCCAAGGCGACGGCCTGCTCGCCCATGCGGCGGCGCATCTCCGGCGTGACGAACGGCGACGGGGCTTCCTCGACCACCTTCTGGTGGCGGCGCTGTATCGAGCACTCGCGTTCGCCGAGGTAGACGATGTTGCCGTGCTGGTCGCCCAGCACCTGGATCTCGATATGGCGCGGGCTCTGGATGAACTTCTCGATGAACACGCGGTCGTCGCCAAAGCTCGCCAGCCCCTCGCGCTTCGTCGCCTCAAACCCCTCGCGCACGTCCGCCTCGGACCAGGCGAGCCGCATCCCCTTGCCGCCGCCGCCGGCCGATGCCTTCATCATCACGGGATAGCCGATCTCCCCGGCGATCCGCACCGCATCCTCGGTATCGGCGATTTCTCCCAGGAAGCCGGGTACGACGTTGACGCCTGCCGCCTTGGCGAGCTTCTTGGATTCGATCTTGTCGCCCATCGCCGCGATCGCGGCCGGGGGCGGACCGACAAAGGCGATGCCCGCCTCGGCACAGGCGCGCGCAAAGTCGGCGCGTTCGGAGAGGAAGCCATAGCCCGGGTGGATGCAGTCGGCGCCGGTTTCCCTGGCCGCGAGCAGGATGAGTTCTGCCTGCAGATAGCTGTCCGCCGCAGGTGCTGGTCCCAACCGCACCGCCTCGTCCGCCATCCGGACGTGGGGAGCGTCGCTGTCCGCGTCGGAATAGACCGCAACGGTTGCAATCCCCATCCGCCTGGCGGTGCGCATCACGCGGCAGGCGATTTCGCCTCGATTGGCGACAAGGATCTTGGTGAACATGCGAGGTCCTATTTGTAGCTGGCGCGTAACGAACGCCAACCGGTCGGTAATTTTGGAATATGGCGACCGACGCCGGCGATCCGGATCAGCAGCATCCGCACGCCTCCTCCGCGACCGCTGCGTCGACCTGCATCGGCCGGAGCCCAAGACGCGCGAACAGTGCCGCGTCGCGGTCATCACCGGCATTGCCGGTGGTGAGCAGCTTGTCGCCGGTGAAGATCGAGTTGGCACCGGCCATGAAGCACAAGGCCTGGGTGGCGTCCGACATGCTCTCACGCCCAGCCGACAGCCGCACCATGCTGGCCGGCATGGTGATGCGGGCGACCGCCACGGTACGCACGAACTCGATATCGTCGATCTTGGCGAGCGGGGTGTCGGCGAGCATGTCGCCCAGAACCGTGCCCTTCACCGGCACCAGCGCATTGACCGGCACGCTCTCGGGGTGTTGTGGCAGGGTGGCAAGCGCGTGGATGAAGCTCACGCGGTCCTCCCGCGTCTCGCCCATGCCGACGATGCCGCCGCAGCACACGTTGATGCCGGCTTCCCGCACGTGATCCAGCGTGTCGAGCCGCTCCTGGAAGCTGCGGGTGGTGATGACCTCGCCATAGCGTTCGGGCGACGTGTCGATGTTGTGGTTGTAATAGTCGAGACCGGCATCGGCGAGCTGCGCGGCCTGCGACGGCGTCAGCATGCCCAGCGTCATGCAGGTTTCCATGCCCATTTGCCGTACGCCCTTCACCATCTCGATGATGGCGGGCATGTCGCGGTCCTTGGGGTTGCGCCACGCAGCGCCCATGCAGAAGCGGGACGAGCCATTGTCCTTCGCCTGCGCCGCCGATTGCAGCACGGCGCGCACGTCCATCAGCTTGGTCGCCTTCAGCCCCGTCTCGGCATGGACGGACTGGTTGCAATAGCCGCAGTCCTCCGGGCAGCCGCCGGTCTTGATCGACAGCAGCGTGGAAAGCTGGACCTCGTCGGCGCGATGGCTGGCGCGGTGGACCTCGGCGGCACGGAACAGCAGCTCGGGGAACGGCAGCTCGAACAGCGCCGCGATCTCTGCATGAGTCCAGTCGTTGCGCACCGCCGGCGCGGTCGCGGGCTGGAGGCGTTCCAGGGTTTCGATCATTCGGCGGCGTCCTCGAGTCCGGCAGGTGGCATGTTGTGGCCAAGCAGGCGCAGCACGTCCGCCGCACATTCGACCACGTTGGTGCCGGGTCCATAAATGCCCTGCACGCCCGCGTCGCGCAGATAGTCATAGTCCTGCGGCGGGATGACGCCGCCGGCCACAACCTTGATATCGTGGCGTCCGGCCTCGCGCAGCCCACGGATGAGTTCGGGGATCAGCGTCTTGTGCCCTGCCGCCAGGCTGGAGGCGCCGACGACGTCCACCCCGCTCTCGATCGCGAGCACCACCGTCTCGTCGGGCGTCTGGAACAGCGGACCGGACACCACGTCGAACCCCATGTCGCCGAATGCGGAGGCGATCACGTTGGCGCCGCGATCATGGCCGTCCTGGCCCATCTTGGCGACCAGCATCCGCGGCTTGCGACCCATGCGCTGTTCGACAGCACGAACGCCCTCCACCACCTGCGCCCAGCGGCGATCCTCGCCATAGCCGGCGCCATAGATCCCGCGGACAGGAACCGGTTGCGTGCGGTAGCGGCCGAAGCCCGCTTCCATCGCGGCGGAAATTTCCCCCAGCGTGGCGCGTGCCCGCGCCGCGTCGATCGCAAGCGCAAGCAGGTTCGCGTCGCCGGTGGCACCTTCCCGCAGCGCCTTGAGCGCCGCGTCACAGGCGGCCTCGTCGCGCTCGGCGCGGACGCGGCTGATGCGGGCGATCTGGCCCTCGCGAACGCGGGTGTTGTCGACTTCCAGCGTCTCGAGAGGGTCCTCGCTCTCCAACCGGTATTTGTTGACCCCAACGATCACGTCCTCGCCGCGATCGACGCGCGCCTGGCGGGCGGCGGCGGCCTCCTCGATCATCGCCTTGGGCCAGCCGGCGGCCACCGCCGTGGCCATGCCGCCTTCCGCCTCGACGCGCTCGATGATCGCCCAAGCCTGATCGACCAGCTGCTGGGTCAGGCTTTCCACATAATAGCTGCCGCCCAACGGATCGACGACCTTGGTCATCCCCGTCTCTTCCTGCAGCACGATCTGAGTATTGCGGGCGATCCGGGCGGAGAAGTCGGTGGGAAGCGCGATCGCTTCGTCCAGCGCGTTGGTGTGCAGGCTCTGCGTCCCGCCCAGCATCGCGGCCATCGCCTCGATCGTGGTGCGGATGACGTTGTTGTAGGGATCCTGCTCGGTCAGCGACACGCCGGAGGTCTGGCAATGGGTGCGCAGCATCTTGGAGCGCTCGTCCTTGGCGCCGAGTTGCGTCATCACACGGTGCCACAACACGCGCGCCGCCCGTAGCTTCGCCACTTCCATGAAGAAGTTCATGCCGATCGCGAAGAAGAACGACAAACGCCCGGCGAACTTGTCGATGTCGAGGCCCGACGCGACACCGTAGCGGACATACTCCATGCCGTCGGCGATGGTGAAGGCAAGCTCCTGCACCTGCGTCGCCCCGGCCTCCTGCATGTGATAGCCGGAGATGGAGATGCTGTTGAACTTCGGCATGTGCGTCGAAGTATAGGCAAAGATGTCCGAGATGATCCGCATGCTCGGTTCGGGCGGGTAGATATAGGTGTTGCGGACCATGAACTCCTTGAGGATGTCGTTCTGGATCGTGCCTTCCAGCTTCTCCTGAGCGACGCCCTGCTCTTCCGCCGCGACGATGAAGAACGCGAGCACCGGGATCACCGCGCCGTTCATCGTCATGCTGACGGACATCTGGTCGAGCGGAATACCGTCGAACAGGATCTTCATGTCCTCGACCGTGTCGATCGCAACGCCCGCCTTGCCGACGTCACCGACCACCCGGGGATGATCGCTGTCATAGCCGCGGTGGGTGGCGAGATCGAACGCGACCGACAGCCCCTTCTGCCCTGCCGCGAGGTTGCGGCGGTAGAAGGCGTTCGACTCCTCGGCGGTCGAGAAGCCGGCGTATTGCCGGATCGTCCAGGGGCGACCGGCGTACATGGACGCGCGGACGCCGCGGGTGAAGGGCGCGAAACCGGGCAGGCCGGGGTCGGTCGTCACGTCCTCAGCCGTGTAGAGTGGCTTGACCGTGATCCCCTCGGGCGTGTGCCAGTCGAGGTCGCGGCCTTTCACTTCCTTGGCAGCGAGCGCCTCCCAGTCCGCGCGACTGTGGGTCGGTTTCCCGTCGCCTACAGGAAGATCGCCGTCAGCGGGGGCGACGCCGGGATCCTCGCCCGGCTGCGCCGGTTCAATGTTCGCCACGCGGGCTCTCCATGATTTCGGTCAGCACGCCGCCCATGTCCTTGGGATGGACGAAGAATATCGGCGTGCCGTGCGCCCCGATGCGGGGCTCGCCCAGGACGCGCATCCCCTGTTCCTCGAACCACGCCTTGGCACGATGGATGTCGGGCACTTCGTAGCAGAGGTGATGCTGCCCCCCGGCCGGGTTCCTGGCGAGGAACCCGTGGATCGGAGACCCCTCGCCTAGCGGCTCGATCAGCTCGATCTGGGTGTTAGGCGCATCGACGAAGCAGACCCGCACGCCTTGCGCGGGGAGGTCGAACGGCTCCCCGACGGCTTCGGCGCCCAACAGCACGCGGTACCGCTCTGCCCACTGCTCGATCGAGGGCGTCGCGACGCCGACGTGGTTCACTCGTCCTAGCATGTGCGCATCCGTATCTCGCCACGAGCGGCGTATTTGTCGCCCTGACGGACATAATGATCGGTGAAGCTCTCGGTACCCGTATAGTTCACATCAAATCCGCGATCCGGCACGATATTCACGATCTTGCCCTCGAGCGTGGTCGCAGGCGTCGTCCCCGCGCCACTGTCGTCATACCCCTCGGGCACGGACACCATTCCGACCGGACCGCCCGCACCGAGTTCGGTGAGCGTGAACACACTGCAGGTATAGCCCTGCCAGGTTCCGCCGCCGCTGGCATAGATCACCGGGTTGGCACCGAACTTGTCGGACACCGACCATTCGCCCGGCGGTGCGCCCCAACTCGAGCCCGGAACGGCATCCGGCCAACGCTGCACAAGGGTGAAGCGGTCGCCCGCAGGCTTCAGATAGGCGATGTCGAGCCCGCCGGTGCATCCATGGCAGCCATCCACCATCTCCGCCGTGCTGATCAGCACCGCAGTGTCGCCGCGCCAGACCAGCCGCGCCGGCGTCGTGATAAGCTGGGCACCGTCCCGGACCGACGCCGCCTTGCCGCTCGGGCCGAACACCGTCCGGGCGGCAAGCGCCAGTTGCTGGGCGGCGGACAGGGCCCGCACGCCGCTGGGCGCGGCAAAAGTCGCTACGGAAGCGGGCTTTTCGGCCGTGACCTGGATAGGCGCACCGCGCTCATCCTCGCGCGGCCACAGCAGCAGCGCGCCGACGCCCAGCGTCACCCCCGCCACCATCGTCGTCGCAAGGACCCGGCTTCCTGCACCCGACCGCGCAGGTGCCGCCGGACGCCTAGAGCGGGATGTTGTCATGCTTCTTCCAGGGGTTCTCCAGCTTCTTGCCGCGCAGCTTGCGCAGGCCGAGCGCGATGCGCCGGCGGGTGGCATGCGGCTGGATCACCTCGTCGATGAACCCCTTTGAGGCGGCCACGAAGGGGTTGGCGAAGCGCGCCTCATATTCGGCGGTGTGCTCGGCGATCTCTTCCGGCGTACGGCCGCGGAAGATGATCTCGACCGCGCCCTTTGCGCCCATCACCGCGATCTCGGCGGTAGGCCAGGCATAGTTGAGATCGCCGCGCAGATGCTTGGACGCCATGACGTCGTACGCGCCGCCATAGGCCTTGCGCGTGATGACGGTGATCTTGGGCACCGTCGCCTCGCCATAGGCGAACAGCAGCTTGGCACCGTGCTTGATGATGCCGTTATGCTCCTGGGCGACGCCCGGGAGGAAGCCGGGGACGTCGACGAAGGTCACGATCGGGATCTCGAACGCGTCACAGAATCGGACGAACCGCGCCGCTTTCTTGGACGCGTTGATGTCGAGCACCCCGGCGAGCACCATCGGCTGGTTGGCGACGAAGCCGACCGTCCGCCCCTCGATCCGCCCGAAGCCGGTCAGGATGTTGCCGGCATGCGCGGGCTGCACCTCGAAGAAATCGCCTTCGTCGACCACTTTGCGGATCAACTCATGCATGTCGTACGGCTGGTTCGCCGACGGCGGCACGAGGGTGTCGAGGCTCTCCTCGACGCGGTCCCAGCGATCTTCGGTCGGCCGCTCGGGTGCCGGGACGCGGTTCGAGGCGGGCAGCAGGTCGATGAAGTCGCGCGCGGCGAGCAGCGCCTCGATGTCGTTCTCGAACGCCACGTCGGCCACCGAAGAGCGCGTCGTGTGCGTGATCGCGCCGCCCAGTTCCTCCTGGGTCACCACCTCGTTGGTGACGGTCTTCACCACGTCGGGACCGGTCACGAACATGTAGCTCGAGTCCTTCACCATGAAGATGAAGTCGGTCATCGCCGGCGAATAGACCGCGCCGCCCGCGCACGGCCCCATGATGAGGCTGAGCTGGGGCACCACGCCCGACGCGAGCACGTTGCGCTGGAACACTTCGGCATAGCCGCCGAGGCTCGCAACGCCCTCCTGGATGCGGGCGCCACCGGAGTCGTTGAGGCCGATCACCGGCGCCCCGACCTTCATCGCCATGTCCATGACCTTGCAGATCTTGGCAGCGTGCCGCTCGGACAGCGATCCGCCGAACACGGTGAAATCCTGCGAGAACACGAACACGAGCCGGCCGTTGATCGTGCCGGAGCCCGTCACCACGCCGTCGCCGGGGATCACCTGGGTCTCCATGCCGAAGTCGACGCAATTGTGCTCGACGAACATGTCGAGTTCCTCGAAACTGCCGGGATCGAGCAGCACGTCCAGCCGCTCCCGCGCGGTCAGCTTGCCTTTGGCATGTTGCGCCGCGACTCGCTTCTCGCCACCGCCGGCACGCGCCGCTGCCCGACGCCGCTCCAGCTCCTGCATCTGTGTGAGCAAGCCCATCTCCTTACCCGGGCGCACCCCCTTGCCGCTGCGGCTGGGCGCGTTCCCGGATGCAGGGTAGCGGCCCCGGGGGGCAGGGAACAAGGGGCATGCACTGTGCGAAAAGCGCGCCAACCCACCGGACGCCCGATTGATCGCTGCCGCCCTCGTCGATATGTCTGAGTTATTCACCAGGGCAGCCGTCACATGGCGCCCGGAGCGGAGAGGAACGCGGTTTGAATACGGCACCGGATACCAACACCACCAGCGGCGACGGCGCTGCCGGCACGATCCGCATCGCGCTGGCCGGCATTGGCAAGATCGCGCGCGACCAACATATCCCGCATCTTGCCGCCAACAGCCGCTTTGCGCTGGTCGCGGCCGTCACCAGCCACACCCCGCCCGAGGGCGTGCCCGGATACCGCACCATCGCAGAGATGATGCAGGCGGTGCCGGATGTGCAGGCGATCTCGATCTGCACGCCGCCGCGCGGCCGGCTCGCGCTGATCGAGGAAGCGCTTTCGCACGGCCTCGACGTGATGATCGAGAAGCCGCCGGCCGCGACGCTGTCCGAGGCGGAAGACTTCGTGCGGCTGGCGCGCGATGCAGGGCGCGTGCTCTTCACTACCTGGCACTCGCGTGAGGCGGCCGGCGTCGAGCCGGCGCGCGCTTGGCTGGCCGAGCGGACCATCCGCCGCGTGCAGGTCACCTGGAAGGAGGACGTGCGCGTCTGGCACCCGGGCCAGGCATGGATCTGGGAGCCGGGCATCGGCGTCTTCGATCCGGGCATCAACGCGCTGTCCGTCATCACTCATATCCTGCCGCGCCCGCTGCTGCTGCAGGAGGCGGCGCTGCGCTTCCCGTCGAACCGTCCGGCGCCGATTGCGGCCGACCTGTCGTTCACCGACACTGCGGGCATTCCGGTGGAGGTCGCCTTCGACTTCGACCAGCGCGGGCCCCAGACCTGGGACATCGACGTCGAGACCGACCGCGGCAACCTGAAGCTGTCGATGGGTGCCTCAAAGATGTACGTCGATGGCGTGGAGCAGGACGTCGGCGACGAGCCGGAATATGCCCGCCTCTACCGCCGCTTCGCCGATCTGCTCGACCGCCGCGAGAGCGACGTCGACCTGTCGCCGTTCCGCCACGTGGCGGACGCGTTCCTGCTCGGCCGCCGCACCGAAGTCGGCGCGTTCGAGGAGTAAGCACGCCCCCCAACCGGAAAGCGAAACAGCGCGCGTACCCCGGGGTACGCGCGCTGTGTTGCATTTAAGGGCGGCCGCCCTCGGTCCGCATCGGCCGAGGGTGGCGAGCCTTTAGTCGCCCGTTTTGGCTGCAGTCTTCTTTGCGGGAGCCTTTTTGGCCGCCGGCTTTTTCGCGGCCGCAGGCTTCTTCGCCGCCGCCTTTTTTGCCGGTGCCTTGCGGCCCTTCTTGGCGGGTGCAGCAGCTGCGCGTGCGTCGATCAGCTGCGCGGCTTCTTCCAGCGTCAGCGCCTCGGGCGCCACCGTCTTGGGCAGCGTCGCGTTGGTGGTGCCGTCGGTGACATAGGGGCCGTAGCGCCCCTCCATCAGCTTGATCTCCGCCTGGCTCTCAGGGTGTGCCCCGAGCACCCGCAGCGGCTCGCGGGCAGCACCACGGGCAGGTCGGCCGGCGGCCGCCTCCGCAAGCTTCACCACCGCCGCATTCATGCCCGTCTCGAACACCTCGGCAGTCGACTGCAGCCGCGCATATTTGCCCGCGTGCTTGAGGTACGGGCCATAGCGCCCGATCGCCGCCTCGATCGGCTCGCCCGTTTCGGGGTGATTGCCGATGACGCGCGGCAGGCTCAGCAGCTTGAGCGCCCATTCCAGCGTCAGCTCGCCATCCGGCAAGTCCTTCGGGATGGAGGCGCGCTTGGCCCCCTCCCCCTCGCCGAGCTGGATATAGGGCCCGAACCGGCCGGACTTGCGCTCGACCTCAAGCCCCGTCTCCGGATCCTTGCCCAGGCCCTCCGGCCCGCTTTCCGCGGCGCCCTCGCCACCCGGCTGACCGAAGCGGCGGGTGAACTTGCACTCGGGATAGTTGGAGCAGGCGACGAAAGCGCCGAACTTGCCGCCGCGCAATGCCAGCCGGCCTTCGCCGCAGTTCGGGCACAGGCGCGGGTCGCTGCCGTCGGCCTTCGCCGGGAACAGGTAGGACTCCAGGAACTTGTCGAGCTCGGCGGTGATCGCCGAGGGCTGCTGCTCCATCACCTCGACCGTGCGTGGCTTGAAGTCGCGCCAGAACGCCTCAAGCACCGCCTGCCATTCGGCGCGGCCGCCGGACACGTCGTCCAGCTCCTCCTCCAGACCCGCGGTGAAATCGTAGCCGACGTATTTCTCGAAGAAGCGCTCCAGGAACGCCGTCAGGAGGCGGCCGCTTTCCTCGGCAAAAAAGCGGTTCTTCTCGACGCGAACGTAAGCACGGTCCTTGAGCACCTGGATGATCGAGGCATAGGTCGAGGGGCGGCCGATGCCGAGTTCCTCCAGCCGCTTCACCAGCGATGCTTCGGAGAAGCGCGGCGGCGGCTGGGTGAAATGCTGTTCGGCGTTCACGTTCTTCTTGGCCGGGGCATCCCCCTCGCGCAGCAACGGCAGGCGGCGCGAATCCTCGTCGCCGGCGTCATCGCGGCCTTCCTCGTACAGCGCGAGATAGCCGGGGAAGAGCACCACCTGGCCGGTCGCGCGCAGCCCCAGCCGGCCGGTGCCGTCCTCCAGCTCCACCGCGGTGCGCTCCAGCCGGGCCGACGCCATCTGGCTGGCAAGTGCCCGCTTCCAGATCAGGTCGTACAGCCGGGCGTGGTCGCCCGAACCGGCACGGTCCTTAGAGAAGTCGGTCGGGCGGATCGCCTCGTGCGCTTCCTGGGCGTTCTTCGCCTTAGTCTGATACTGGCGCGGCTTGTCGGGGACGTAGCTGCCGTCATAGCGGTTGGCGATCGCGCCGCGAGCGGCGTCGATGGCGGAGCCGTCCATCTGCACGCCGTCGGTACGCATATAGGTGATCGCGCCGTCCTCGTAGAGCGACTGGGCGATGCGCATCGTGTGGCTGGCGGAGAAGCCGAGCTTGCGCGCGGCCTCCTGCTGCAGGGTGGAGGTCGTAAACGGCGGCGGCGGATTGCGGGTGGCAGGCTTGGTCTCGACCGAGACCACCGACAGGCGCGCTGCCTCGACCGCTTCCTTGGCGGCGAGGGCAGAGCCCTGGTCGCCCAGCGACAGCCGGTCGAGCTTCTTGCCGTCGAACTTCACCAGGCGTGCGTCGAACGGCTGGCCGTCCTGCTCCATCTGGGCAATCACCGACCAATATTCCTGGGCAGTGAATCCCTCGATCTCCCGTTCGCGCTCGACGATGAGGCGCAGTGCCACCGACTGGACGCGGCCGGCCGACTTGGCGCCCGGCAGCTTGCGCCACAGAACCGGCGAGAGGGTGAAGCCGACGAGATAATCGAGCGCGCGCCGAGCACGATAGGCATCGATCAGGTCGGTATCGAGCTCGCGAGGGGCCTTCATGGCCGCCAGGATCGCGGGCTTGGTGATCGCGTTGAAGGTGACGCGCTCGACCTCCTTGGGCAGCACCTTCTTCTTGGCGAGCACTTCCTGCACGTGCCAGGAAATCGCCTCCCCCTCGCGATCAGGGTCGGTGGCGAGGATCAGTCGGTCGGCCTTTTTGGCCTCGTCCGCGATCGCCTTCAGCTGGCGCGACTTGTCGGCATAGGTCTCCCACTCCATCGCGAAGCCGTCGTCGGGATGAACCGAGCCGTCCTTGGCAGGCAGGTCGCGGACATGGCCGTAGGAGGCCAGGACGCGATAGTCCTTGCCGAGATACTTCTCGATGGTCTTCGCCTTGGCGGGCGACTCTACGATGACAAGCTGCATGGGGGTGTACGAGGTCCTTACGTGTACGCGCGAGAGTGGGGATCGCCGGTACCCCGCGTCAAGCGCCCCTATCCGGCGGCGTGGCTCAGGCGAAGACCTGTTCCAGCCATCCGCGGCTACAAATGAAGTGTCGGGCAAACCGGCCGGATGACAGGCCGGCCTGTCGGGCAAGATAGGGTGCCGGCGGCGCGCATTCCAACCACTCCTTCCACATCACTACCGGGGGTGCACGCGGGCAAGGTACCATGTCCTGCGGCGCCGGCCGGGAGCGACGGAGCGGAACATCGGCGGCCTGCCAGGCTTTCTAGGGACCATCATCCCAACCAGGAACCTGGATATCGCCATGAAGATCTTTGCCGCAGTGATCCTTGTGCTGGCCTCCAGCGGCACCGCGGCGATGGCAACGCCAACCGCAAACGAAGGGCAGGCAATGCGCTCGAAGACGTTCGAGGCGGGATCTTTCGACCTGCGGCATGTCGGATCCTCCACCTCTACCGAGGAAGGCCGCTGGCGGCTTCGCGAGGTGGCCGACCCACAGGACGATGACGAGGATATGGTGGTCCGCTGGGGGTGGAAGAAGGTGACGTTGCGCGTACCCCTCGGCGCAAACCGGTAACGCGCACGCCTTGAAACCAGGCCCTCGCCCTGCCGATCTAGGGCGGCATGCGTCAGGGCTATCATCAGCAAGGGCGGCATCGGGTCGCCTCCGCGATCGCGGTGCTGCTGCTGCACGCAGGATTGGGCATCGCGCTGGTGACGGCGCTGAGCTTCACGCCCGTGACGAAATCGGGCAGCACCCTTCTGACCTTCGACCTGCCCGTCCCGCCGCAGCCGCCCCCGCCGAGGGCGGTTGAACCTTCGCCACGGCCGGAGCGGAAAAGCGGCGCCGCTGCGCCTGCGAACCTGCACGCCCGGCCCACCGAAGTGGTGGCACCGCCGGTGCGTATTCCGCAGCCCCCACCCCTCGCCGCCGCCCCGATCGCCGGTCCCGGGTCGGACGCGGCGGCAGGTGCGGCCCCGGTCCCCGGTCCCGGCACCGGTGCGGGAGGTGTCGGACAAGGCACCGGCAGCGGCACGTCCGGCGACGGAACCGGGAGCGGCGGCGGTGCCCCGGCGCGGCTTTTGCGCGGCGCGATCCGGGATTCCGACTATCCACCGGCTGCCCGGCGCGCTCGCGTGGAAGGCAGCGTCACGGTCCGCTTCACGGTCGATGCCACCGGACGGCCCAGGGGCTGCGCCATCACCCGGTCCAGCGGCTCAACGGATCTCGACACCACCACCTGCCGCCTGATCGAGGCACGCTTTCGCTACGCCCCCGCCCGCGACGCATCCGGGCGTCCTACCGAGGAACTGCGTGGCTGGCGTCAGGATTGGTGGCTGGAGCCGCGCCGCTGAGGGTGACGGGCGGCCGTCCCTTCCCTACAGCTGCACCTCGAACCGGGGGCAACAGGGGGAAACTGCCATGCAGCGTCGTGATTTCATGGTGGGCACTGCCGCCCTCGCACTGGCGGGCGCGATACCGGCACGGGCAGGCGTTGCCGCAGCGGATGCGGATGCAGCCTTTCGCGCGATGCTCGACGGCTTCTTCTACGCCCGGCTGGATGAATCGCCGGAGCAGGCCACCCGGCTGGGCCTGGACACGGGCGAGCGGGCGCACCTGAAGTCCCAGCTCGATGACGAATCCGCCGCCAACCAGGCGCGTGCGCTCGCCCGCACCCGCCGGGAGCTTGCGGAACTTCAGCGGGTCAGGACGGCCGACCTGTCTCCCGCGTCGAAGCTCGATCATGAGATCGTCAGCTATCAACTCACCCGCGCGATCGCAGGGGCAGAGCGTTTTACCTATGGCAGCAGCCTGGGCCGGTTCGCCCCCTATGTGCTGAGCCAGCTGAGCGGCCCCTATCGCGACGTGCCCGACTTCCTGGACTCGCAGGTCCGCGTCCGCGACGCCGCCGAGGCGGACGCCTATCTCGCCCGGCTCGAGGCGTTCCCGAAAGCGATCGACGACAGCAGCGCGCGGCAGCGCCACGATGCCGCACGGGGCGTGTTCGCGCCAGACTACATCCTCGACACCACGCTCAAGCAGCTGGCGAGCGCGCGGGAAAAGCCCGCTGACCAGACGGTGATGGTGGCCAGCTTTGCTGCCAAGCTGAAGGCGGCGGGGCTACCGCAGGACCGCGTCGCCCGCGCCACCGCCATCGTCGAGGAGAAGGTGTTTCCGGCCCTCGACCGCCAGCGCGCGCTGGTGACCGAACTGCGCGCAAAGGCGGTGCACGATGCCGGCTGCTGGCGCCTGCCCGACGGCGACGCCTATTACGCCGCTGCGGCCGAGGCGGCGACCACGGTCGCGATGACCGGCGACGAGATCCATCGTCTCGGCCTGGAGCAGGTCGCGGAGATCAGCGGCCGCATCGACGCAATCCTGAAGTCGCAGGGCATGTCCCAGGGCAGCGTCGGCGAGCGGCTGGTGGCGCTCAACAAGCGTCCCGACCAGCTTTTTCCGAACACCGATCCGGGCAGAGAGGCGCTGCTCGCCCAGCTCAATACGCAGATCCAGGCGATGCATGCGCGTCTGCCGGAGGTCTTCGCCACGCTGCCCACCGCCCCTGTCGAGGTTCGGCGGGTGCCGCCGACCATCCAGGCGGGCGCACCCGGCGGCTATTACCAGAACGCCTCGCTCGATGGTTCGCGCCCGGCGATCTACTACATCAATCTGCGCGACACGTTCGACCGGCCAAAATTCGGACTGGCGACGCTCACCCATCATGAAGCAACCCCCGGCCATCACCTGCAGGTGGGGCTCGCGCTGGAGAGCACGCAGATCCCGCTGATTCGCCGGCGCGGCTTCTTCAGCGGCTATTCGGAAGGCTGGGCGCTCTATTCAGAGCAGCTGGCCGACGAGATGGGGATGTTCGAGGGCGATCCGCTGGGACAGGTCGGCTATCTCCAGTCGCTGCTGTTCCGTGCGACCCGGCTGGTGGTCGACAGCGGCATGCACGCCAAGCGCTGGAGCCGCGAACAGGCGACCGACTATCTGATCGCCACAACCGGCATTGCACGCGGACGCAGCCAGGGCGAAATCGACCGCTACACGGTCTGGCCGGGGCAGGCCTGCAGCTACAAGATCGGCCACACCATGTGGACTCGCCTGCGTGCCGAAGCTCAGAAGAATCCCAAGTTCGACCTCAAGGAATTCCACGCCGTGTTGCTGAACGGAGCCATGCCGCTGGCAGTCTTGGAGCGGGTCGTGCGGGAGCGCTGGGCCGTCGCCTGAAGCCGGGCGGCGTCAGCCGCGGGTCTTCTCCAGTTCGACCACTTCGAACGCATAGGATCGCCAGCCGCGCGTCGTGGCCGCTTCGGCGGCTGCGGCCTGCTTGCTCTTCGCCTCTGCCAGCGACTTGGCGTGCCCCCAGAACACCTCGGTCTTGCCGTTGGCAAGTTCGGCGACGATGCGCCAATAATGGGTGAAGGGGATCGAGGTGGGCCCGATCGTCTTCACATAGCCGTCCGACAGGGTCGCAGTGAGGATGAATTTCTTGGCCACGCCGCGCGCCTAGGCAGGCCGCATGCTAATGTCCAGCCGCCCGGCCCCTTCCCCTGTACCGCTTGTCCCCCGAAAAATTATCGCGATATGGGGAGCCAGGCCAACACCCCGGGAGCGACGATGACGAAAGGTGCAGACCAGCTGCTGCCGCTGGAAGATCAGCTCTGCTACGGGCTCTATTCGGCCAGCATGGCGATCCAGCGCCTGTACAAGCCCCTGCTGGACGAACTCGGGCTGACGTACCCGCAGTATCTGGTGCTCAACATACTGTGGCGCGAAAACGGGCAGACCGTCGGGGGCATTGCGGAACGACTGGCGCTCGAGTCGAGCACGTTGACGCCGCTGCTGAAGCGGCTGGAGGCGGCGGGCCTCGTCCAGCGGAACCGCAACCCCAGGGATGAGCGGCAAGTCCTCGTCGCGCTCACGCCCGCCGGCCGCACCCTCCTCACCCAGACCGGATGCCTGGGGGAAGCACTGCTGTCCTCCTCCGGCCAGTCGATCGAGCAGCTCAAGGCTCTCAACAGCATGGCGCGGGAACTCCGTGATGCGCTGTATTCCGAGATCGGGGGCTGGAACCCCGGCGCTAAGTCCGGGCAGGACGCCCAAGGTTAGCAAGCGCCGCGATTGCGATGTAAGGGCGCGGCCATGATCCGCGTCACCGAATTGAAACTACCGCTCCACCATGCCGACGAGGCGCTGCCGGCGGCATTGTACAAGCGGCTGCGCATCACGCCGCGCGACCTGCTGCGCTATTCGATCGTACGCCGCGGCCATGACGCGCGCGACCGGTCCAACATCCTGCTCGTCTATTCAGTCGACGTCACGCTGAAGAACGAGTCCGTGGTCCTGGCTCGGTTCCGCCGCGATCCCGACGTCCAGCCGACCCCGGACACGCGCTACAAGCCCGTCGGCACCGCACCCGCAGGCGCACCTCGGCCGGTAGTGATCGGGACCGGCCCGTGCGGGCTGTTCGCGGCGCTGATCCTCGCCCAGGCGGGGTTTCGCCCGATCATCCTGGAGCGCGGCAAGGTGGTGCGCGAGCGGACGAAGGACACCTGGGGCCTGTGGCGGCGCAGCGTCCTCAACCCGGAATCGAATGTCCAATACGGAGAGGGCGGCGCCGGCACCTTCTCCGACGGCAAGCTCTACAGCCGCATCAAGGATCCCCGGCACCTGAACCGCAAGGTGCTGACGGAGTTCGTCAAGGCCGGTGCCCCGCCCGAGATCATGACCGAGGCACACCCCCATATCGGCACCTTCCGCCTGGTGACGATGGTGGAGAGCATGCGCGAGACCATCGAGGGCCTGGGCGGCGAATACCGTTTCTCCACCCGCGTCGACGGCATCGACGTCTCGACCGATGCGGCGGGCGAGCGACGCATCCGCGGTCTCCATCTCAACGACGGCGAGTACCTCGCGGCAGAGCGCGTCGTCCTGGCGATCGGCCACAGCGCGCGCGACACCTTCGAGATGCTGCATCAGGCGGGCGTCTATGCCGAGGCGAAGCCCTTCTCGATCGGCGTGCGCATCGAACATCCGCAGTCCTGGATCGACCGTGCCCGTTTTGGCCAGGATGCCGGCAACCGCATTCTCGGTGCCGCAGAATATCACATCTCGCACCACTGCTCGAACGGGCGCACCGTCTACAGCTTCTGCATGTGCCCGGGTGGCACCGTGGTTGCCGCCACCTCCGAGGAGGGCCGCGTCGCCACCAACGGCATGAGCCAATATTCCCGCAACGAGCGCAACGCGAACTCCGGCTTCGTCGTCGCGATCGATCCTGCCCGGGACTATCCCGGCGATCCGCTCGCCGGCCTGGCGCTTCAGCGTCATTGGGAATCACGCGCCTTTGTCGCGGGCGGCTCCAACTACAAGGCGCCCGCGCAGCGGCTCGGTGACTTCCTGGCCGGGCGGCCGTCGACCTCGCTGGGTTCGGTGGTTCCGTCCTACCGGCCCGGCGTGCACCCGACTGATCTCGCGGAGTGCCTGCCGGACTTCGTCATCTCCGCGATGCGTGAGGCGCTGCCGGTATTCGGCAGGCAGATCCAGGGCTATGACCACCCCGACGTGGTGATGACAGGCGTGGAAACGCGCACCTCTTCGCCGGTCCGCTTCACCCGCGGCGACGATTTCCAGAGCCTCAACACCCTCGGCCTGTTCCCGGCCGGCGAGGGTGCCGGCTATGCGGGCGGCATCCTTTCCGCTGCCGTTGACGGCATCAAGGTAGCAGAGGCGGTCGCGCAGAGCCTGGGCGCCAAATGACGCTGATCCTGTTCAACAAGCCGTTCGACGTGTTGAGCCAGTTCACCGATCGCGGCTCCCTCACGACGCGCGCGACTCTGTCGGACTTCATCGACCTTCCCGGCGTCTATCCCGCAGGTCGGCTGGATCGCGACAGCGAAGGCCTGCTGCTGCTGACCGACGATGGTCGCCTCCAGGCGCGCATTGCCGACCCGAAATTCAAGCTGCCCAAGACCTATCTGGTGCAGGTGGAGGGGGACGTGGATGCCGCGGCGCTCGATCGGCTGCGGACCGGCGTGGTGCTGAACGATGGCCCCACCCGCCCCGCAGAGGTCGCGCGCATCGACGAGCCGGCCCTCTGGCCGCGCAACCCGCCGATCCGATACCGCGCGAGCATCCCGGACTGCTGGCTGAAGCTCACCATCCGCGAGGGGCGCAATCGGCAGGTGCGGCGCATGACCGCAGCGGTCGGCCATCCGACGCTGCGACTGGTGCGCTGGAGCGTCGGCGAGTGGACGCTGGCGGATCTTCCGCCGGGTCAATGGCGCACCGCATGAAGCTGTTCTTCGACGGCGGCTGTCGCCCTGCCCCGGCGGGCATGGAACTGGCGGTGGTGGTCGGCGGCCGCAGCTACGTCCAGCAGGATCTCGGTCCCGGCAGCAGCATGGACGCGGAGTGGCTGGCGCTGATCGCGGCCATGCGCCGCGCGCATGAACTCGGCACGAGCGATCCGGTCCTGCTCGGCGATGCGGCCGCGGTCATCGCCCAGGCGAACGGGACGGTGCGCTGTCCGCCCTCCTGCCTCCGCCATCTCCAGGCCTTGCGTGCGCTGCCGCAGCCGCCCGGCCGTGTCCGCATCCGCTACATCAAGCGTGCCCAGAACCTTGCCGGCATTGCCCTCGCGCGACTGCACGATCGCTGACCCGGCGTGCAGTCGTCACAGGTCTAGGTCCAGCACTTTGCCTTGACGGCGCATGCACCTCGATGGCTGTGTCGCACCCGACGACGCAGCCTGAGGAAAAAGAGCAATGCCGCTGACCCGACGTGAGACCTTGGCGATGGCTGCCGCTACGGGGGTCGCCGCCGCGATCCCGGCAGAGAGTGCACCGCGGCGTTCGTCATCCACGTCGATGCTTTGGTATCGCCAGCCCGCCGCCAAATGGACCGAGGCGCTGCCGGTCGGCAATGGCATCCTTGGCGCCATGGTGTTCGGCGGGACCGCGCAGGAGCGGCTGCAACTCAATGAGGGGACTTTGTGGGCTGGCGGCCCCTATGATCCCGTAAATCCCGCAGCGAAGGCAGCGCTGCAGCAGGTTCGCGACCTGGTATGGGCCGGCCGCATCAAGGAAGCGGAGGCACTGACCAACCAGGCGCTGCTCGCCAAACCCGGCAAGCAGATGCAGTACCAGACGCTGGGCGACCTGGTGCTCGACTTCCCCGGCCTCGGGGAAGCGACGGGCTATCGACGCGAGCTAGATCTCGACGCGGCGATGGCTACCACCCGGTTCACTGCGGGCGGCGTCGAGCACGTCCGGCAGGTAATCGCCTCACCAGGCGACAAGGTGATCGCCGTGCGCCTTACGGCGGGGCGGGGAAAGCTCTCGGTCGATGTCGCGCTCACCTCGCCACACGCGCAGGCGAAGACGGTTCCGGACGGAGCCTCGGGACTGGTGCTCAGCGGCGCCAATGCCGCGGCACAGGGCGTGCCCGGGGCGCTGACCTTCGCGGCGCAATTGCTTGCAATCAACGAAGGCGGACGCGTCGAGATCACGCCCGAAGGCAAGCTTTCGGTACGGGGCGCGGATGCGGTCACGCTCCTGGTCGCGATGGGCACCAGCTTTCGTCGCTTCGATGACGTTTCCGGCGACCCGCTGGCGCTCACGGCCGCGGCCCTGGCGCACACGCGGTCGCGCCCGTTCGCGCGGATTGCCGCAGATGCCAGCCTGGCGCACCAACGCCTGTTCCGTCGCGTCTCGATCGACCTTGGCAGTTCGGCCGCCGCCGCGCGTCCGACGGACGAGAGGATCCGCGCATCACAGGTATCCGACGACCCTGCGCTTGCGGCGCTGTATTTCAACTATGGTCGCTACCTCCTGATCTCCTGTTCCCAGCCCGGCGGCCAGGCAGCGACCCTCCAGGGTCTGTGGAACGACAGCCTGCGGCCGCCGTGGGAGTCGAAGTACACGATCAACATCAACACCGAGATGAACTACTGGCCCGCGCACGCGACCAACCTGGCGGAATGCGTGGAGCCGCTGACGCGCCTCGTGCGGGAACTGGCAATCACGGGCGAGCACACCGCGCGTGAGATGTACGGCGCGCGGGGCTGGGTTGCGCATCACAACACCGACATCTGGCGCGCGGCGGCACCGATTGACGGCGCGCAATGGGGGATGTGGCCTACCGGTGGTGCGTGGCTCTGCACGCACCTGTGGGACCATTATGACTACACGCGCGACCTGGACTATCTGCGGTCGGTCTACCCGCTGCTCGCGGGCTCGACGCGGTTCTTCCTCGATACACTGCAGAAAGACCCGCGCACTGGGTACCTCGTCACCAACCCGTCGATCAGCCCGGAGAACCAGCATGGCCATGGCGGCGCCCTGTGTGCTGGACCAACGATGGACATGGCGATCCTGCGGGATCTTTTCGAGCAGACCGCAACTGCAGCCGCGCTGATCGGCACCGATGCGGACCTGATCGCGGAAGCGCGCGCCGCCATGGCCCGGCTGGCGCCCTACAAGATCGGCAAACAGGGCCAGCTTCAGGAATGGCAGGAGGATTGGGACGCCGACGCGCCGGAGCAGGACCACCGCCACGTCTCCCACCTCTATGGTCTTCACCCTTCGCACCAGATCACGGTTTCCGGCACGCCCGATCTTGCCGCCGCAGCACAGCGCAGCCTGGAGCTTCGTGGAGACCGCGCAACCGGCTGGGCAACGGCGTGGCGGATCAACCTGTGGGCCAGGCTTCGGCAGGGGGATCACGCACACGACGTGCTGCGCTTCCTCCTCGGACCGGAGCGGACGTATCCCAACATGTTCGACGCACACCCGCCCTTCCAGATCGACGGAAACTTCGGCGGCACCGCGGGGGTCGTCGAAATGCTGATGCAGAGCCACGGCGATGTCATCGACCTGCTGCCGGCGCTTCCCCGAGCATGGCCTACCGGAAGCATCAGCGGGCTGCGCGCGCGGGGCGCCTGCGAGGTCGACCTTTCCTGGCGCTCAGGAAAGCTGGAGCGAGTCACGCTCCGTCCGCAGATTGCCGGCCGCCGGACACTGACCGCGTCGGGCAAGAGCGTCGCCGTAGCATTGCAGCCGAACAAGCCGGTGACGCTACGCGACAGCGCCTTCGCATGAGGCTTGATGGACGTCGGCGGGGGTGGGCAGTGCGTCTGGACTTCCCCGCCTCCGACCACCGACATGTTTTCGACCGCCCTTAGTAGCGACAAACGTCCGGCCCTGCATTCGTAAGCCGAGATGACGCACGAGGCGCAAGGGAGTTGAAGGGTTGCCAAGCGGCAACTCGCCACCAGCCTCAAAAGCGGAAGAACGTAAGGGAGCGATCCGGCCTCGGGCACTCAAGCACGAAGTGCTTTAAGGCGCGGCAGTTTGGCGGAGACGGAGGGATTCGAACCCTCGGTACCAGTAATCCCGGTACGGCGGTTTAGCAAACCGCTGGTTTCAGCCACTCACCCACGTCTCCGGGAACCGGCCTTGAAGGCGCGGCTATAGACAGCATGTTGGCCGGGATCAACTGGGGTCGCATCCCTTTTCGAGCGCGTGTAGGACTCGGCTCGTCGCGCCATTCATTGCAGCGAAAGCGGCAGGGGCGAATAGATGGTCAGGAAGTTTTCGGGGAAGTGGCATGCGTAGGTTTTGGCTGATGCTGGGGAGCGTGGCGGTGGCACTGGCCGCGCCGGCGACCGCGCAGATGCGCACGGTCGATCCCAATGATGCGATCGACAGCGATCTCGATTCGGCTCCCGCCCCCCAGCAGAGCATGGCCCAACCCGATCCTGCGGTCGCTGCCCAGCCCGAATATTCGACGCAGCAGGCGGAGCCGGCATCGCGCCCGGCACCCGCCCCTGCAGCGCCTGGTGCCACCATGGCGTCGGCGGACACGTTCAAGCGGGACGACCTCATCGACGCCGCAGAAGGCGTGTTCGGGAAGGGTGCAGAAGGCCTCGCCGGAATCCTCGAGAACATTCTCAAGGATCAGGGCGAACCGAACGCCTATATCGCGGGCCGCGAGGCAGCGGGCGCGTTCATTGTCGGCCTGCGCTACGGCTCGGGCGTGATGAGCCACCGGGTGGAGGGCCAGCGCCCGGTGTACTGGACCGGGCCATCTGTCGGGTTCGACTTCGGCGGCGACGCTACGAAGGTCTTCGTGCTCGTCTACAATCTTTACGATTCGCAGGAGCTCTACAACCGCTTCCCGCAAGCGGAAGGCCGCGCCTATTTCGTAGGGGGCTTCTCGGCGAGCTACCTGCGTCGCGGTGACGTGGTGTTGATCCCGGTACGGCTCGGCGTGGGTTGGCGACTCGGCGCCAATGTCGGCTACATGAAGTTCACCGAGAAATCGAAGTGGATGCCCTTCTGATCGGCGCCCCTTCGCTATGACAATCCGGCCGCGGGGCATGTCCCCGCGGCCGTTTCGTTGATTAGCCGAACTCAACGGCGTCGAACCGCAGCGGAGCGCCCGTCGCCTGCGCGGCGAGTTGATCTTCCCACATCACCTGCTGCCCGCGCACGATCGTCCCGACCGGCTTTCCCGTCAGGGTCGCGCCCGTAAACGGCGACCATCCCGCGCGGGAAGCAAGCCACGGATCTTCCACAGACCAGCGCTTCTTTAGGTCGACGACGCTGAAATCCGCGTCGTAGCCGACCGCGATCCGGCCCTTGCCGACTAGGCCGAACAGCCGTTGCGGACCCGCGCTCGTCATGTCGATCAACCGCTGGAGGGTCATGCGCCCCGCCGCGACATGATCCAGCATCAACGGCAACAGTGTCTGGACGCCCGGCATGCCGCTCGGGCTTGCAGGATAGGGCCTGTCCTTTTCCTCCGACGTGTGGGGAGCATGATCGGAGCCGATCACGTCGGGAACACCCTGGTTCAGCCAGTACCACAGGCCGTCGCGGTGCGCGCCCGACCGGATCGGCGGGTTCATCTGGGCGTAGGTGCCGAGCCGCGGATAGGCCTCCTCGCCGGCCAGCGTCAGGTGCTGCGGCGTCACCTCACAGGAAGCGACATCCTTGTTCTGTCCGAGCAGCTCCAGTTCGGCGGGCGTGGTGACGTGAAGCACGTGCACCCGGCGTCGCGCTTCACGCGCGAGCCGCAGGATACGCCGTGTCGCGATCAGGGCGCTCTCGTCATCGCGCCATACCGGGTGAGAGCGCGGGTCGCCCGTTACCCGCTCACCCGCACGCTCGTTCATCCGCGTCTCGTCTTCCGCGTGGATGGCCACGCGGCGGTGGCCCGAACGCAGCGCACGCATCAAGTTGGCATCGTCGTCCACCAACAGGTTGCCCGTCGACGAACCCATGAAGATCTTGACGCCGGCCGTGCCGGGGAGCCGTTCAAGCTCCGCCAGCTGATCGGCGTTTTCCGCAGTTGCACCTACGTAGAAAGCATGATCGCACCACATCCGGTTTCGGGCCCGGGCCAGCTTGTCGGCGATCGCATCGGCGTTGTCGGTGTTCGGGTTGGTGTTCGGCATCTCGAACACTGCCGTGACGCCACCCAGCACGGCCGCGCGGCTGCCGCTTTCCAGGTCCTCCTTGTGGACGAGACCCGGCTCGCGGAAATGCACCTGGGTGTCGATCACGCCCGGCAACACGTCGAGCCCAGTGCAATCGATCACCGAGCCGGCATCTCCTTGCCCACCGATCTGCGCCACCCGGCCGTCCGTTACCCACAGGTCCGTCTCGGCGGGGCCGCTCGGCAGGTGGACGGTGCCGCCCGCCAGTTTCAGGTCAAAGCTTGCCACGATCGCCCTTTCGTCTGCTGTTCCGCCTCCCTACCTTGCCGCCATGACGGAAACCAGACCTGCCACCTGCCTTGCCGACCGCTCGTTGCTCCGCGTCGGCGGAACGGAAGCACGTTCCTTCCTCCAGGGGCTTGTGACGCAGGATGTGATGGCGGTGCGCCCCGGCGTCCCCCTCTGGTCGGGACTGCTGACACCGCAGGGGAAGGCGCTGTTCGACTTCATCCTATGGGATGATGGCGACGCGATCCTGATCGACTGCGAGGCATCCCAGAGGGAGGCGCTTGCGCGACGACTGCTCCTCTACCGGCTGCGTCGCCCGGTCACGGTCGAGCCGGTCGACGGCGGCGTTCACTGGCGCCTCGAAGGGGAACAGGGCGTTCCCGATCCGCGGCTTCCGGAGCTCGGCCGTCGATGGCTCGGCCCGGCCGCGGAGCCTGCCGTGGGTTGGCTGGCCCACCGCCTCTCGTTGGGCGTGACCGAGGGAACCGCGGAGCTGGGCCAAGACAAGACGCTCTGGCTGGAATGCAATGCCGGCGAACTTGGCGGCGTGAGCTTCACCAAAGGCTGCTATGTCGGCCAGGAGAACACCGCGCGCATGCACCACCGGTCGAAAGTCAATCGGCGGCTCGTGGTGGCGCCGCTTGGCGAGCCCACTGATCGTACGCGGGTGCAATACCCCGACCTTGGGTTGATGGTGGAACACCGGCGCGTTGATGCGTTGGGCGATGCGAAGATGCCGTCGTGGCTGGCGGAAGCCGTCGCATCCGACGCCCTCGCGGAGCCCCTTTCCTAAGGCGCTTGCCGCGATCCGACGCGACGTGCCCGTCTCCCCGGAGGCTGCGCCGCAGTATCGATGCGTACCCTCGGTCGCAAAGCACGGTGCCGCATCGTTTGTGCGGCCGCCTCTGATCCGACGCCCCTGGCAGCACTGGCGCCCTGAGCGGTAGGTGACGCTACCAAGACTTTCAAGAACAAAGAAAAAGGGAGGCCGGTTGCCCGACCTCCCCAATTTCCATTCGACCGAAGGTCGAATTACATGCCCGAACCCGGACCGTACGTGATTTCCACGCGACGGTTCTGGAGCTCGCGCACACCCGGACCGGTGTCGACGCGCGGACGCAGTTCGCCGAACGCTTCCGTCGTGATGACGCCCGACGGAATGCCGCGGCCTTCCATGTACGCACGGACGGAGTCCGCACGACGCTGCGAGAGGCCGACGTTGTACTGGGCCGAACCCGACGTGTCGGTGTGACCCGCCAGCATGACCTGCGCGTTGCCGCACGACTGGTAGTTCGAGATGGCGTTGTCGATAATCCCGGCCGCTTCCGGCGTGATGTCCGACTTGTCCCACTCGAAGAACACGATGTACGGCCCCGGGGTGCAGACCGTCTCCGGCGGAGGCGGTCTGCACCCCGGGGCCGTACAT